>PGXU01000004.1 GCA_002839335.1 Spirochaetae bacterium HGW-Spirochaetae-4
GAGATCGAAGTGATTTCATGGAAAAAATACTGGGATATGAGTCCATCATTCAAAGACGATGTGGAAGAAAAACAATACATTGCTTTTAAGCGATATGCTTCAGCTCGTCCAGATAAATTGAATATTATTGATTCTCTTATAACTGATGGTAAAGTTACTGAAGCTGATATCCAAAAAAATTATTTAATTGCAGACTATATACGTGAAACCCATTCGTTAAGAGCAATGGAAATCATTCAACAAGATTGGAGTGATAAATTAAACTATAAAGACGCAAATTTTAGTCTTGAGTTGGCAGAAATATGTTACAGCCATAATGAAGATCCATTATCTTTACTAGATTTAGATATGCACTATTTATGTGGACAGGACCAATTTGTGTGTTTACCACTTATAGGTGTTATTCTTCGCATTGCAGATATACTTGACTTCGACCCTAAGAGAACACCCGATATATTATTATCATGCTTAAATATTAAAAATCCAATTTCTCTTGTAGAATGGAAAAAACATAGATCAGTTGAAGCTTGGGAAATTAAATGTGATTTAATACAATTCCATGCAAAATGTCGCCATCCAGCAATTGAGTATAGTATTCATTTATTTTGTGATTTAATAGATAAGGAATTAATTACATGTAATAATGTTTTAAATAAGGTTAACCAATATAATAAGTCAAATTCAATAGAATATAGTATTTCAATACCTTTCAAAGTTGATAGAACTAGAATAAAAACTAAAAAAGATATTTTTGGAAAACCAGAATATCTTTATCAGGAGACAAAATTTAGCCTAAGTAAAAATCAAGTAATCGATTTACTGATGGGTACAAAATTGTATGGTGATCCAGAGGTCGCCTTAAGAGAATTATTACAAAATTCTATTGATGCTTGTCTTTTACGAAAAGCCATGGAAGTAAATTGGGGTAATTCATATGTTCCAAAAATTACAGTTAAGTATTTAAATATTGAAGACGAAGATTTATTGATAGTTGATGATAATGGAATTGGAATGGATCAAGAAATAATTGATAAGTACTATACCAGAATAGGAACATCTTTTTATAAGTCTACGGATTTTTATGACCTAAAAGCTGAGTCAAAGGCTGATTTCCAGCCTACTTCTCGTTTTGGGATTGGGATTTTATCGTGCTTTATGGTTTCAGATACATTAATTGTTGATACAAGAAAAGTTTATGCACCACATTCATCAAGTGATCCAATCAATTTAGAGGTTGAAGGTCAGGATAGTATATTTTGGATTAAAAAGGGTAAGCGTACAATCCCTGGAACAACAACAAAACTAGTATTACGGAAAAATAAAAATCCTTGGGGTAAACTAACAGCAGAACAGTTTACTAATTCTGTTGAAAATATTATTCCAAACCCACCTTTTGAAATAATTATTGAATGTCAAGATAAAAAAATAATACGTAACGAAGAAAGCTTTTATCTATTAAGTGCTAAAAGTCTTAAAAATCATAATTGGAATGATGATGATAATATACGAGAAATTGAATTCAATATTGATGATAAAGAGAATGGCATTGTCGGGTCAGTAGTTGTCGCATTATTAGAAAGTCAAGGAAAACCATCGATTGAAATTGAAGTTACCAGCAGGGAAGTAGAAATTGAAGGCCAATATTATCCTCTAGATAAATCAATATCTATGAAAAATAATGAGATTGAGTTACTTTCCACCTCGATAATGATTGATGATGATGGTGGAATAGATTCGTCCAATGGATATAGAACCCTAGCACGTTCACAATCACGTATTTCTTTACATGGAATTGAAATTCCCACAACTTTATTTCCAGACTCTTGGCGTCTACAAAAAAATCAGGCTAGTCTTTCTTGGCCTTTCCCAGTACTGATTGTCGTAGATATTTGTGGTAATAGAGATTTAGAGTTGAATTCATCAAGAAACCAAATTCTTTTTGGGGATAAATGGATTGATTTTGAAGAGAGATTAGCACTAAAAATAGGTGAAAATATAAAAGCCAAAGTTGATATTGAATATTGGGAAGAATTAAAACTTTTGTTGTTAGAGAACTCTAAAAGTGACCAATTCTCTGCAGCAATTAATCGGATATCCTAAAATTCTTACAAAAGCTTGGACTTGATACAATTATATTATAAATAATACGGTAGAAAAAGTTGGTAATCTTCTCTCAGCAATTAAGATTATTGTTGATAAATCTGACCTTTCAGCTGGTTTATAAACACACTGTTGCTAGATTGCGTTGATATTGGGAGTAGGGCTTTTCATGGATGGGCTAACTTTTCTAATCATATCTCTTGCTTCTTAATAGGGGGGACTCTCTTCATCATTTACTAGAATACTAACAGTGGTGTTCATCACATTCACTAAGGCAAACTAGTTACTCTGCATACATTTTGATAGAAAGTGAAATTACAACATATTAATGGTTAAGTGGGGACAAACATTTTTCCAATAATAATAAAAAAGTATAATATACTGAGATCCATGTGAAGGTGCTTCGCATATTTCTTGAACGTTAGGGGAAATTGGAAAATCAAGAATCAAT
Organism: Spirochaetae bacterium HGW-Spirochaetae-4; assembly: GCA_002839335.1. Taxonomy (GTDB): domain Bacteria; phylum Spirochaetota; class Spirochaetia; order Sphaerochaetales; family Sphaerochaetaceae; genus UBA8525. Next base: position 2,552 of record PGXU01000004.1, read on the forward strand.
ATGGCATTCTTTACTCAGAGAGAAAAGATTGAGGATATCTATCATGAGTATTAGAAAGGTTTCGATTGTTATCTTTGTAATTTTGATTAGTAGTGTGTACTTTTTTTCTTCTTGTGGTACTCCTGAAGAGCATTACCCTTCGCTGAAAGTTGTAAATCAGTACGAAGGCAGGGCAATCGAGAGTGTTTCATTAGTAGGTTATGACTTTAATAATTTAGATATTGCAGCAGGTGATTCCCAACGTTTTTTTCTCAATAATGGGATGCAAGCTGGATATCAGAATATAAATATAACCGTCAGATATGGCTCTGGTACTGCTAGCTGGTTCATCAGCAATGCTTTTGATTTTTCTGACGGTTCAACCACTATAATAACATTGAACGGTAGTAGTTCTGAAGGTCATCCATATTATAACAATACTTGTTTAGAATAGAAAATGAATACGTAACCAGCTGATAAACGGTTCCTGCCAATGGTATACTTTGCACAATTGCAGAACATTATGTTTTTGACATCGAATAAATATAATTTCGTAGTACCATTTTATAGAAAAGAATATCTGAATAATTATCTTCATTGCCATTGTGTTGATACCATGAGTAGGGTTTTTAGGGGCTAATTTCTATAACTACTTTTCGAAGTCTTTGAGGAGTTCTGATTCATCACTGTTGATGAAAACTCTTGCAGTGGTGTGCATCACATTCACTAAGGGAAACTAGTTGCTGTACTTATTTGGTGTTTGATGGAATCATATAACATCAAAGTTATTCTAATTCTTCAAATGCTTTAGTTATAGGAGTAAGAAATAGTCCAATTGATTTATTCTGCATTAAATCCATAACATTAGAAATATATCCCTTTTCATTAACTCTATTTGGGTCAAACACAATTGATCTAGTAGTTCTTTTCGAAATTAGATCGATATTCACTGTCTCACTTGTTGCAAGTTTTTTCCGGTCTTCATATGTCATCTTCGACAGTTCTTCTGCTTGAGTTATGTCATAACCAATACCTTCCCACATGAAAACAACAGCTCTTACTTTTCCTTCTTCTACCATGGTAGCAACTTCATTAATCATCCTATAAGCCGTGGATCTCAAGTTGGAAAAAAAAGGCTGAATAGAGTACGAATTATCATTATAAATAATGAAGAACGTTGACATCAGATTTTTCATCCCCATGCCATATAGTGGAATGTTGTAATAAATAAACCACTTATATAAATCAATATTGCTATCTAGGTTTATTGACATGTATCTAAAGGTTTTTGTAATGTTTTCGAGTTTTTGCCTATCAATATTCAAACCGAATTTTACCATACCGACAGTGGCCGCGATGATTTTATTTTCTTTCACATGATATACATAGTCAATAATAAAAAGTATTTCGTTATTGAGTATTTCAGGTAAAAGCTTATTTATCTCCTTATCAAGCCTTTGGAGAGGTGGTGAATCGTCGCTAAGCATATTCCGTACTGAATTAAGGAATTCCCACATTGTGCGTATCCCTTTTCGAATCAAGTCTATCATATCCATATCTTCAAGACTATTTTTATCTATTATCAAGTGTCTCACAGAAAAATTGACTTCAACTTCTGCATTGAGGGAATCCAATATGATTCGAATCGCTTTTTGAATATCTTCCTGTGGGTGATCTTCGTCATCATAAAAATATGTTCTTTTTGTGATGATTGATGATATTCCATATATTTCAAGACGAAAAAGTCGCATTAGGGAAACTGGATTTTTATGTATTACCTGATTTCTTTTGTTGACGAACCATTTCATTTCTGGAGTAGAAAAATACTTTACATTCATTTCATGATAGATCGGGTTATTCTTTCCTTCAGGTAGATTGTTTTGTAAAACTAAGGTGATGCTTCGAAACTCGGAAAAGAAATTATCTAAATATGATGTGTTTTCAAATGAATTATTCTCTAACCTGAAATGATTAATACTAATGAGAGCACTATAAAACTTCTGGAATGAGGAATGCGTCAGTGATTTTTGTTCTTTATTCTTTCCCTGATTTTCCATGTATACTAATCCTTCAATTAGAAACAAATGATTTGAGGATTTAACAGTTTTTGTTTTAAGTTTGAATTATCATTGGTAATAGGAACTACAGTCTCGATACAATCAAATATCTCATTCTCCGGAAGAAGCAAACGTAGATTATGTAAATAAATAAAATTTATCTTCTTGTTCCTTAGGTCAAAATTTTTAAGATCACTTAAAATTCTGTTATAATTCATTGATTCTACTTCAGCACCATTATAAGATTCGTAACATATATGAACCGATCCTACTTGTTCGTTAGGTATTTGGGAAAGAGCCCTGACAATATTCTTTTTAAAACTCACTGATTTATTCCGTATCGCTTCTATTGAATCACAATACCAAATACCCGCGTTTGCTTTTTTTACATCAGATACATAGTCAGTAATTCTATTCCTATTCGAATATACACACATGGTAATACCATATCTTTCGTCGTCCAAACCAAATAGTCTTCTTGTAAAAGTGGGAGAATATATTTTCCATTTGTTTGCCGGTTTTTCATTTAATCCTTGAAAATCTGGTTCATTGAATTCAATTGTTATATCTTCATTATCGTACACTAGTCCATATCGGCTTTTTCCGTCGATCATTGGTTTGAGTAAATCATATAAATAATTTTTTGGGTATGTGTTTAATTCATGATGAAATGTTATCTTGATCACTAGAGATTTTTGATGTTCTGTCAAGTAATCTTGAATTGGCAAGTATTGTTGATACCATAATTCTCTTTCCTTTCTCGAATATTCAGATTCCTTAGTCCTTCTCTTGCACTCTATATAAAGAAAACCATAATAATCTGCATGAATATCGGCTAATTTCTTTGATTTATCAAATAAGAATTCAATATTCGTCGCTCCATTTCGCAAATATAATCCCCCAACTAATAATTCAAAAATTGTATTTTCAAAATTAATATTATTTAGATGTAGAAGGTCTTTCATTTTTCCTGTGAATCCCTTCTGAGTGATGAATTTTGGTAATTGTTCTGATATACGCAGTATTTTTGGAAGAGTTCTTGCCAATAATCCCAAATCACACATTTCTGGATTATGAATAAAATTAAAAATATTATATAAATACCACATAGGGACATCTTTGGTTAAATATTGGGGAGATATGAATGTCCGGGAATTACTTTCTTTTTCAGCTAAAAATATTGGATTCTCTTTTAAATAAATATAGTTGTTCTCACAATTGGAAAAACGTCTGTTCCATTCAGTTATTGTGATTTCTGATTTACAATAGTCTAGGAAATTAGAAAGATACTTTTGATAATCCATAATAGTCCTGTTTACATAGATACTTTCCTAATATAAGTATCAATTAGTTCAGTTGAAATAGCAACAGAGTATTATTCTGTATATGTCATATAAATAGTAATTCGTGAATAAAAATAAAATTATACCCATGATATAATTATTATGGATTAAGTTACTATTATCAGGAAAATATTAGCGCTTTATTCTTTGATAATCTGTTGTTCAATTGACCGTACAGCAATTCTCAATATACATTTTGTAAAGAATTTATAGTAGAGGCAAAGGAGTTCATTCCTCTTGGCCGATTCCATACCGAGTTTTGGAGTTTCTACATTGTGAAAATACATATTACGTTCCGCATGGATAAGAGCAAAAAGCTCATAACCAAATAAAGTATTCTGGTCTATACAAAATTCAGTACTTTTCTACAACTATTTTTAATTTTGAATTTAATACATTACTGGTTGTAAGCTTGGTTATGTAAATATCATAACTACTTTCATTTTCTGTCTTGGATATAGAGTTTTCGTATTTCCGAAAGGTATTCAGAATTGCTGTCTAAAGCTTCAATTTTCTGTAAAGTTATGATAGAAAACTTTTTATGTTTTGCGTTCTTAGTTATCGCTATTATCTGTTGGGATTCCATATAATTGATAAGTGCCTCAAACGAATTCCATAAGCTTCACTTGCAATGCATAGTTCTCTTTAATTGCAAACGATTTTGATAGAGAAAATTTTCCTTCATAACCCACTTTCATATCTATTGCCAAACGAAAGCGAATATTTAATTACCGATGCCTCAATATCTGTCTGATTTCTCATCGTTCTTCATTCGCTCTCCCAATAAGTAAACATAAGGTGATTCAAATGATCTTACAATAAGATTTATCTATGTAGATATTTATCAATTATAAAGATTTTCGGAATCAATATTCCTGATCACAATATTTTATCAGTCAATTATCGGATATCCCCATCAATAATTGATTTGGCGTAGTCTTTTGCGCTAGTCAGTAATTTACGTTTCTTCCTTTTTTTGGAAGTTGCATCGGGAATAATCGTGAACCAGGATCTATTTTTAAAAACGCCATTCACTTGATCTTTTGTCGCTTTTAAGCCCAATTTATCTATTAGCAAACATTGAACATCAGCAGTTGAAAATTCATCTCCCTTTCCTTCATTTGAAACTATAAATAGTATTAGAATCATCTGGTTTCTAAATAACTTCTGTGATTTTATCTCCGGATAATTCTTTAAATTTAAAGTGTCAATATCTAATGAACTAAATATTGATTTTTCTTTGACTCTAATTACTTTCGTGGATTTTTTACTCTGTGATTCTGGTACAACGAACTTCTCAACAAAATCTATTCCTGTTCGTGTGATCTGATACATCCCCTTATCTGTAACTGGCATAATAAACGCTTTTGGATTAATCAATTTTTTAATATAATCACTCAGGTTAATGGGAGGTTTCTCTTTAGCTTGGGTAAAGAATTCTTTTAGATTCTCACATGAGAAAACTGAATAGCCTTTGACTCTCTCAAAGTAATAAATTAAACCTATTGCATATTCCATTTTTGATCGGAATCCTTTCTGAGTAATGAATTCATTTAAGCTGATACCGGCTAAGTTCAGATTATTAGGAGAATTGACGGGGTAACTATTCTTTTGTGCAGGAAGTAATGCTGAACCTTCGCAATCCTCAATAATTTTCTGATTATTGATAATGTCTTGTGTTCTAGACATAGCCTCAATTGCTAAAGGGAAAAGGGTGTTCTTGAATGCTTCTCGTTCACGTTCAACATCATCAGCTAAACCTTCTGCTTCAAATTCAATTACCCCGAGTTTAAACCTCACTTTTAAGGTATTGTTCATGCTGCAATTCTCCTTTATTATATCAATCCTGCTTTATTGTAGAGTTCTTCCATCATAACTCGGTAATTAGTTTTAATATCGTCAATATCCTTTTTTCCAGCAGTGTAGGTAATACTGTGCGCTGAATTGTTCCCAACTTCTCTAAAAGAATTCAAATGTTTTCGTACTCGTGACGATAAATTCAAAGACTTGTTCTGTACAGCCTCCTTGACTAATCTCTCGAGCATGAAATGATTTCCTTGTTCATCTATGATACAAGCTTCGATTTCTAGATTCTGGTATGATAGAACAAGGAGTACTTCAAATAATCTGCGCATCAAAACTGCACAACCATCGAAGCAATTATTAGAATAGGAAAAATTTATCTGTCTGATGAGTCTATCAAGAAAGTTTCTTTTTCCACAAAATTTTGATTCTTCAAATAATTCACTATTTGATTCGATAGTTAAAGTATCTGTCCAATTCCCAGAGAGTTCTTTCTCTAAGCTCTGGAAAATCACAGGAATAAATATTAATGTCCCTACTTTCTCTTTTGATAACAACATTATTTTATCTTTTCCCTTGATCAGTTTATTTTTAAGACGAGTAGCATTTGGTCTATTAAATCCACAACATGTAAATAAATCTAAGATCAACGCCATTGTGAACATGGATACATTTTTTTCCCTATAATGATAATAACAAAGGTACTTTGTACGCTCTAACTCAGTTTTATTTATTAGCTCAACTAATTCAATATAATCCAGAATCTTCATTTTTCTCTCTTATCAATAACTACACTTGGGCTCATTATACCATAATTTTGCTTATTACCAATGTTATGTTTAGAAATTATAAATAGATAGGTATAGATGATTGATGAAGACGCGAACTGTAATATACCTGATGTGCGAAAAACAATTTTCTCTAGAAAGGACCAGATAGTTGGATTCCGAATATTGTATCAACTGATAATTCCCAGAATGACGTTGATTGCATTTAATTCATTTTTAGTAGCTTTTTGTAATTCATGCATGATAGCTAGCAATTCAGGCTTCATGCTTAATTTGTTAAACAAATCTACATACTCAGTAAGCTGGGAGTTCTTCCCTATCAACAACCATTCAACAGATTTTCCCAACGTGGTTGATAGTGCAACTGCGGCGTCCAGATTAGGCAGACGAGCTGTACTTCTGCTATTCATAACAGTTCCGTAGTTGAGTTTTGCTCTTTTGCATAATTCAACCAGTGTCCATCCATGTTCTTTTTGAGCAAGTTCTACACGTCCCCAAAAATCCATGGCTTTTTCACGTTGTGTATCCATAATTAGAATGTTACATAAAACTCATTGGATCATTATACTAATTCGACTCGTACTAATAATAATGGTATTAAAATTTAAAAAAATCATATATAATCTAATTGATTCGTTATGTTTGTATGTTGAATGAATTCTCATAGAGAGGTGTGTTATGAAAATAAGGTTGTCGGGACCAACGATCTTGATATTAATACTATTGATGAATCTTAATTTGATTTCAATATTCGCAACTTCTGAAAAATTCCTCGAGAATAATGAACATCCCAGCTCAGAAGAGGGGCTTTGGATGGCTAGACCCCTTGCAACACTTGGAGCTGCATATTTAGGAGTATTTGAAATAGTGTTTGAAAGCCAGTCTGTTATTCGTGATAAACTTGCTATTAATATTATCAATGATATAGGTTTTATGGGTGAAAATATTGAATATATCTTTACAGGATTAAATGTCGGTCCACAATATAATATTACTGGAATGGGAATAGAAGGATTGTATATAGGTCTTTATCCAGGGATTTTTTTAATGCTTGAAAACTATAGTAATGACCTCACTTTATTATTTACAACTTTAGCTGAATGTGGTTATCAAAGGATTGATGGTCTTGTTGCTTGGGGAGGGTATATCGGTTGTTTCTATAATACCGGATCGAATGCATTGCAGTTCAAGTGGGGCTTGAAGATAGGAATTCCTTATCGTTCGGAAACAGATTATTCAAATTGATTATAACTCTAACAGGCGCAAATTTGATAAGGAATCTACAAGTATGGGTGACTATAGGATTTCGAAGCTTTCCAGTATTTGACGGATTGCCAGTAAAAACGCGCTAAGACAAACTTAGTTATGCTAAAGTATATTCGGATACAGTTAGCACGAATGCTTCTGCTATAGCTGATTTTTCTTGGTGTGATGAGCTCATAGAAATTTTAAAAAAAAGATTCTTTTCATTGGAATTATCAAATTGCATGAGAGTTACAGTTTTAAAATCCTTTAAAACTTTATTCCATATTTATTCAAGGAGAAAGGCTCCCTATCTTTGTATAATATTAATATAGAGTAAATGGGAGGAGTCATGAAAACGGATATAGGGGAATGTGTCGGAACAAACGCTCGGAAAAAATCTGAAGAATTTCGAAGAACTGGAGCATGGCTGAATAGAGCAGTTTTCTTCAGGCACGATTATCGATTACCAGAAAATGGACTAGAAACTTTTCAAGTTGTTTTCCAACGATGTGGGATCGCTAATAGGAAAGAAAATTGGGTAAGTTTCGAAATTCTAATTGCAAACTTAATTGCTAATAGATTAAGAAGACCTGTTAAAATCAGTCTTAATCGAAATGCCTGGAAAAAAAACCGATACAAAGTGGTAGGTCCCCAAGTAATTAAAATTGTGTATAATCTCTCTGAATACGGATATATTCACTTGATAAAGGGCTTTAGAACAGAAGAGAAAGCTTATTTAAGCCGAATCTGGCCAACAAAGGCACTACTAGAATATTTTCCTGAACGTAATAAAAACGTAAGATATGCCCCTGTTGAATTGGTTGAGCTGCGGGGTGACAATAAGCAATTGCTGAATTATGACGATACTGCTCAAACAAGGCGTATAAGGAAAATTCTACATAAAGTAATGGAAGTCAACCAAGATGCCGAGATAAGATTTGACGATTTCTCTCTTTCAGGTACCCTTGTAGCAATATTCAAGCGGAAATTTACGCTATATGGACGATTGCACACAAGGGGATTACATCAATATCAAGGGTTATCGGGTGAGGAACGGAAAGAGATCACTATTGATGGAGAACCTACCGTTGAATTGGATTTTCGTGGACTTCATCCTCACCTTCTCTACACCAGAGTAGGAATCCAGTACGATGGAGATCCTTATTCTGTGGTTGATCAGTGCGAAATTGTACGTCTCTTTTTAAAACAGATCTTGCTTACCCTCATCAATTCCATAGATGAGAAGACTGCAGTGAAAGCTGCAAACTATTGGTTATATAAGAACTATGATTACTATTTAAGGTTGAAAAGATTAGGAATCACTTGTGCTAGACCATTTATCGAAAAGTTTATTAAAACACATGAGCCAATAAGTCAATTTTTCTGCAATGGAAATGAGAATGGATTACGTATCATGAATCTAGATTCCAAAATAGCATTGGATGTAATCAACCATTTTGTACAGCAGCGAATTCCTATTCTGGCAATTCATGATTCATTCATTGTACAGAAGCGATATGAAGCTGAATTATATTTGACCATGAAGGTGGCATATAGAAAACATACAGGAGGCTTTAATATTGGTATAAAATGATATTGGTAACAAAATGATATAATATAATAGTTTATATGAGAAAAGTATTAGTTAAAACGATTCAAATTGGATTGGATTAGATTGGAATTATTAATAGCTTTTAAATATGCAAGTTGAATTAGTTTTTCTTTGTATACCTACGACAATTTTAACTCATGTTAATGTTCAATCTGGGGAATTTATTTCGATTCTGATGCTACCAGAATATTTGCCATTTTAGTAATCGCCATTGATCAGTTTCATCAGATTTTATTGGAATTCTTTCAAGTATTTTTTTTGTGTAAAGTTTTTGTAAATCATTATAGGGAGGACCACAGGATCTTAGTGTTTATCCTTCTATTTAAAACTTTTTAAAAATTATTTTAAGTATTTCTTACAAATTTACAAAGGTAATATTGGAATTCTCAATGACTTGCAGAGAAATGAATATTATCAATATCAGTAGGGGTGAACCTAAACAAAAAGATTTAAATTTCTGTACCAAGAAATGGACTCAATACCAATGGAGATCATGATAACTTAAAAGATATTAGATAAAATCTATTGAGTTTATCTATCATATGTCCTTTATATTTGTGCTATTTGATGCAGATTAAGTTAAAAACTCAATAGAAAATGTTAAAAATTAAAGTAATATGGTAATCGCTTTTAAAAAGCTTATAATATTAAAAGATATAATATATAGTAAATAAATAGACAAATTATTATAGACCATCAAGTTAAGGAGGAGAATATGGATTATGCTGTAAATGTGATTCAATTTCCAGCTCATCTAACTAAAGCCAAGAGTCGAGCCAAGCCTGGCCACGAAATCAAATATTACACCGAGAAGCAGATAAAGGCTTTGCGTAGAGTTTGTAAGGATGCTAGTTTTCTTGCAAGATCTGTAAATCAAGTAACTGGTGTTAGGGAATGGATCGTGGTTGATGTTCTCACAAGTACAGGAATGAGGGTTTCTGAATGTGCTGATCTCAGGTGTGGAGATCTCCGCACTGCTTATGGTGATTCGGAATTGGTAATTAGAAATGGAAAAGGCCGTAAGTCGAGGATAGTGCAGATACCTGAAAGTTTGAAAATACACTTGAAAAGTTATCTTAGATGGAAGGTTGATAAAGGGGAGCCAATCGATACTAACGATTATCTTTTCTTAGGTCAGCGTGGTGCCATGACTGATCAAGCAATCCAACAGATCGTTAAAAAGTATTTAAAACTGCTCGGTATTTATGAGAATGGTAAATCCGTTCATGCTTTGAGGCATAGCTATGCAGTTGAGTATTATAGGAAAACAAAGGACTTGCGAGGATTACAGAAACAACTTGGGCATGTTAGTATTCAGAATACTCAGATTTATGCAGATGTAAGCAAAGAAGATATTCAGGAAAATATAAAAGGACTATGGGGGTAGCATATGAAGAAAGAATCTGGACGTAAGTCCGTTGGTGCTTCTGTCGATGAGAAGCTTTGGCAACGTCTAAGAGCACAAGCGATCATGGAGGACCGTAAATCTGGAGAGGTTTTGGATGATGCAATCAGATTATACTTAAAAACAAAGGAACAACAAGTTAAATGAATATGTCCCAATAATCGATTCGGTTACGGAACATAAATATTAATGTGATGATCAAAATAATATATATAGCCAGGAGGATTAGAAATTGAAATCATATAGAAAGGAATTATTCTTTGACATTAAGAAACGAAGAGAATTCATCAATATTTCTCAAATGGTAAAGGAGTGTCTTGTTGAAAGTAAAATCACCGAGGGCTTGATACTCGTAAACGCGATGCACATTACCTCGAGCGTCTTTATCAATGATGATGAGTCCGGTCTGCATCATGACTTTGAACAATGGCTGGAGAAATTGGCACCTGAGAAGCCATATAACCAATACCATCATAATGGATATGAAGACAACGCAGATGCTCATTTGAAACGGACTGTCATGGGAAGGGAAGTGGTAGTTGCCGTTACCAAAGGTGCTTTGGATTTCGGGCCTTGGGAACAGATTTTCTATGGTGAATTTGACGGAAAAAGAAAAAAACGTGTCTTGGTAAAAATTATTGGAGAATAGAAGGGGGGGGGGTATGATTCTACGATTTGCTCCACTAATAAGGGTTTCAACAGAAAGCCAAGCTAATATAGGTGAATCTCTTCGGACCCAGACTGCACAAATCCAGCAATATGTTAAATCCTTGAATGGAATGATCCCTGAGAATTGCATTGTATATTCTGGTCAGGAACACGCCACCCCTGAGGTTGAAAGGAAAAAACTTGATCAATTACTTATTGACTCATCTATGGACAAGTTTGATGCTGTTATAGTTTGTGATACCAGTAGGTGGTCAAGGGACAATCTGAAATCCAAGGAAGGGTTGAATATCCTGCGAAATAATGGGATTAGATTCTTTGTTGGAACTATGGAGTTTGACCTATACAACCCTGAGCATAACTTTATTCTAGGCATGAGTGCCGAAGTTGGCGAATTACAGGCAAGACAACAATCATTGAAATCGATAACGAACCGGATTGAAAGAGCGAGAAGAGGGATTCCAACTAGTGGAAAGCTTCCTTATGGTCGTACGTATAACAAAGACACCAACCAATGGGGTATCGATTCCGAGAAGCAAAAGAAAATCCAATGGGCTGCCGAACAATATCTAAGCGGAATATCCATTGTGGAGATATCCAAAATTATCGGAATGAACTTTTCAAATCTATGGAAGATTCTTACTAAAAGGTCAGGGTCTGATTGGCAAATGCAATTTCGTAATGCAAAGCTGAATATCGACGAAACGGTGACAGTGAAAATTCCACCATTGTTAGGCGAAGAGACTTTAGCGGCAATCAAGCAACAGGGAAGTGCGAATCGGACTTATCACCATGGAGAGATTAAGCATAAGTACCTTCTATCGAGAATGGTCTTTTGTAAACATTGTGGATATGCTCTATCTGCCCAAACAAACCACTCAGAAATCCAGTATTTCCGGCATCCTAGGGATCGTAAGAATGAGTGTGATGTTACAAATTGGGTACCGGCTCAGCCACTTGGAGAAGCTGTGCTTGTAGCGTTGTTCCAAATGTTTGGAGATGTTGAAAGAATTGAAAGAGCAGTACAAAAAGCCCTTCCTGATTTCTCCAAGATACAACAGATTCAGGATGAGCTTGCAGAATTACAAAAGAAACAACAGGAACTGCTCCAACAGAGAGAGCGACTTGTTAAATTAGCATCAGAAGGATCTTTGACAGATGATGAAATCACGAAACAAATCAAAGATATCAGAGAGCGTTTACAAGCGATTCAAAGTCGAATTGATTCCCTAGAATCACAGATAGTTAACCAACCAAGCATGGATCAGATCAAGAAGAAATCCATACTTGCTAGAAATGTTTTAATTGATGCGTTGAAAAACCCAGGACCAAAAGCTATTGAGAAAATTCTATCTGCTCCATATGAGAAACAAAGGGCAATAATTGAAAGAGCGTTTTCAGGCAAGGATATCAATGGTAATAGACTAGGAGTCTATGTTGAGAGAACTGATGATCCTGAGAAGCCATGGAGGTTTGAAATACGGGCTATTCTTGACCAGATAGTAGAGTTCTATGCAAAGGAAGATTCTAAAACTAGTTTGTCATGGTATTCACCAGGACCAATCCTTCCCGTACACCGCTATCGATTACCGCTTCCTGCACCTTTTGTGTTATGTTCACCAAGCCTCGTCTGGTAGGCAGATTGAAGTGCAATTCCTTTCGAAATGATTTCATTGTTGTTCCTCCTAGAATTACCATGGTACCATAGGCAGGAAATTCTGTACAAAGGAGTATTGGCATGACCTATTGCTGGACTACCATCATGGTGAAGAACTTGGATACATCGATCGCATTCTATAGGGATATCGTCGGCTTGCCGGTCAACCGACGTTTCAATGCCGGGCCCAATGGTGAGATCGCTTTTCTCGGGGCAGGGGAGACGCAAGTCGAGTTGATCCAGCGCCCAAGCGGAACCTTTGTCATCGGCAATGGGATTACATTGGGCTTTGCGGTCGAGTCCTTGGACAAGACACTCGCGTTCATAGCTGACCATGGAATCGTGGTGGAAAGCGGTCCCTTCCAACCCAACGACCATATAAAGTTCTTCTACGTCCAGGATCCCGACGGAGTCAGGGTGCAGTTTTCTGAGTCCATGTAAGAATACCCATGGTATACTGCGGCTGAACCATGTTGAAATTTAGGATTCTTAAGACATATTTTCTTGAAATCCTCCTCCTCGTGGCCATAGCGATCATTGCGACAGTCGTTATGGTCTCCTGGTTCCTCAATTCCCATTTCGAGCGTTCCACGACACACATGGTGAACCAGCTGAACCAGGAGTTTCTCGCAGAGAACCACAGGATCAACGAGTACTTGCAGAAAATGGTTAAGATAAGCGGTATGGAACTGTTCTTCGAGCCTTCGGTGCAGAAGCTCATGTACCAGAAGGATCTTACCAATTTCGATGTGGTGACAAGCATCAGACGATTGGATGCTGTCATGAGCACCAATATCCATACCCACTCCATATATGTGTACAATGCGGCAAACGACTATATCTACGCCACATCGAATGTGGATTCGGATGCCGTCGCAAAGTTCAAGGATGCGGATGTCACCGAACTGTTCTCCGGATCCGCCGACCATTTGAGGTTGGCTCCGATCCCACGCTATGCCGATAGCCACTCGGGAATGATTCCGGTCTACTCCTTTGTCTTTTACGATATCCAGAAGACCGAACCCCGCATCGGTGGGGCTTTGGTCATGAACATCACGTTGGATTGGTTACGGGAAATATTCAAGGATGTGGACGGATCGCAATCGCAAGTCATGTTTGTCGACGAAGCGGGAACCATTGCGTATCATACCGACTCCTCACTGTTTCTCAAGAATATTGCCGAGGATGCGATATTCAAGCAGATGATAGCAAGCAATAGTCCCTCCGGTTATTTCCTCCATGGAGAAGGCAAGGAGAAGGCTTTCGTCTTCTACTCGAAAAGTGTGGATGATCCGCTGTTTCTCATGCGCATATACCCCTACGATACGATCATGGGTGGAATAATCAGTATGCGTATCACCACGCTTTTGTTGGTCTTGGCGTGTATAACGGTAGCGATGATTCTTGCCGTCCTCATCTCCAGAAGACTGTACAAGCCAATCCACCAGATGGTAAGCCGGGTCAATGCCGGCGATAAGAAGGCCCTTTACGAAGAAGGTGAGCTGCGATTCCTCTCTTCCAGCATAGACCGCATGCTGACGCAAGCGGAAACATTCGAGGAGACTACCGAATCATACCGGACGCTGTTGCAGACCGATGTGCTACGTGAAATGCTTCTGGGAAAAATCGGCGACCCGGATTTGATGCTTGACCAGTTCAAGGAATACAAGTTGCCGTTTTCCCTCGACTCTCCTTTGCAGCTGATTGGACTGAAACCACTCGGCGAAGGTGAGCTGGGAAAGATTGGATCCGGTCTCCTGACCGTCCATATGGGAATCCCGTTCGAGGGAGAACGGATGCTGATAGTCACCCAGAATTGCAATGCCCAACAGTTGCAGGAGTTGTACGATCGTTCGATTGCCAACGGAGTGGAGCTGGTTATTTTCAACAGACGGATCGAACACCCGTTCCAACTCGCAAACCAAGCCTCCTTGGTACTGGAGGAACTGCGTTTTTCCTTCATGTACACTACAGGAACCAAGCTGGAGGAGAAGGAATTGAAGCGATCGCTGAATACTGGAGCCTATCCATCCGAATTGGAGAAAAATCTTCTGCATCTCCTGCACCAGGGAAGGGCGATCGAGGCCTACGATGTGTATACTGGTTTCTTTGAGGAAATCGCCAAATATTCCTTCACCCATTTCAGGTTTAGTATGAAACGGCTCTATATCTCCCTGCAGTTGCTGGTCAAGGAGATGCAGGAAACCGGCTGCTTCATCGATTCCCATGAACTTTCGATAGGGAAGTTCGAACTGTCCTTGGAAAGCCTGGTCCGCCGTTCGGATTTGGATGACTTCTTCCGCCACTGGTTCGATCGTTTCGAAGAGGAATTGCAGCGTTGCAAGGCTGAGAAGAACCGCTCGATAGCCGACCAGATCAAGCAAGTGGTGGAAACCGAATATGCGAATCCCAATCTCTGCCTACAATTTCTTGCAGACAAGGTGCATCTTTCAGTCTCCTATGTTTCGAAGGTTTTCAAGGATTGCGAAGGGGTTTCGGTTAGCGATTACTGTCTGGGGATCCGTATGGGAAAAGCTGCGGAATTGTTGGGGCAAAGTGATATCCCGGTTAAAGATATCGCCTCGGCTGTAGGGTTTTCGAATGAGAACTATTTCTATGCGGTATTTCGGAAACAACGAGGGCTCACACCCAATGAATTTCGCAAGCGTGCCCGACTATAAAATTCAACAATCGTCAAGATAGTGAGAATTTGCAGTTTCGGGACGGATTGTACCTTCCTATACTGACAATGCGAAACAAGGAAGGAGGTTCCTATGCAAAAGAATGGAAAGGTTTTTATTGTAGTATCCCTGCTGTTGGTCCTGGCAAGCGGATTCGTATTTGCCGGTGGCGGAGCGGAGGCCGCATCCTCTGTTGAGGCGAAGCAGAATGTTATGCTCTATTCGTCATTGAAGGATTCACAGTTGGCGGCGATCAAAGAGGGATTCATGAAAAAGTATCCCAACATCACCATGGATTATTACACCGCCGGGACCGGTAACGTGATGACCAAGTTGGCGACAGAACAGCAAGCCGGTGGAATTTCAGCCGACATCATCTGGGTCGGCGATCCCACCAACTACATCGATTTCAAGGAACAGGGCTTGCTCATGCCGTACGATTCTCCAGCTGCCGCATCTATTCCCGACAAGTTCAAGGATCCGGACCGCTTGTACATGTCGGCACGCTTGATCATGCTGGGGTTCGTATACAACACGAATCTGGTGAAAGGCAACTCGATTCCCAAGACTTGGGAAGATCTGCTGAAGCCCGAGTTCAAGGATTATGTCGCGATGACCGATCCCACGACCAGCGGAACGACACTGTTTACCGTAGCCGGCTTGGTCCAGAACCCTCGTTATGGATGGTCCTACTTTGAAAAGCTCAAAGCCAATGGTGTCAAGCTCGAGAATGGTTCGAGTGGCGTTGTGAACAAGGCTGCGGCCGGAGAGTACAAGGTTTCGATTGGAGTCGACTACATCGCCCGCACGGTCATGGCACAGGGTGCGACGATAGGTTTCGTGTACCCCGACAATGACATTCCCATTATCGAAAGTCCGATTGCGATCATCAAGAACACCAAGAATGTCGAAGCAGCAAAGATGCTGTACGACTATATCATCAGCGAAGACGGACAATCCGTTCTGCTCGAAGAGTACACCATGCCGATCAATCCGAATATGAAGCTTGAGAATGCGATCGATGTGAACGTCGCCGAGGCAAAGATGCTTCCGGTGGATCCTATCGTATTGGTCCGTGACAAATTGAGCATGCTCGAGAAGTTCGACTCGATCTTCAAATAAAAGGTAGCGATACCCCGGGCAGGAGCCGGATCCAGAAGGATTCGCCTCTTGCCGGCCTTAAAGGGCGGGGTATTGCACCAGACGCTCCCTGCACTTGCTCCATTTGGGAGTAAAGAGTACCCCGACCATCTTATCAAAGTGCGGTTCCAAGCTTGCCTTGGGGCCGCGACCAAAACTCATTAGGAGGCATACGTATGGCGATTGTCGCAATGAAAGACGTCACCGTTCAATATGGGAAGAATGTCGTAATCGAAGGGTTGTCGCTAGAGGTTGAGAAAGGTGAGAACCTGGCTATCGTCGGTCCTTCGAGTTGCGGCAAGACGACCCTCATGCGGGCACTCTGTGGATTCATCAAGATCGCGCATGGAGAGATTTCCATCACGGATACAATCGTTTCCTCTCCAGCGAAACGGATCATGGTCGCCCCGGAGAATCGGAGAATCGGTGTGGTGTTCCAAGATTATGCGGTATGGCCACACCTCACCGTCATAGAGAACATCATCTACCCGCTCAAGAAGCGAAAGGTAAACAAGGTAGAGGCGAAGGAACGGGCTTACGCAGCCTTGGCGCAAGTCAAGATGAGCGATTTTGCCGACCGTCTGCCATCCCAGTTGTCAGGTGGACAGCAACAACGGGTTGCATTGGCGAGAGCACTGGTCTCTTCCGCGGAACTGATCGTGTTGGATGAGCCGATAACAAACCTGGACGCCACCCTGAGGGAAGAAATGGCCTATGAGATCCGCAATCTCCAGAAGACCATAGGTGTGACGGTCATCTACATTACCCATGACCAGGAAACCGCAATGACCATATCGGACAGGATGGTGATCATGGATAAGGTTGGAAAAATTCGCCAGTTGGGAACTCCCGAAGAGATATGGACCCATCCGACAGACCGCGATGTGTACACATTCCTCGGGGTCTCCAACTTCCTGCCGCTGGTGAGGGACCGAGAACAAATCCGACTAGTCTCGAAAACAGAACCCCAGACAATCGGCAATACGTTCTTCGATATCCCGAAATCCTTTGGTTCGAACTTGCTGTTGGCTTCCCGGCCCATGGATATCAGGCTTTCCCCTCTAACCGAAACGGATGTCGGGGTAGTTAGGGGTGTTGTCCAACGGGTCACCTACCTAGGCAACCAGTTCGACTATATCGTCGATATCGGTGGACATGAAATCCGGGTCCAGGAAGATTCCCTGGAGGCTTTTCGCCGGGGCGTCCCGGAAGAAGGTTCTGTCAGGGCGGTGGAGTTTCTCAGCCCCTCGTTGTATGAGGCTGATGCACACGATTCCCGGTTTGTCATTTGACAACCGATACAGTGGAGTACGAGTATGAAATATTTTTTGACACATATGTTCCAGAGGAAATCCTCTATGGGAGACCGACGCTTCGGACTTGACCAAGGATTATTCATCCTGTCGCTTGTCATCCTGATCGTAACAGTCCTATTTCCTATCCTCATGATTGTGATCCGGACCTTCTTCAAGGGAACCCAGCTCGATTGGCGTTTGTTTACCCAAGTGGTCCTGGCCCCGGAAAACCTCTCGGCGATCATCAATACCGTAAGGATCGCATTCATGGTGACTGTGTTCGGAACCTTGTTGGGACTGTTCTATGCATGGTTGATCGGCCGGAGCGACATTCCCCTCAAGGGCGTCATGAAAGCCCTCTTCACTATCCCCTACATGTTCCCTCCGTTCTTTGGTGCCATGGCATGGAGCCTTATGTTGGCACCACGGTCGGGCTACGTGAACAAGCTGTTCATGCAGATTACCGGCGGAACATCCCCATTGTTGAACATAAACACCATCGGTGGAATCGTGTTCGTGGAAACCTGTTACTATTTCCCGTTCGTATTCCTGCAGGTGGTTAGTGCACTGGAACGGATGGATCCTACGCTTGAGGAATCGGCACGGATTGCAGGGGCCGGCCAATGGTACGTCATTCGGAAGATCACACTTCCGCTGGTCTTGCCGGCGATTGCGGCAGGAGCCATGCTGATCCTGATATCGTCGTTGTCCCACTTCGGCGTCCCGGCTATCCTGGGATTTTCCAACAACATCTTCACCTTGCCGACCAAGATATACCAGTTGATAAACCGGTCCGCGGGAAGTTTCCAGGGAATCCGGGAAGGGGCATCGCTTTCAATTCTACTGGTGGTTGTCGTGGTCGCGGCATTGTATCTGCAGCGATTGGTGCTCAAGACTGGGCACTACGATATCATCAAGGGAAAGAGTATGCGTCCCATGTTGATCAAGCTTCGTGGAGCGAAGATTCCAATGCTCTCGATCAGCCTGGTCTCGCTGTTTGTCATCGTGGTAGTGCCGTTGTTCATGATCTTCATCGTCGGTTTCCTCAAAGCCTACGGCTTGCCGTTGAAGTTGGAAAATCTCACGATGCGCAATTACCAGTACATCCTTGGACAATCGAAGATGGTTCAGGATTCGATAGTGAACAGCCTGTTCCTGTCGGTTTCCTCCGGTATCATCACCATGTTCCTCGGTGTGATGATCGCGTATGTGGTCATCAAGGTGAAACCCAAGGGCAAGGGGTTCTTGGAGATTCTCTCGTTGTTGCCGTACTCGATTCCCGGTATCGTATTGGCCATCGGTGTTATTCTGGTCTGGAGCGGTGCCTTCGGCGTCAACCTGTACAATACCATCTGGATTATTCTGATCGCCTATATTGCCCGGTATGTTTCTTTTGCGATGAAATCGGCCTCGGCTTCGTTGGAGCAGGTCCACTATTCCCTGGAAGAGGCGGCGCGTTCCTGTGGTGCGACACACTTGGAGTCCTTGCGCGATATCACCCTCCCGTTGATACGGCCGGGTATGGTCGCCGGGTTCTTCCTGATATTCCTTCCGGCCATGCGGGAACTGACTACTTCCGTATTGTTGTATGGACCGTTCACCCGGACTTTGGGAGTTGCGATCTATGCAATCAATTCCGAGGGCAATACCGTCCAAGCGTCGGCTTTGGCGACTGTGGCGATTGGGATTATCGTAGCGGGGAACCTCGCCCTTCGATTTATCACGAAAGAACGAAAGGGGTTGTAAATGAGCCAGATAACACTGAAAAACGTAACAAAGGAATTCATGACCCGTGGGGGACACCGGGTTGTCGCGGTTGACAATTTCAATCTGACGATCAAGGAGGGGGAATGCTTCTCCTTCCTGGGACCTTCCGGATGTGGAAAGACCACGACCTTGCGGATGATCGCCGGATTCGAAGACCTTTCGGAAGGGGAAATCTGGTTGGGGGACAAGCCTGTTTCCATCAAATCGAAGAACCTGTACGTTCCTCCCGAGGAACGGGGGCTGGGCATGGTATTCCAATCGTTTGCCGTATGGCCGCACCTGAATGTGTTCGAGAATGTGGCTTTTCCCCTGCGGGTGATGAAACTGCCGAAACACGAGATCCGGGAACGCGTGCTCTCAGCCCTTTCCCATACCGATCTGCTCAGCTCGGAACGGGTCTATCCTTCCGACCTGTCCGGAGGACAACAGCAACGCATCGCCCTTGCGCGATCGATTGTGACCAATCCCCGGGTGATGTTATTGGATGAGCCATTGTCGAATCTCGACCCCAAGCTGCGTGAATCCATGCGGTTCGAAATCAAGGCATTGCAGAAAAAATTCAATTTTACCATCATCTTCGTGACGCATGACCAGTCGGAGGCCATGGCACTCTCCGACAGGATGCTGGTCATGGACTTGGGCAAGATTGTCCAAGTAGGTGCACCGGACGAACTGTACCAGAATCCAACGAACAAATTCGTGTATGGGTTCCTCGGATTGTCGAATTTCCTGAAGGTGGAGGCGGTGAAGGGCAATGTCTTTCCGAAAGGGGGAGCCGACATGCCGATTCCTTTCAAGTTGCCCGTAGGTGTCGCCGATGGGGATGGATTGCTTGCCTCACGACCGAATGAGATCGATATTTCGATGGATGCGGAGGGAGGATACCCTGCGAAGATCGAAAAGCGGCTCTACATGACCTTCTGCATCGAGTACCACATCAAGATCGGTAAGCAATCGATTCGGATACACACCTCGCATGCCAATGTTTTCCCCGAAGGAAGCGATTGCTTCATCCACTTCAAGAATCCACGATGGTATGCGAAGGAGTCGCAGGAAATAGAGTTGGAACGCACGGAACGGCAGGTCCTCTAACTAGAAGGAGATACGGTTTCGGCTGAGCCGTTGCACCATGAAGATGAGTATGGTGGAGATGAACAGCATGAGGCTGCTTACCAATAGGGCATACCCCAGGTTGGTTACCGAAGCTATTTCGGTGACCAACCACGGGAATACCATCCGTCCGACTGTTCCCGCCACGATATAGGACAATGAGATGAATGCGGTGTTCTGTGGGAACCACGTCGAGGTCACGACGATGTACATGGGGATGGTGGAACCGGCGAAGAATCCGCAAAGTGCGACAAACACAAGCACCAACACGATGTTGGTTGTCATAGTCGCCCCCATCAGGGAAAGGCCTGCCAGAAACATGCCGATTATCGAGAGCAGGAAAGGTTTTCCACCCTTGTTCATCACCGGCCCAATTATCAACCGGGAAATAGCGGTGCCGATCCAGAACACGGTGAGGGACGTAGCCGTGATGGCGGCGGGCTGTGCAAGTTCGGTCTCGACATAGACCGGAATCCAAGCCGAGCACACGATCTGGCTTCCCATATAGAACATGATCACCAACGTATACAGGATGAAGGCCTTATCCTTCAGCAGAGCACCGATAGGACCCACCTGAACTTCAGGAGTCGCTTGATTACCCTGTTCCAAGCGTTCGGACTTCTTCTTGTTGTCCCGCGACCGCTGGCTCAGCAGGCTCAATATCACGATTACAGCCAATACGATACCGACCAGCCCATATGCCCAACGCCAAGAAGGTCCCTTGAAGGGAAGGATCAGATATCCGGTTGCGATCGCCCCGGCGCTATAGCAGAAATGCAGCAAGGGTACATACAACGAACGTTTTTCATAATAATCGCTTGCGAGTGCGGCGTTGGAGCCACTGTCTATCAGAAATGAACCGAATCCTATGACCAAATAGAAGAGGAATAGCAGGAGGCTTCCACTTGAGATTGCGATCGATCCGAGCGCGATGGCCATTGCGGTATAACCGATCCGGGCAACAGTACTCTGGCGAAATCGTTTCATGACCAATAGTGAGAGGATCATGGAGATGATCGCGCCCAGTTGTTGCGAGCTGACCAACATACCCGAGTCTGTCAGACTCAATCCGGTCGAAGCCATGATATTGGTCGCCAATGGGCCAAGCAGGTTGTATGCGACTGCAAAAAAGAAAAAGGCAGCGAAGAGGAGGGCTGGATGCATTGTGTCGAATCCTTTTACCAATCCGGGTATATCCATTGTATCATGGGGACCTGTTGGATTTCAATTGTGGATACTGGACGAGAACGAGCCACTACTCCATACTGGGACCCATGTTGAAGACATTGCGACTCAAGGCGAACCAGCTCAAGAAACAGGTTGATACCGTGTTGATTGCCTATGCCCATCCGAAGACACCATGGTATACGAAAGTGTGGCTGATTCTTGTCATTTCCTACGCGATGAGTCCGATCGACCTCATACCGGATTTCATTCCGATCCTTGGCATGCTCGACGATTTGATACTGATTCCGTTGGGAATTGCGATTGCGGTGAAGATTATTCCGAAACCCGTCTGGGAGGAATGCAAGGCCCAAACCGAAAACGGAGTGGCTGTGCCCATGATATACCGTTATGTCGGAATGGCTGTCATCGTACTCCTGTGGGCGGTTATTCTGTTTGCCTTTTTTCGGCTGGTGGCAAATACAAAAGGTGAAGGGAAACAATGATTGTAGATGGAAGTCAGATGCTGTAGAATAGGTTGATAATGAAGCGATTGATTTGGAATATTACCAAACGGTTCATAGTCATAATACCTGTAGCGGTTCTTTTCCTCTACATGTATGCCGAGTTGGTCACGCTCGAACAACAGAACGCCCGTGAAAAGGTGATCTCGGAACATACGGGGCACCTCAAGCTCATGGAATACATGATCAACAATGTATTCGAAGAATACTATTCGACACTGTACCTGATTCGCAATTCAAACGAAATGACCAATTTTCTCGCCGATCCATCGGAAGAGAACCGCGGTGAAGTACAATCCTTTTTCGGCCGGATGTCCGATAATCGCCCCTATATCAATGGATTGTTGCTTGGAGCCGACTCGGGAGAACCAATCTTCGGTCTCACGGCCTTTGGCGATATACGATCGAATGTTCACGGAACAGTTCCATATCCAGGAATTTGGTATGAGATGGTGTCCAAGGTTGTCGACGCTCCAGAGCAGGGATTCTACTTCTCCCCATTGACGTATGTAATGCCACTGGCAAATGGTGGAACGAAGGTTCCGGTCATTGGAACTTCAATACCCGTATATACGGATGGGGAAGTCACCGCCACAATAAGCATGCTGGTGGATGGAAACCATATCCTTTCAATGATCGAGCGTTTTTTGATTGACCACCCGAGTGAAATTCGGTATGGCCTGGTCGATGATCGTGGCAACTGGATCATGCGTACCGGTGATTCCCACATGTTTTCCTATGATCCTCAGCAAGATACGTTGATTAAGCAAAATTCCGAGTTGTGGAATCAGATTGTTCGTGAAAAAATTGGAGAGGCTACGCTGAACGGGATGAATTACCACTTTCATTCGTTCGATCCGTTTGCTGATACCAGTGCATTCTATGAGACGCATCCACATTTCCTGGTCGGAGTCATGTCATTCACCGACGACGATATTACGGTACTCGAGGATTCGTTCCTCTTGCGCAATCGTCCACTTCGGTGGGTATTGGCTGTCTTGATCCTGGTGCTGGGTGGATTCATAAACCTGCTGGCCTATTTCAGGCGGAACGATCGGGAACTGCTGGCGGTAAGCAATCTCGTCTCCGACCAATCGCATGACGGAGTGGTTATCACAGATACCATGATGCAGGTAACCTATTGCAACCGGACCTTCGAATCCATGACTGGTTTCTCGAACGATGAGATTCTTTCGGGGATGCATGATATCCGATCCTTGTCTGGTGAGGAATTCGATTCTGCCAAGGTCATGCGATTCGCATCTATCCAAAACCAGACGATCGAATCTTGGCAAGGGTTCCTTTGGGTAGTTGGCAAACGGCACTATGCATTGACCCATTTGAGTGTGAGCAGTATTTCGAACAACCAAGGTCATGTCGTCCACACTGTCGGGCTCTATTCGAATCCCAGGAACCTTTCCAGGGAATCCTTTGAAAAGATGGTGCTTGCACAGAACCAGTCGACAAACGAGATGGATGTATATCCGTTGAAATTGTTGGAAACGAAGAAAAATGGCGACACCGAGTTCGTAGTGGTCTATTTGAAATTACTGAACATCGATTTGATCGAAGCGCAATATTCACTTGACGAGCATTATGTATTGGGGGCCCAGATACGCGAACGCATCGCACAGGCATTGCAGAAAGACGATCTGATGATCCAGTATTCTCCCGATACGTTCCTTCTTGCCATGCATGTCTCCGATCACTCCGACCCGAAGGAAATTGCGATGATCCAGAAAGTGTTCGACGAACCGTTCGGGTTGCGTGATAAGAAGCAAGTGATACGGATTCGCAGCGGTGTTTCCGCAGCTTCCCCATTCTGTCCCGATTCTGCGGTCATGCTCCGCCAGTGTCGGATGGCACTCGCCGCGCAGGACCACTTCGAACGAAACGGAGCGTTGGTGTATGACAAGACTGTCGATGAGCATTTATTGCGCTACTATGCGATTCTGCAGGCCTTTCCCGGAGCGTTGGCAAGGCAACAGCTCCAAGTGAATTTCCAACCGGTTGTGGATGTCTCGACCAATATGATCCGTGGTGCGGAGGCGTTAATCCGCTGGAACCATCCGACTTTGGGAGCCATTTCTCCCGCAGAGTTCATTCCGATCGTCGAGCAGAACCATTTGGAACGGAGTCTGGGGAAGTATGTGGTTGAACAGGTGGTACGGTTCCTGCATGAGTTGCAGGAGAAGAGTTTCTCCCAAATCGGGATATCCATGAACCTGTGTCCGACAGAGTTGCAAGATGTGGACTTGGTCCCCCACATGGTGCGTACCTTGAAGTCCTATGGAGTGGACCACAATCGTTTGGTGATAGAATTGACCGAACGGACCTTGCTGACCGACCTGGAGGCAGCGAACTCGGTGCTCGAAGAGTTGCACAATGAACAAATCCAGGTGGCTATCGACGATTTCGGAACGGGATTCTCCTCCCTCAGCTACCTGCATGAGTTGGATGTGGATACACTGAAGATCGACAGGTCGTTCATCAAGAACTATCCCGAAACCGACGATGGTGTCATCCTCAAGGCCATGGTCGGCATGGCCAAGGAATTGGCGATACCCGTCCTGGTTGAAGGCATAGAGTCGTTCGAGCAACTGGAATTCCTTAAGAACTTGGGAGTCTCGGCATACCAGGGCTTCCTCTTCTCGCATGCTGTCGATGAAAAGGGTTTCATGGGTCTGCTCAACCGGTAGAAGTCACAATTCCCACATAATAAAAACACTTTAAATGTCAAACAATATGACAAAATTATTGTCATTAATCATAGTGTTCTGTGTTATACATAATACAGGCATTAAACATGCCAATATTTTTTGAGGGGAATAGGTATGAAAAAGGTATTTGCACTTCTCCTGATTCTTTCTGTACTGGTTGGAATGGTAGGATGCCCAGATATTCTAAACGAAGTTGATATCGAAACTATTGGGCCTTTTGAAGCCTTTACGGCTCCTGAAAATACGATTGGCATCTTAACAGCTGAAAGTACTGACCGATCAAACGATTTTATTGGTGATGGAACTAGCCCTGATATATATATGACTTTCTTGTCTCCAGCAGATATTGATGCGACCGAATACACCTTGCAACATTATAAAGATGGTGTTTGGATTGATTATGAGTACTATGGGGACCCACTGAAAACTGCATCGGTAAATCAAGATAATTTTGCGTTTTCACCAGATGGATCCTATTCCTATAGATTGGCAATAACCAATGGTCTGTATGATGGGTATGTCTCAAATACAATTGTAATGCCGATATCCTCGATTGAAACCCATTTTTCCGGATGGTCCTTAAATGAAGGTATTGAGATTTCGGGTGTAATGACACCTTGGGTCGGTAGAGGACTCGATGCAAGCTTTTCTGTAGTTTCACTAAGTGATGATTCAGAAATCAATACCGGATTAAGTTATCAATGGTATCGAATGAATCCTGTATCGTATGAAATGTCTCCAATTATTGGTGCAACTGAATTGACTTACATTACAACATTGGAAGATTTGGGGTATTTGCTTGCGATCAAGGCTACGGGTGATGAGAGTACTGTAGGAGGGTTCAGTTATATCTATTCTCAAGATGGTGTGCAAGTAAGGAATGACGCGGTTATCACAAATATTGACCACTCAGGTTTCACTTTGGATATGGATAAGCGTGTATTGGGATTGGATGCCGAGGGTTTGAAAGCAGAACTTGAATTGAAATATTATGTATTGTCAGACGAATATGCAATTCCAATTGCTTCTGTTGTCGACTCTGGAGATACTGGGAAAAAATATAATGTAAGTTTTACACTCCCAGACGGAGTTGATACAGCATATCTGGAGAATTCTTCCCATTTTTGGAGCTTGGGTGGGCTGGGTGGAATTGAAATCAATTTTTAATACACCCAAGCCATTCCCACTGTCGCCGACATCGAAGGTGACAGTGGACTGGCTGATTGCCACGGGAAGGCATCACCCGGTTCTCCTGCATTCGCTGTCACATAACCGTTGAAGCTGAAGCCCTGCAGTATGTTCCAACTACCGCCAACCATGACCACGGCGCTCATGTCCAAGGGGGACACGATCGAGCGAAGGCTGAGGTTCCACGTGTCGCTCGGGGCATAGGAGATTTCCGGATAGAGATACAAACCATAGTTCTTCACAGGCCCGGTTGTGGCTTCCCAGTCTCCGAACGGTCGCACCAGTGTCTCCAGGCGGAAGGAGAGGGTCCCCTGCCACCCCACATTCACGAGGTTGAACAACCCGGCGCTGAGCATCCACGAATCCTTCAACTCCTCGGCAATATCCTCGGGATAGGCCAGGTTCGCTGAAGTCGCCACATACCAGTCCGCCCCCATATTTCCCTGCAAGGCGATGTAGGGAGACACTACTTGGCCGGTCGGATTGCCACTGGTGTGGTCCGCTCGATATGCAGCCCCCGTCTCGACCTTCATGCTGCCCACTGTCGTGTAGTAGCGGGCTCCCAGGGTGGTTTTGCCAACATCCGCATCGGTAAGATCTTCAGGGGGAACCACGACAGCTTCGACAAACGAAAACGCACCCAAGGGGATATTCACCGAGGTGAGCCATTTGGTCGACGTACGCAACTCCTGGTCCTGCAGATTGACGCCCGTATCGGTGCTGCCGAACAACACATCGGCCGCGTTGAACAACATGCCGTCGCCCCAACCGACACGTGTCTTTCCCGCTGTGAGGCGGAAGGAGGGGAAGCGTACCCGCAGATATGCCCGGTCGATTTGGACAACTGGAATCCAATTGTTTGATTCGTACATATCGACAATCGAGAGGGCTACATCTCCCCGTACATTGCCCTCATTGGGGGACTTGAACGAAACCGACGCCTCTGTAGCCATGGTGTACAGCGAAGAGACATCGTTTCCCGTATCACGTACCTGCATCACATGGTAGAGATTCAGATCGACCACCGTATCGGCAGCTGCCGATAGGGGAAAGAGTGAACACAGGGCCAACAGTAGTGCGGGTGTCGCGATACGTAGGAATTTCATACAACCTCCAGTTACCAGGTAAGATTCTGCAATGTGAAGATGACCGGATCGAGATCGACATCGATATCCAAATGGGTCAGGCGCATCTCGGTCGCAGAGTCACGCTTCATCTTATCCGAAATCTTCGTGATTTTCGGCAGGGTCCGGTTATCGACCGTCATTGTCTCCAACACAGCCATTTCTTTCAACAAACGTCCGGCCTTGGTCGAGAACTCACCCTTCCACACCATGTAGGTCCCGGTATCGACCCAAACCTTCTGCATGGGGTAGGCGACCGTCCTGGTCTTCGCGGCAAATTCCAGGACAAAGCAGTCCCTACCGCTTATACGCTCGTTGCCCAACAACTTGACCTCGTATTGGGAGAGCGTATCCTTCTCACCGGTCATGTCCTCGTACGAGATATCGCTGCCCAGCATCGACTGACGCAATGCCGCTCCCTGGAGACGGATCAACTCCTCGGCATCGGGGTAGAAGAGGTACAGTTCGCCCTCGGTCCGCAACACCTTCTGCCCCCGCTCGGCGACGCTGGTGAATTCGATGAGCGAGTCGTATGCCCCGCGGGACCAGGACCGGAAGGTGCTGGTCTTTACACCGAAGCGGTCGGTCGTGACTATCTCGCCCTCGGCGTACGAGGTTTCGAACGTCTCCAGGGCATCCATCTGCCTCACGATATCCTCTGCCGTCATAGCCCCGACAGTAGCAATCGAAACCAATGCGACCACCACGATCGCCATCATGCGAATCTTCATATTGTTGCTCCTATACATAGCGCAATGCCTCCACCGGTTCGATCCTGGATGCCTTTCGTGAAGGTATCAACGTTGCGGCCGCAGAAATGACCACCGAATAGACATACACGATCAACGTTGTCCAGATATTGAACCTCGGGTACAGCACGCTGGAAATCTCCATATCGATACCGCTGAGCGCATCGGTGAAATTCAAACCGAATTTGCCGAGGTATACCGTGATACCGGCACCGATCAAAACGCCAACCGCTGCACCGATCGCACTGATGAACACTCCTTCCAGGAAGAACAGGCGGGTCAATTCCTTTCCATGCATACCCAAGGCGGCGAGTGTCCCGATCTCCCTCATCCGTTCATAGATCACCATCATGGTGGTGTTGATGATCACCGTACTGCCCAGCAGCAGGAAGAATACGCCGATAAAGTAGTAGATGAACTGTGCGATCTCAATAAAACTGTACATCATGCTGATATCGTTGAAAGCTTGGATGTCCAGTGTCGAGCCGAGAACCGACTCCAAATCCGTCTTGATCGCAGCGGCAGCCTTCCGTTCGTCGTCCTCGACCATCACCAATACTTCGAGGACCTCGTTGTCCATGCGCAGGAAGTGCTGGACGCGATCCAACGGTGCCCAGAAGAATTGCGAATTCAACGAAGCGACCGGAAATGCCGCTAAGCCGACAATCTCAAGGGTCATGGCGTTGTTGCCCCGGGCAGCTGTGGAGCTGATGATCGTCACCTTGTCCCCGATATCCAGTTTCAAGTCCCTGGCCAGGACCGAGCCTATGAGCATCTCGTTCTTGCCTGCTTCGGGGATCCGTCCCTCCTTGACCGATGATGCGAAATCGCTGTACCCGGCTTCGAGGGAAAAGTCCGCTCCGATTCCAACCGCCGGGTGGTTGCCTCCATTCACGTAGAAGGCGGAAGGGAAGGTGATGCGCGGCACATAGGCCGTCACATCGGACCGCTGAGCGAGAGCTTGGTCTATCCGCTGCCAATCGACGGTCAAGTGGATCGGGTTGTACCGCTCATACTCTTCGTATTGGGCATTGCGGATCCTCACTTCCCCGGTATAGTAGGTGGCCAGGTTCTGGGCCATATCGTCGCGCATCCCCTGCACCATGGCAAAGAGGAATACGATACTCATGGACGCCACCGCGATAGCGATACCCGAGAGCAGGGATCTCCGTTTATTCCGCGAAATGTTGCGGAATGCCACATGTATCAATTTCATCGTCATGATCTGCTCCTTTTACTGGTGTCTCAGACACGATGGAATATCCATCTTCAGCGCCCGTCTGGTCGGAATCCAAGCCACAAGCATGGATAGGATCGATCCGAAGAAGAAGGCTGTTATGATGGTCGATGGACTCCAGGTTCCACGGAACGAGCTTTGGATACGATACCCCATGTCCATGTCGCGCATCAGCAGACCGAAGTCGATACCAACGTTCACCATGTAGAAGTTTATCGCGATTCCCAACAGCACCCCGATGGTCGAACCGATCAGCCCGATGCCTCCAGCCTCTACCATGAATGCCAACTGGATACTGCGGTCGTTCATGCCGAGGGCCCGCATCATCCCCAATTCCCGGATCCGCTCATAGATCGCCATGAGCATGGTATTGGATATGCCCACCGCAGCTATGATGAACACCAAGAAGAGGATCATTCCCGTGCCGCCGCGTTTCGCTTCGGCAAGCGCCACATAGTCGCGGGCCAGGTCGTCCCAACTGACGACCAGCAGGTCGTTGCCGCTCGGGTCGATCAGCTGCTGGATCCGTGCCACTTCCTCCGCTATTTCCGCGTTCTCCGGCAATGCGATGTTTATCTCGGTCGCCGCCCCTTCCATCGCCAGATAATCGCCTATCGTGTCGATCGGAACCATCAACAGGGTCCTGTTCACGTTCGGATTGGGGCAATTGACGATTCCTACTATCTGCATGTCCATGGCTTCGTAGAAGCCTCCGTTGCCTCGGGTCACCAAGGTGACCCAGTAGCCGACCTTCGCCCCGATATCCTCGGCGAACCAGGAGCCTATCACCAATTCGTTGGTGCCGCTCTCGACAAAGCGCCCTTCGATCAGGGTGTCCTCGAATCGGAATACGGTATTGTCCAATTCGGGATCCACCGCCGTCACCTGGACCGGCATGTTGCCATCCTCGCCGAAGTCATCGCTGTAGAGGATCAGGTCCGCGGAGAACATCGTACGGGGTGCCGCCGCGATTCCTTCTTTCCGCAGTGCATCGACTATGGTGTTGGGGTCATCGATCGATATGTCCAAGGGACGCATCAACCGTTCTTCCCAATAGTCGGGATGCATGATGCGGGCCGATGCGGTCTCATACCAGCGCAAATTGCGCATCGATTCGAATTCGGCTCCCAACAGGATCGAGTCGACCACGATATACATCATCAGTCCGACAGCTATCGCCACCGCGGTGATGATAGTCCGCCTTTTGTAACGGGTGAGGTTCTTCAAAGCCAATGAGATGATGAATCTCACGGTTACCTCCTTTCGTCGCTGACGATCTGCCCGTCGTGCAACAACACCAGACGAGCCGCATAATCCATGACCATGCTGTCGTGGGTGGAGAAGATGAAGGTCGTATGGTACTTCCGGTTCATCTCCTTCATGAGCTTGAGGATCTCCTCGCCTGTCTTGGAGTCGAGGTTCGCGGTCGGTTCATCGGCCAGGACGATCTTGGGGTTCTTCACCAGGGCCCTGGCAATGGCGATGCGTTGCTGCTGGCCACCGGAGAGCCGGTCTGGCCGTCGGTGCTCCATTCCCTCGAGTCCGACTTCCTTGAGGATGCGCATGGTCCGTTCCTCGATCTCCTTTTCCGGAATGTTGAGGATAGACAACACGAACGATACATTCTCGTAGGCACTCAGTACCGGAATGAGGTTGTAGGTCTGGAAGATGAATCCCAGGTTGTTGCGACGGAACTCGGTTTTGGTCTTCTTGTCCATACCCGAGACCGGTTGTCCCTCTATGGTGATCTCCCCGCCGTCGAGCGCATCGATACACCCGATGAGGTTCAACAAGGTTGTCTTACCCGAGCCGGAGGGTCCTGCGATGGAGAGGAATTCCCCATCCCCAATGTCCAGGGAGACTCCCTTGAGCGCCTTGACGACTGTTTCACCCGCCTTGTAGTTGCGGATAACGTTTTGTACCTGAATCATGTTGTCTCCTCCTATTGGTGTCTCAGACATGATGGAATATCCATTCTTATGGCCCGTCGGGTCGGAATCCATGCAACCAGCATGGAAAGGAAAATTCCCGAAAAGAACGTTGTCAAAATACTTCTCAAACTCCATGCGCCGCGGAAAATGCTCTGCACCCTATAGGCCATGTCCATTTCCCGCATGAAGAAGCCGAAATCCAACCCCTCCTGCACGATATATATGTTCGCCAGCATACCCAGGGCCACTCCGATCGACGAGCCCAACAAGCCGATTCCTCCGGCTTCCAGCATGAACAGCCAGTGGATGCTCCGGTCGTCCATTCCCAATGCCCGCATCATTCCCAATTCGCGGGTCCGTTCGTTGATCACCATGAGCATGGTGTTGGAAATTCCCACCGCGGCAATCAGGAACACCAGGAACAACATGGTCGACGATCCGCCGCGTTCGGCTTGCATCATGGCCAGGTAGTCTCCGGCCAAATCCTTCCAGGTCATGACCGTCGTGCCTTTGCCGGATTCGGCCATGAGGCGTGTTATCGCTTGGGCCTCGACATCGGTATCGGCCGATTCGGGCAGCGCGATGTCAATCTCGGTGGCCAGATTCTCCATGGCGAGGTAATCGGCGACCGTATCGATCGGTACCATGAGCAGCGAACGGTTCACATTCGGATTCGGACAATTGACGATTCCCACGATCTGCATGTCCATGGCTTCGAAGAACCCCCCGTTGCCGCGGGTCACCAGCGTTACCCAATACCCGACCTCCGCCTGCAGGTCCTCTGCCATCCACGATCCGATCACCAGTTCATTCTTGCCGCTTTCAGCGAAGCGTCCCTCCAGCAAGGTGTCTTCAAACCGGAATACGGTGTTGTCCAACGTGGTGTCCACTGCGGTCACCTGGACAGGGAGGTTCCCATCTTCCCCAAAATCCTCGCTGTAGAGGATAAGGTCGGCGGCGAACATGATCCGCGGCGTCGCATCGTATCCATGTTCCCGCAACAACTGCACTTTCGTATAGGGGTCGTCGATCGATACATCCAGCGGCAGCATCAAGCGGTCCTCCCAATAGCCGGTGGCCATGATCCGCACCGAGGAAGTTTCATACCACTTCAGGTTGCGTACCGATTCCCTGTCGACGCCTATGAGGATCGAATCGATCAGGATGAACAGCATCAGGCCGATCGCAATGGTAACCGCGGTGATTATTGTCCTTCGTTTGTAGCGAGTGAGGTTCTTGCATGCCAGTACAACGAGGAACTTCATTCCCAACTCCTAACGACGATCCGCTTCCGGCTCTTCGGTGGCAACCGGTTTGGCGGGTGCCGGTGTCTGCAATTTCTGCAAGGCGGCACTTCCTAGGACTGTTCCCAGGTTCATGTTGTCCAGTATCGATGCCGGCATGAGCATCATGGAGTTGTTCTGCCGGATTCCCTCGTACACCATGTTCATCGCCCGCAGTTGCAAGGCTGTGGGATTATCCGAGTACATGACGGCAGCTTCCTCGAACTGCTTGGCTATCTCGACCTCCGCGGTCGCCAGGATCACCCGGGATTGCTTTTCCCGTTGGGCCTGTGCCTGCTTGCTCAAGGCATCCTCCAGTTCCTTCGGAATGATGATGTCGGTGATCTCGATCGAAAGGATGGTGACTCCCCACGGATTTGTCTTGGCATCGAGGGCAAGTTGGATTTCCTTGCCCAGCTCCTCACGTTCGGAGAGGAGGGAGGAGAGGTCGTGTTTTCCGATCGCATCGCGAAGGGCGGTCTGGGCTGAAAGGATGACCGCTTCGATATAGTTCTCCACTTCAAGGATCGCATGCTTGGCATCCCAGATCATCCAGAAGGCGAGCGCGTCGACATGCACGGGAACCGTATCGCGGGTCAAGGTCTTCTCGGCGCTGAAATCTGTTGCCCGTATGCGGGTATCGACGAATTCGGCGATCCGGTCCACCAGGGGCACGAGGAACAGCAATCCCGGTCCATGCACCTTCCTGAATCGTCCCATGCGCAATACCACCACCTTGTCCCAGTGCAGGATCAGTTGGACCGATGATGCGACCAACAGACCGGCGGTACCTGCCAAACCCAACGGGTAGAGGGCATTGCCCAGATGTCCCAGGATGATCAGCCAGAGGATCACACAGAATTGGATGATGGTTGCCCACATGGGCAAAAGGGATACCAGGAGACCCGCCACGAGGATGATCACCGCCAACGTGATCACCGGATCGAAGGGAATCCAGGGAAAAAGGGTCATCTGGAGCCAGATGCCACCGCCAATGAAGAGTGCTAGAATGAAAAATGATACGGCGCCAAAGGCGAAGTCGCGTTTCAACGTGAACTGTTGCAAGTTCTTGATGCGCTCGAATTTTCGGGTGAATAGGTTCATGATAGGTCTCCCTTTGGTGCGATATCGCTTCCCAGGTCTCGGATGTGGTCCAACAGTTCTTCGAGTGTGAACCCATAGGAAGCCGCTTTCGTGATAAATGAGCGGGTGATCTCGGTGAGGATCCGCTCACGTTCAATTGCATCGATGGTGATCTGTTTCTCGCTTATGAATGTTCCCGAGCCCTGTTGTGTCACCACGATGTCCCTGATTTCCATTTCATTGTAGGCGCGGGCAACGGTGTTCGGGTTGATGCTGAGGTCGACGGCAAGGCTGCGCACAGTCGGTAGCCGTGCTCCTTTGGAAAGGCGGCCGTCGGCAATCGCCATTTCCACTTGCAGGATGATTTGCTTGTAGTAGGGGATTCCGCTCTTGGAATCGAGAGTGAATGTGATTGGTATCTGGTCCGCATCCTTTGTCATATCAACCCTTCTGGGTGGATTGTACTAGTGTATTAGTACAATTGTCAATAGTACGGTTTATTTTTTTTCTTGGGAGCTGTTCGGGTGGTTTTCGTATGAATCGGAGCGGTCGACGGCAGCTTAAGCTTGACGTCGGGCAATCCTTTTTGCATATTGTGCATACGAGGAGATACGGATGCATTTTGTAAAACTAGCGACAGTGGTACTGGTACTGGGTCTGGTGTTGGGAGCCATCTCCTGCAAAGGCAACTCTACGTCCTCATCGAGACAGGAAGGAGTTGATGTGGCAACTGCCATTACAGCACAATACAGGAAGATTTCTCCTCAATTGGCGAAGGAGATGATGGATTCGGGCGATCCGCTCGTTATAGTGGATGTGCGTACCGAGGCGGAATATGCCCAGGGACACATTGCCGGGGCGATCCTGATTCCGAATGAGACCATAGGTACGACCCAAAAACCCGAGCAACTGCCCGAATTGGACGATGTGATCCTCGTCTATTGCCGCAGTGGCAATAGGAGCGCACAGGCTGCACGCAAGCTTGCGGCGTTGGGGTATGTGAATGTATATGACTTCGGAGGAATTGTAGACTGGCCGTACGAGACGGTTCTATAAGCCGCTATCGACTTTATGTAGTGTCGTGGAAGGCACGAAGGAGTGGGTAATGAAGCGAGGAATTCGAGACACGATCAGAAGACCCGATTACGAACGTGATCCCGATTGGGATCTCGGGGAAGTGCTTGCGGGTCACAAGAAACATACGAATCGGACAAATCGGCAACCGGCACATGTTCCCGAAGAGGAAGTGCTGGAAGACCGCGAGGAACGGTTTCCCAATACCGACTAGTGGTCCGCGACAGCTTGCCATAGGACGTTGAATCAGGCTACTGTTGGGCCATGGTCATTCTCTCGGTAGAAAATATCTCAAAAACAGTTAAGGACGAGCCCTTGTTCCAAGATGTCACGTTTGGTATGCAACGTGGCGAGAAGATTGGACTGGTCGGTCCGAACGGATGTGGCAAGAGCACCTTTCTTCGGGTGCTCGATGGAAGCACATCCACCGATTCCGGCACCGTCGCCAAAGCCCGCGAGTTGTCGATCTCGGTACTGGAACAACAACCCCGCTTCCAAAGCGGGCAGAAGGTGGAGGACTTTCTCCTCGATGGCGATCATCCGTCCATACACCTGTTGCGCACCTACCATACCCTCGTGGAGGAAGGCAAGGCGCATACCAAAGCGAGCGGGAACCGGTTGCACCAGGTCATGGAGCAGATCGAGCATACGCATGCATGGGATGTGCAGACCCGTTTCGCCTCGTTTCTGGGAGAGTTGCAAGGCCCCTCTCTCGATACTCCCATGGAAGTCCTGTCCGGAGGAATGCTCAAGAAGGTCGCCATAGCCAGGGTGCTCGCGGTGGATGCCGACCTGTTG
This sequence comes from Spirochaetae bacterium HGW-Spirochaetae-4, assembly GCA_002839335.1. GTDB lineage: Bacteria > Spirochaetota > Spirochaetia > Sphaerochaetales > Sphaerochaetaceae > UBA8525. The sequence goes on from PGXU01000004.1 coordinate 37,975, forward strand.
CTGCTGGATGAACCCACGAACCATCTCGATATTCCCACTATCCAATGGCTGGAGCGCTATTTGGCATCTCCAGCGATTTCCGTCGTCCTGGTTACCCATGACCGATACCTATTGGACCATGTATGTACCGGTATCATGGAATTCGACCGTGGGTATGTCTACCAGCATCCCGGTGCCTATACCCAGTTCCTGCAACGCCGTGAAGAGCGCCTGTCAAGTCTGCAGGCGGAACAGGATCGGCTCAAGACTGTCTTGCGCAGGGAGTTGGAATGGCTCTCGCGTGGCCCCAAAGCCAGGACCGGAAAGGATTCCGGACGAAAGAACCGTATCGGGATCATGCAGGATTCGTTGACCACCGAACAACCACAGATGGCCGGCTTCACATCGTTGCACCGCCGTATGGGCAAGAAGATCCTCGAATTGGAGAATATCGGAAAGACCTACGGGGATACTCCGGTCGTTCTTCCATTCACCCATAGTTTCTCCAAGGGTGAACGTATCGGATTGATCGGTCCAAATGGTTCTGGCAAGACCACCCTCTTGGAAATGATCGCGGGCAGGATCGAGCCCGACCAAGGAATTGTCGATGTCGGCTTGAACACGGCTTTCGGGTATTACGACCAGCTCGATACACCGATGGACCTTGGTATGACGGTACTTGAACACATCTCGGAAATAGCCGAGGAGGTGACCGTCGCACCGGGGCAGACCTTGAGTGCCGCCCGTTTTCTGGAACTGTTCGGGTTTCCCGTCTCATTCCATAGGATTTCGATCGGATTGCTCAGCGGTGGCGAACGCCGGCGGCTGCATCTTGTCGGGGTGCTCATGCAAGCTCCCAACTTCCTCCTGCTCGACGAACCGACGAACGACCTGGATATCGATACCATACGTCGTCTCGAGGAGTATCTCCTCGATTTCGCCGGTTGCGCACTGGTGGTTTCACACGACCGTGCCTTTCTCGACCGCATTGCCGATACGTTGTTTGTTTTCAGCCAAGACGGATGTATCGAGGAGTTCGCCGGTTCCTTCAGCGATTACCAACTTGCTCTGGTCGAGGAGGAGAAGACGATTGTCCGTGAAGTGGAAGAGAAGAAGAGCCGTCCTTCCCAACGGGAGAAGAAGACTGGCTTGACGTTCAAGGAACGCAAGGAACTGGAACTTCTGGTGTCCCAGATCGATGTGATCGAGGGAGAAATCGCCGCACTCGAGGCAAGCTTCGCTTCCCGTGATGTGGATCCTACCACCTTGGCCCAGAGGACCCAGGCATATGCGGCAAAACAGGCGTTGCTTGAGAAGAATCTGCTGAGGTGGGAAGAGCTGGCCGCCAAGGAATAGCCGCCGAACCACAGTTCGCTATGCCAGCGGTCCCCGCAGGCTCCTCTCCAATATCCAGGCTGATCTGAATTCCCATAAGGAAAACAACACCAATCCGATGATGACAAGGACATACCCGACTGCTCCGATAGAGGCGAGCCGTTCGCCCAATACCACCAGCCCGAGAAAGGATGCGGTGATCGGTTCGGTCAGTCCATAGAGAAATGCATGGGATGCCGGAATGCGGCGGGCTCCGGTGGTGAACAGCCAATAGGGGATTGCCGTCGAGACGAATCCCAGGGCAAGGGCTAGGGAGAACACACCAGGTTCGGCGATCCATGCGATTCCCTGGAATGCGACAATCGGCATGAGTACCAGTGAGGCGGCGCCCATGACAACAAACGAAGACTCCAACGGTGTCGCATGCTTTTGCATGGAACGCAGATTGGTACCGACGAAGGTCCATGTGGCACCTGCGGTCGCCGCGAAAAGGCTACCGATCAGCAATCGGTTTCCATCTGCTGTGGTATCGCCGGAAATCGCCATGAAAAAACACCCCAGGGCGATGATGATCGAAGAGACGAGCCAGGAGAGGCTTTGGCGTTCCTTCCGCACGAATTGTGCGAACAAACCGCTGAACAGTGGGGGAGTGCCGATGAATATCATGGTGGCGATCGTAACTCCCGCATTACGTACTCCCATGTATATCGAGGTTTGTGCGATTGCCAGGGCAACAGCGCAGGAAAGGAGAGTCGGAATAGGGAATCGTGTACCTTTGGAAATGATCCGGCCCCTATGGGATACCATGAGGATTACCGCGAGCCCGATAGCTCCAATCGCGAGCTTGATGGCCCCGACGGCAAGTGGGGAGATGGACTCGGGGAGAAAGGACGCGAAGGTTCCGTATGTTCCCCAGAAGACGCCCGCAAGCAGTACTTGGGAAGCGCCGATTGTTCTTGTGTGCATGACAGATAGCCTACAGCTGTACAGGGGGAGATGTCAATAAAAACGAAAAAGGTGCGTTCGGTATTGCGTTTTCGGTTCAACTTGCAGTTTCCAGTATGGGACAAAATCACTGGAATAAACTTGCAATCACCTAGTATCCACAATCCGAATCAGCACCTTTTTACCACGAAAACCATAAAGATTATCGTACCGGTTCAAGCCAGCATGGGAATCGAACCCTTGTATAGTCACCAGACCTTGCCACTGTTCTTGTCTTAATATATAGATTTTCCAAACATTGGTCAATAGGTATGCGGAAAATGTTGCAAATGGCAAATCGTAATGGTACTGTCACACATACCCAAAGCCTTGGGTGCGGGGGGATCCGGACATGACTGGAATAGAGAAATTACGGGCAGCGGTCCGATTCGATATGGTGCGCAAGCCTGTCAGGCAACGTGGATATCTACGTCCTTTGACTTGGATTCTGAGTTATCCGGCAGTCTGGAAACATCGGTTGGCAGTCACAAAAAGGAACATGGATGGTCTGAAACCTCCCTATCTGCTGTTGTGTACCCATCACGCATTCATGGATTTCAAGGTCACCACCGCTGCGATCTTCCCCCATCGTGCCAACTATGTGGTGGCAATCGATGGGTTTATTGGTCGTGAATGGCTGTTGCGACAAGCCGGAGGCATTTGCAAGCGGAAATTCACCAATGATATCCAACTCATCCGCCAGATCAGACATGTCATTGTAAAGCAGGGCGATATCCTGGCCTTGTATCCCGAAGCCCGCTATTCCTTGATTGGTACCAACGCGGTACTTCCCGATTCATTGGGCAAGATGGTCAAACTGCTGGGAGTTCCCGTGGTAATGCTGAACATGCATGGGAACTACCTGAACAGTCCCTGCTGGAATCTTACCGAGCGGGGGAATCGGCTGGCTGCCGACCTGACACAAATCTTGACCGTCGAGGACTTGAAGGGCAGCACGGTAGCCGAGATCAACGAACGGATAGGAGAAGCGTTCTCCTACGACGAGTATGCGTGGCAGAAGGATCAGGGGATCGTCATAGACTATCCGAAACGGGCCGAGGGACTGCACAAGGTCCTCTACCAATGTCCCCATTGCCTCACCGAATACCGCATGACCAGCCATGGTGCCCACATCTCATGCACAGCGTGCAGCAAGAGTTGGGAAATGACGGAGCTCGGTGAATTGCGGGCGGTCCAGAAAGCGGATGACGAGCAGACGTTGCATACGGAATTCACCCATATTCCCGATTGGTACGAGTTCGAGCGCGGCAATGTACGCGCCGAAGTGGAGAGCGGAACCTATCGGCTTCAAGTTGAAGCCACTGTGGACGCGCTGCCCAACGCAAAACGGTACATCAGGCTCGGGACCGCTGCACTTTCGCATTCGATGGATGGCTTTGTATTGGATGGAGTGTTCGATGGGGAACCGTTCCGGTTGGAAAAACCGGTCGCATCCATGTATTCCTGCCATATCGAGTATGACTATTTCGGTAGGGGTGATTGCATCGATCTGTCGACCTTGGAGGACACCTACTATATCTATCCGCATGGGAGCGAATTCTCGGTGACAAAAATGGCTTTGGCTACCGAAGAGTTGTTCTATGCGCAGAAGCGCAACGGTTAGTGTTCCTTGCGGTTCGACTCCGGGACCTGGGTAATCACCGCATCCACCGCAACCGGCGATTCAATCATGGCAATGAATTCGGCGAGGGTCATGTCAAGCGCCGTACTCATCCGTTCCACCGTATGCAGTGTAGGACTGTGGGTACCATGCAGTATCTTGTACAGATGGGACCGGGCAATGCCGATATCTCGTGCGAATTGTGCAATAGGGTAGTTGTTTGCTTTCAAATATTGGTGTAAGGCTTGTTCTATTTGCATATAACAATGATATCACAATTATCTTGTGATAAAAGATTACCATAGTATCCAATGAGGAATAAAGTCGGGCAGAGCCATTGCCGATTGGTATAAGACTATTTTCCCAACGCCGATTCGTCTATCTCCGCATCCACTGCCGCACGGCTGATGGCGTCGATGCCACTAAAACATCCCTGTTTGGTGGCGTACCCTTCTTCTGCCATGGCGATATTCTGCCCATTCGATGCGAGCAACCGATAACGGAATTGGTTCGCATTGTCAAGATAGACTTCATATTTGGGGAATTTCTTCTTTTCGACTTTCTGTAAGGTCTGGTCTTCCACGGCGGCTGTCGCGTTCTTTTTGATCGCCTCAATTCCATCCTTGCAGTTGCGGAGGCTGGCGTAGTTTTGGCTGGTAAGGACGGTCTGATAGTTGGCCGCCTGGAGACTGAAACGGAAGAACCCTTTTGGGGTCTTGGAAATGATAAATTTTCCCGGCATAATCGACTCCTTTAAATATGTATATTACCAGTATATACCTAAAAACATGAAAAGGATATAAAAAACCACGGAGTACAAATACCCCGTGGCCGATACTGTGGGTATTGATACCTTTCATTTTGCCCGAAGCAAATGGAGGGCGAAGCCCCCGACTTCATCCTTGAGGTAGATAACGGTAAGTCGGCCCTTCGCATCCCTTCTTCCCGTGGCTTCATCGGCCTCGACCCCGAAGTTCTTCAAATATTCCAATGCCCGCTCGATATCCCATGTGCGTATGCCGATATGTCCATGAGTCCCAAGGAACGGCTGTTTCATGATTTCGATATGTTCGCTGGCGAAGAAGGAAGTGGTACCCTCGGTCACCGGCTGCAAGAATACACCCAACGCCATGGTTATGTTGCTTGCCTCCTCCGTATCCGAAGGATTTACTCCCATGTGTGCGAAGGAGAATCCATGGACAGCCGCCACCGCTTCCCGACTCAAGCGGGTGATCTCGTCCCACCGACCCTGGTTTATCAAGTCCGATTTCACCATCCAGCTACCGCCACAGGCGACGATATAGGGTTTGCGTATGTAGGAAGCGAGGTTGTGCATGCCGATTCCACCGGTTGGCATGAAGCTGAGCGTGGGAAATGGACCGCTCAAGGCATCGAGCATGTCCACGCCTCCGGATGCTTCTGCAGGAAAGAATTTGAGCACCGAAAGGCCCCGTCGCATGGCCGATTGGATTTCCGACGGGTTGTTCACACCGGGGTAGATCGTGACATTCCGCTGGAGGCAGTATTCGACCACATCGTCGCTGTATCCGGGTGATACAATGAATTTTGCTCCGGCATCGATTGCCCTCCGGGCGGCCTCCACCGACGTGATGGTACCTGCTCCGACCAGGAGTTGGGGCAATTGCGAACTGAGTATCCGGATACCCTCTTCTCCGGCGGCTGTCCTGAATGTGATCTCGGCGACCGGTAGGCCACCGGCCAGCAACGCCTTGCCCAGTGGGAGGGCTTGATCGGGGGAATCGATCTTGATAACGGGCACGATACCGATGTTCCGTATTGTTTCATGCATGTCTGCCATGGGGACCTTCCTTGCGATGATCGTCGGGACCATCGGGTGTGATGCGGAAAGTATAGCACCGGCCTTTGAAAAATGGAACAATATTCCGAAAAACATTGACCTTTTGGTGTCCAGTGGTATAATCAGGGCATCACGAAACTTGAGGATGGAATCCATGAAACAGATCGTTACCTTCGGAGAAGTCATGCTCCGCCTGAAATCACCACAGAACGAGCGGTTCTTCCAATCCCCGTACCTGGAAGCAACGTTTGGAGGTGGGGAAGCCAATGTCGCCGTATCGTTGAACCTGTTGGGTGACAAAGCCAGTTTCGTTACCGCCTTGCCCAGGAATGCGATCGGGGACTCGGCTATTTCCGAATTGCGTCGCCATGGTGTCGATACATCGAAGATTGTCCGCACGAAGGAAGGGCGGGTCGGCACCTATTTCCTGGAGACCGGAGCGAACCAGCGCCCATCGAAAGTAGTATACGACCGGGAAGGTGCGGCGATAGCCTTGGCCAAGCCGGGCGACTTCAACTGGAAGGAACTCTTTTCCGATGTCGATTGGTTCCATATCACCGGAATAACACCGGCACTCTCCCAATCGGCCGCGGACTGTGCGCTGTCGGCTGTCCAGACGGCCAGGGAAATGGGTATCACCGTTTCGATAGATTTGAATTATCGGAAGAAACTGTGGAATTATGGCAAGCAGGCCCCTGAAGTGATGCGCCGATTGGCCGCCTTTGCCGATCTGGTGGTCGCCAATGAAGAGGATATCCAGAAGTGTCTCGGTATAGAAGCAGATGTCGATGTGACCAAGGGAGAACTATCGGATTCCGTATACGAACAGCTCGCCAATAAGGTGAGGTCCCAATTCCCTTCCATCAGCCGGGTCGCCATAACGTTGCGCGAAAGCATTAGTGCCGATAGGAACGGATGGAGGGCGGTACTGTTGGGCAAGGATGGTTTCCACTCGTCTCCGAGATATGCCATCGACGATATTGTCGACCGGGTGGGGGGAGGCGATTCGTTCTCCGCCGGAATCATCTATGGATTGCGCCATATGGAGGAGGCGGGCGCCCTTCGGTTCGCTGTCGCGGCTTCATGCCTGAAGCACAGCATTATCGGTGATTTCAATCTGACGACCCGCGAAGAGGTCGAGGCTTTGATGAAGGGTGACGGCTCCGGAAGGGTTCAGCGTTAGAGGTTTGTGAAGTGTATCCAGGTATCTGAGCTGACAGATCACCAATACCCCAAGAGTCTCGAGATAGCCTGGGCACTCTCTTTGATAGCTTTGATGTAGAGTGCCCGTTTGCTTTCGTCGAAACGGAATAGGGGCCACGAGACCGACAATCCTGCGACTACCGCCGAAGTGTGGTCCCGTACCGGGGCCGCGATGCAACGTACGCCTTCCTCATGTTCCTGCAAATCCTCGGCGAACCCCTGTTCGCGGATGCGTTGGAGTTCAGTCGACAGTTCCTTGCGGGACGTGATCGTCCCGCTGGTGAATGGCACCAATTCGAGGGAGTCTATCAGACTCCCGGCGTCTTCGGTTTCCATTCCCGCCAGCAGGGTCTTTCCGATCGCGGTGCAGTAGAGTGGAATACGTTTGCCGACCCGCGAGTACATGCGGATAGTGTATTTCGACTCGATCTTGACGACATACATGGCCATATCCTCATCAAGGACTCCCATGTGGACAGTCTCTCCCAATTGTGTTCCCAAGGCTTCGGCGATCGGTCGGGCATCCTGCGCGATATCCATGTGGGCCAATCCCTTGGCCCCGATACTGAACATGCGCAAGGTCAACGAATACTGGTCGTTTTCATCGCGGTACACGTATCCCAAATCCACCAATGTCGCGAGAAATCGATGCAATGTGGGTTTCGGCAGCGCGGTTTCCCGGGCCAGTCGCTCGAGATTGATCTTCTTGTGTCCTGCCAGCCGCTCGAGTATTCCGAGTGTTCGTACCGCAGAACTCAAATTGTTGGATCCTGCCCGAAACGTGGCCCGATCGCCGTTGTCATTCACAAAGGGCTCCATCAAGCGAAATATCGTTGGGCATTGCGGAAACTGATATCGCGGACAATAGTGTCCAACAATACCGGGTCCGCGGGTATCTCTCCATCCTCAACCCAAGTTCCCAGGATATTGCAGAGTATCCTGCGGAAATATTCATGGCGTGGATACGACAGGAAGCTGCGTGAATCGGTAAGCATGCCGATGAACCGGGGAAGGGATCCGAGGTTCGCCAGGATCTTCATCTGGTCCGCCATACCATCCTTGTGGTCGAGGAACCACCATGAGGAACCCAACTGGATCTTTCCAGGAATCCCATCGCCCTGGAAGGCTCCCATAATGGAGCCCATTACATAGAAATCCTTGGGATTCAGGGTATACAGGACAGTTTTCGGCAATGCCTGTTCGGATTCCAATGCTCCGAGGAAACCAGCGAGCTTTTCGGCAAGAGGCAGGTCGTGTGCGGCATCGAAGCCGGTATCGGGCCCCAGCGTCTTGAATTTGGGACCGTTCAGGTTCCGTATGGAATTGAGGTGCAGCTGCATGACCACCCCGTGTCGTGCATAGGCTTTGCCAAGGAACACCATCACAAAGGTCTGGTATGCGTCGATTTCGGAAGGGGTCAGTACTTTGCCCGCCAAGGCCTTCTGGAAAATGGCTTCCACTTCGGCATCGGTCGCCTTGGTGTAGGGAACCATGGGAATGCCATGGTCGCTGGCTTTGCATCCCCGCTCCACAAAGAAGGAGAGGCGTTTGTCCAAAGCTTCGCAGACATCCTTGGCCGACTTGATATCCAAACCCGCGGCAGCTCCCAATCTCCCGATATAGCTGGCGAAACCCGGGGCTTGCAGAAGCACCGCCTTGTCAGGCCTGAAGGAAGGCATCACCTTCGTTTCGATTGGTCCGATTGCCGCCTTGCCTGTGTTGATCGCATGGTGTACCACCAGGTCGTCGGCCGGATCGTCGGTTGTTCCGACAGCATCGACCTTGAATTTTGTGAATATGCCCGAAACCGACAAGTCGTCGGTCGCAAGCATGTCCTTAGTCCTGTCCCAAATGGATTTGGCACTCAGTTCATTGAACGGTTCGACGATTCCGAAGTAGCGCTGCAATTCGAGGTGGCTCCAATGGTACAATGGGTTTCCCAAAAGCTGGGGCATGGTCTTGGCCCACGCCATGAGCTTGTCGAACGGGTCGGCATCGCCAGTGATGTACTGTTCTTCTATTCCTACTGTCCTCATGGCCCGCCATTTGTAGTGGTCCCCACCGAGCCAGATGTCGGTCAAGTCCGCGAACTTCTTGTTCTCCGCGATCTGCTGGGGAATGAGGTGGCAGTGGTAATCGAGGATCGGTTCTTTCGCCGCACTCGTATGATATAATTCTCTCGCCGTCTCGTTGTCCAAAAGGAAATCCGGACCCATGAAAGGTTTCATAATGTTACTCCATCTTTGAATATCGCGATCTCACGGTAACCGTTGATCTCGTGTTTCGCCTTGACTGTGCCCGAGGCCACCGCAAGGACAAATTCCTTGAATTCATTGAACACCACGAGCGGGTCGGATTTCAAGCCTTTTCCTGCATCGAAATCGATCCACCCCGTCTTTCTCCGTGCCAATTCGGAGTTCGACGAGACTTTGATTGTGGGGACGGCGGATCCGAGGGGAGTTCCCCGTCCGGTGGTGAACAATATGATGTGGGCGCCCGCCGCAGCCAGGGCAGTGGAGGAGACCATATCGTTGCCAGGACCCTCAAGGATTACCAAACCCGGTTTCCGTACCCTGCTTCCGTAGGGGATGACGTCGACAATGGGAGAGGTCCCCCCTTTCCTGACACATCCCAGCGACTTTTCCTCCAATGTGGTGATCCCCCCATCCTTGTTTCCCGGAGAGGGATTCTCATAGACCTGTTGTCCATGGGAGATGAAGTAGGACTTGAAATCATCGATGGCATCGGTGAACTTCTTGGACACTTCCGGATCGTAACACCGGTCGAGCATCGGTTGCTCGGCTCCGAACATTTCGGGAATCTCCGTGAGGATGGCAGTTCCACCGCCAGCAGTCAAATAATCGCTGAATGTGCCCAACAAGGGATTGGCGGTGATGCCGGATAGACCATCCGATCCACCGCATTTCAATCCGACCACCAGGCGTCCGATATCCACTGGGACCCGTGTGCACCCGGCTCCCCTTCGGGCAAGTCGGGAGAGTAGTGCCTTGCCTTCCGCTATCTCGTCATCGGCTTCCTGGGCGAGGAGGAATTGTACCCGTTCGGCGTCGTACGGACCCAGTTGTCGCATGAACGATGCAATGGTGTTGTTCTCGCATCCGAGACCGACCACAAGGACCCCAACGGCATTCGGATGATGGACGAGGTCCGCGAGTATCGCCTGGGTATGGTGCAGGTCATCACCCAGTTGCGAGCATCCGTAGGGGTGTTCCCAGGCATAAACGCCGTCTATACCCTTCCATTCGCCTTCGGATACTTTGTCTTCACCCCATCGGGCAAGGGCAGCGACGGCCTTGTTGATGCATCCGACAGTCGGAATTATCCACAGTTCATTTCTGATTCCTATGCTCCCATTGTCGCGTTCAAAGGCATCGAACAGGATGTGTTTGTCCGATTCCCGCTTTCCAGGCATGGCTGCCGTGCTTCTTCTGAGGACCGGGTTCGATGTGGCCAGGGACGTCTTGAGGTTATGGGAATGGACCCAACTGCCAATTTGGATCTCTTCTATGGCGGTACCGATGGGAGATCCGTATTTGACGACATTGTCGCCTATGGCGTGGGACCGGATGGCTATCTTGTGCCCTTGCGGAATATGTTCCGCGATGGTCAGCTTGCGATTGTCGATCGATAGTGCGATTCCGGCTGGCAGTGGTTTGAGTGCGACCGCAACCGTATCATGGTTGTCTATGAGTAGGAAATCTTGTGTAATCATGCGATATGATAGGCGTGTCGGCGAGGCCCTGTCAATCGAATTGGGACCTTTCCTCCGCTTGAAACGACGCAAGTGGTACGGAGTGTGGGTTGCATCTTGGTAAAAATCTGCTACAATTTCTACCAGTCGTGCAATGGGCTTCACCAAGCTGGACCCATGGGTTGAAAATCATACGGTTGCACTGGATTTGTCATGGAATTGCTTTTTTTGACGGTATGTTATATTGTGTCAAGCCAATGATTAGTCTACAGTATTTTCAATTGCACAGCATTTTGGAACGAAGGAGAACACCATGAGTCGAGCAAGTCACGCTTCCATATTTGATAAATGTTACGAGTTCACGGCCGCCGCAGAGGTGAGGGCGACAGGGTTGTACCCATACTTCAAACCTATCGGCAGGAGTGAGGGCACAAAGGTCTATATCGATGGCCGGGAAATGCTCATGCTCGGATCCAACAACTACCTGGGACTCGCAAACGATCCCCGGATGAAGGAAGCGGCCGAATTGGCAGCCGAGCGGTATGGTACCAGCTGCAGCGGATCCAGATTCATGAACGGGACGCTGGATCTGCATGAGGAATTGGAACAACGTTTGGCAAAATTCGTGGGAAAACCGGCGGCCCTTTGCTTTACCACCGGGTACCAGACCAATTTGGGCTCGCTGTCCGCCATGCTAAACCGTGGTGACCACGTGATCGTGGACAAGTATGACCATGCCTCGATCATGGACGGAATATTCCTTGCGGACGGTACAAAGAAGCAGATCAACCTCTACCGGTACAAGCACAACAATATGGAGGACCTTGAGAAGGTCTTGCAGAGGATTCCCTTGGAAGAACCGAAGATGATCGTTATCGATGGTGTGTTCTCCATGGAAGGCGATATAGCACCGCTTCCAGCCATCCGGGCCTTGGCCGACCAATACAAGGCCGGGATATACCTCGACGAGGCGCATGCCCTCGGTGTGGTCGGGGCAACCGGACGTGGTACGTGCGAACACCATGGGAACGACCCCTCGTTGTGCGATCTACTCATGTGCACGTTCAGCAAATCCTTCGGTTCCATCGGTGGCTTTGTTGCGGGTGAAGAACAGGTGATCGACTATATCAAGCATTTCGCACGGCCATTGATCTTCAGTGCCTCCATGCCGCCGGCCAATATCGCCGCAACCATGAAAGCATTGGAGATCATTGAACAGGAACCGCAGCGGATCCATAAACTCCAGCACAATGCCCGCCGAATGATCGACGGATTCTCCGCACTTGGTTTCAATGTGGGAACCAGCGAGACACCGATCGTCCCACTGTTGATCGGTGATAACGACAAGACCTTCACCTTGTGGAAGAACGCCTTTGAACGTGGGGTGTATGTGAATCCGGTCATCTCTCCCGCGGTACCTCCCCAACGCGCACTGCTCAGGACTTCATGCATGGCGATCCATAGCGACCAGGAACTCGACACGGCGATCCAGATTATCGGAGAAGAGGCGAAGAAGCTCGGAATCATTTGATTCCCCAACGAGTGGACGTAAGGTGAAATATCCTTTCATTCGACTGTCCTTTGGGAACTCGATGCTGTATATTCGAGCTATGAAGAAATTGAAGATCGAAAACCCGGGGGATTTCATCCCCTTGGTGGCTTCCCATATACAACTGGTCGCCCAAGTACATGCTGATCCGATCAGGGTTGGTCTTCCTGGAGGACGGGGAGCTGTTTCAGTCGTGCAAGGGCTTCTTGCCTGCGACCCTTCCGTACTGGAGCGGGTTGAATTGTACCTGGTTGACGAGCGCTTGACCGGTCCGACAAACCGGGACACTCTTTTGGATGTAGGTTTGCACGAGGCAATCGAACGGGGAGTCTTTTCCGAGTCGCAATTGCACATTCCCCATATGGCCGAGTCCTTCTTCCCTGAGGGATGCGAACTCGACCTGCTATATCTCGGGGTAGGCGAGGATGGGCATGTGGCCTCCCTTTTTCCCGGATCGTATCCGGAATTGGATGCCAAGGATACCGGAGATACCGCCTATGTGACGGACAGTCCGAAACCACCACCGGAACGGGTGACCGTGACGTATCGCGGATTCAGGCGGTATGCCAAGAAAGCCCAGACCTACCTGTTGTTCTTTGGTGAGGGCAAACGTCTTGCCCTGGAGCGGTTCCTGGAAGCCAAGGAGAATCCCTCGTCGCTTCCCTGTATGTTTTTTCCGCGGGAATGGTTTCCAGTCGATATCGTGACCGATTTGTAGGAGAGTGCGGTATGAAACGAATAGTGGTTCAATTTGGCGGCACAGGAGATCTTGCACAGAAGAAACTGTATCCGGCCTATGAGCATCTCATGGGCAAGGGGTTCGATTTCACTGTCCTGGCCCTAGGCAGGAGATTCAAGGACCGCAAGGAATTTGTGAAAGCCATGGTGTCGCCCGATGCCTCGCCCGAATTCCTGAAGAACCTGGAGTATCTGTATTATGACATGGCCGATCCCGAAGCCACCGATCCGTTGCGCATGTATATCCAGGAAGTCATCGAAGGTACCGACGAGGTAGAGCTCATCTATTACATGGCCTTGCAACCTTCTCTGTATGAGGAAGCGATACGCCAGATCCAGAAGATTGATTCGCAACTGTCCTGCCAGTGCAATCTGACCAAGAAGATCGTGGTGGAGAAACCGTTCGGGTTCGACCTTGAGAGTGCGCAACGTTACAACGAGATATTGCTCAAAGCCTTCGACGACAAGGAGATCTATCGGGTCGACCATTATCTGGGCAAGGAGTTCATGCAGAACCTGCTGATTCTCCGTTTCCATAACGATATCATACGCAGCATCTGGGACAACCGTTCGATCGAGAGTATCCAGATCATATTCGACGAGACCCATGGGGTGGACCAGCGGTTGGGCTTCTATGAGCAGATCGGAGTGGTCCGGGATACTATCCAGAACCATATCATGCAGATAATCACGTATCTGACCATGAACGAGCCTGCGACACTGTCTCCGGAAGATATCGCTGTGGAAAAGATCAAGGTCCTGCGTTCTATCGCGCCTGTCTCGGAATTCCACACCGGACGGTACGAGTCCTTGGGAGCAAACAGCGGGCATGTGGTCGACACTCCGACCTATGCCGCCCTGAAACTGTCGGTGAACACCTACTTTTTCGCAGATGTGCCGATCTATATCAGGACCGGGAAGATGCAGGCCGATGCCAAATCGCTCATCTATGTGAAGTTCCGCAATACGACCGGAAAGGTGATGCATGACGATTCGATCGCGGAGAACGGAGTGATCATAACGATCCATCCCGAGTTGACTATCGATATCAGCATGAATCTCAAGGAACCAGACACCTCCTGGAAATCCAAGCCCGTACGGTTCAGGTTCAACCAGGCCGAAACCTTCGGCGCCAATACGCCTGAAGCCTACGAGCAGATCGTGAAGAAGATATTGCAGGGGGACAAGAGCCTCTTCCCCTCCATGCGCGAGATCACCGAATCCTGGCGGATCGTGACCCCCATGCTGGAGCATGAACGTCATATGGAAGTATATCCTGTCAGAACCTTGCCACGATTCGCATCGGATTTGGCTAAGGATAACGGCTTTACCTGGTTCGACTGACAAACGAAGTCACCTCTCATAGAACCAAATCTCCAAACGTAATGAAACCGCCTTGTACAAAGGCGGTTTCATAGTGTGTTCAATCGGGCTTCCGGATAGTGTATTACTCGTCCAGCAGCCGCTTGTCTCCTGAAATCTTCTGGATACCGGCAATATTCTGTGTCACTTCGAGCGTTCCCAGGTACTTGCCTGAATCGTCGCGTACGGCGAAATACCTGATATAGACGAACTTGTCACCCATGTGGATATGGAAATCGGCCACATCGCGCGCACCCGACTTGAAGTCGTTCAATATCCGTTCGACCACATGCATGCTGGCAGGTGGATGACAGTTTATGACCTTCCGTCCGATTATGGCGGTGGTCCTTGGGAATATCCTTTCGCTTGCTTGCGAAAAGTACCCGACCTCATCGTTCGCATCGACGAAGGTGATGTCGATCGGCAACGTGTTGAGCACTCTTGTGAGGACATCGGCTGTGAATTTTCCGGTAGGCAGGGTTACGACGCCCTGTTCGACTGCGGCCGAGACCGCAAGCGGTTTGGTTTCCGTCGGAGCCTTCCATGTCGGGTGGTCGGCCATGAGGCAATAGCCGAATTCCGCGCTTCCCTCTGAGATTTGACGCCAGTCGGTCGTGAAGAATACTTCGCTGACCATGGGAATGAGGATATTCTCCTCCTTGGAGATCATCTCAACAATCTTGTCCTTGACCGCATCAAGGTCCCTGAAGAAATTCTGTATCGTTTCGGGAGCAGGCCGTCCCTTGGCAATCAGGTCGTCGAGGTTCTTGCGAACCAGCTTCACCATATCCCTGATCTCGTCGTCGACTCCCCACATGACTTTTGGGGGAGCGGTAATCCCATACCGTTCCATGATCGGGAACCAGAGGTTCTCCTTCTTGGCATAATGGATATCCAGTTGCCACAAGTCCTCCAGGTCGTTGACCAATGCCGAGAGCGCGGAGATATCGCCTTTCTTGAGCTTCGCCACATTGACATCGATCCGATCGGAGAACAACCGTTCGATTCCCCGGTTCTCCTCCCGCAACACCCAAGAGGGGTGGCCGAAGTCTTTCGTCTGGTTCTTGTCGGCATGGATATCGGCGACGGAACCTTTGAACAATGATGCGTGGACGTCACACAGCTTCTGTATCTCCTCGACCTTCACGCCACCCTGTTCGATCAAGGCCTTCTCGGCATTTGCGATCTCGTCGGCACCGACTCCTTCGAATTCCTTGGCGAAATCGGCTTTCACCGCTTCGAAGTCGTCTCCGGCGTGCAGTCGTTCGATCAACTGCCTGAGCAGTTGCTGACGGCGAACACTATTGTTGATTTCGGCACTCATTTCTTCTCCTCCTGTGGTGCTTCGATGACTGTGTATCCATGGGACTCCAGGGTCCGGATGATTGTCGGTAACGCGATACCGCGCATGGCGGCTCCCTTGGGCAATGTCATTACCTTTCCAACGGTATTCAGCATGATGGGTTTCACAATTTCGGTAAATCCAAGTTCCGCCAGCAATGGGGCCAGTTCGGGATCCGCTGAACACAACGCGTGGACAGTCTTCTGCAAATCTATGGTCTTCTTATCCATTTCACTCTCTTTGTCATATCGTATCATGATTGGATTGCTACAACTGTTGCAATTGCAACAAGCATACAGAAAGAGCCCCGGATAGGCAAGTATCCGAGGCCCGTATAGGCGATGAAGATGTAGCATGTCAGGAGAATAGCGAAGTGATCTCCTTGGCATACAGTTGGTTGATCTTGTGGCGCATGACTTCCTGCTTGGCCGACAGTTCCTGTCCGACCTTGAACGAGGTTTTCAGGATGGAGAAGCGGTTGATGCGTTCAAAACTCTTGAAGCCGTTCTTTGCGCTCACCATCTCGTTTATCTCAGAATTCAACAGGTCCTGCACTTCCGGCAATTCGGTGATATCGAACCGTGCCATGTAGGGTATATTGTGTTCCTTCACATATATCTCGAGCTGCTTGGTGTCGGGAACAATCAACGCGGCGAGATATTTTTGGTCCTGACCAACCACCACAGCCTGCTCGATGTATTCCGATTCCCTGAGCCGTGCCTCAAGTGGTACCGGTTCGATATTCTCGCCACCCGAGAGGACAATGGTATCCTTTGCCCTTCCTCTGATCGCATATTCCCCGGTATGGGTCCAAATACCGATATCTCCGGTGTTGATCCAGCCATCCTTGTCGATGACCGCATCGGTCAAATCCTGACGTTTGTAATAGCCTTTCATGACTTGTTTCCCACGGGCGTAGATCACACCTTTTTTACCAGGTTTAGCCAGCTTGCCCGAATCGTCGACAATCTTGATCTCTGTTTCCGGCAATGGAGCGACGGTCCCGGGAACCTGGCGCTTGATACTCCTCAGCCCGATGACCGGAGCGGTCTCGGTAAGGCCGTATCCATCCAGGAGGGTGACACCGATTGCCTTGAAGAACTTGTCGACGGAGGAGGGCAAGGATCCCCCACCGGAAACACCTGCACGGAAGTTGGTTCCGAACTTCTTCTTGATTGTCTTGAATACCAGGACATTTCCCAGCAGTTTGAAAGGGGTCAATAGGACCAAGGGTATGATCCCGATAAGCAGGTCGAGCGGGTAGAAGCGGCGTTTGAACTGGGGCATGCGGTTTGCGACCAGATTCATGACAGCTGCATGATTGGCACCGACCCAGACGAAGAAGTGGAACAGCGCCTTGGCGACAGGACTCTTGCCTTTCACGTTCTGATAGACGCCGGCTTTGACTGCTTCCCATATGCGGGGAACAGATCCCATCCATGCTGGATTGACCCGCTGGAGGTCCACCAACATGATCTTGCCGATCGGCTTGGAATAGGCGATCGCAGAGGCCTGGGAGATGATAACATACTGGAGGATCCGTTCGAAGGAATGCCAGACAGGCAATACGCTCAACCAGCGTTCACCCTTGTTGAAGTCGATGACTTTTGGCAGTTGTTCCAATTGGAAGAGGAAGTTGCCGTGGCTGAGCATGACACCCTTCGGCTCTCCGGTTGTACCGCTGGTGAATATGATTGTTGCGAGGTCGTCAATCTTTCCCTTCGCGATTTCCGCTTCCACAAATTCCGGGTGCTTCGCATTGAAAGCCTTTCCAGCTTCCACCACCTCCGGGTAGGTCAAGATGCTGATGGAGTCCGGAGCCTTCAGATCCTGTGCAACGTGATGCATGCTGTCCATGACGATGAGTTTGTGCAGATGCGGCAACGCATGCGCTTCGTCGAGAATCTTCTTTGCCTGTTCGGTATTTTCCGCAAAACAGATCTCACTTTCTGTGACCTTTAGGATAAATTGGAGTTCATACGGCATCGCATCTCGCCCTCTGGGGACATCCGCGGCCCCCAATGAGAGGATAGCCATATCTGCGGCGAGCCATTCCTTGCGGTTGTCAGCGATCAGGCCTATCGCCGCTTCCCGCTTGACGCCAAGCGTATGCAATCCTGCGGCAAGGTCCAATACCTCGGCGTAGAACTGCTGGTAGGTTGTCGGATGGAAGGCTCCCTCGTCATCCTTTGAAAGTTGTACTTCATTCGTACCGTACTGGGTAACAATATGTTGCAGTAATTTTGGGAGTGTGTCGTACATGCGTCGCTCCTTTTCGGTTTATGGTCATAGTAATGACCATTATTACAAAATAACAAAATTTGTCAAACTGTAATTTATAATATTTTTCCAAGTAGGGCAAGGGATTGTGATCCGTTTCGGTCAAGGCAATGCTGATTTTCGGAGAAATCTTAACTTGACACATTTTCATATAACTGTCAGATTAAAATCAGTTCAATAAGAGCTTGGCTTATAATTGTAATGTTTGTAACAAAAGTAGTCATTTCTGTTGTATACTGAACACAGTGTGACTGCAATACCGATCGGTTCCGGTGCGTGTCGTTCACGAACCAAAATGGGGCCGAATCGACAGGAGGTCCTGCATGAATCATGTCCGAGTACGTGACGATGAATGCAAAGGATGCGCCGTTTGCGTTTCCGTCTGTCCCAAAGGCTGCCTAGAGATGTCGGGCAAGCTCAACACCATGGGATACGAATATGTCCAGTTTATACGCGGGGTGGCATGTACTGCTTGCGGTCTCTGCTTTCTCAGCTGTCCCGAACCCAGTGCCTTGACCGTACTGGCCGAGCAGGAGGTCGAGTAGATGGGCAAAAGACTCATGAAAGGGAATGAAGCGGCCGTCCACGGGGCACTTATGGGAGGGTGTACCCATTTTTTCGGATATCCCATTACCCCGGCAAGTGAAATTTCCCAGGCTGCCGCATACTATTTCACCGCGGCAGGAAGAACATTCCTGCAGGCGGAATCCGAAGTGAGTGTCATCAACATGCTCTACGGTGCCGCGAGTGCCGGGGCCAGGGTCATGACCGCTTCCTCAGGCCCGGGAATCGCATTGATGGGAGAAGGCCTGTCCTATCTCGCTGGAGCCAAACTTCCTTCCGTTGTGATCGACATGCAACGGGCAGGTCCGGGGTTGGGCAATATCTGGCCGGAACAAAGCGATTACAATATGGTTGTCAAAGGGGGTGGACATGGGAACTATTCCAACATCACCTTGACTCCGGCATCGGCACAGGAAATGTTCGATTTCACCCGCAAAGCCTTCGAATTAGCCGACAAGTACCGCATGACCGTCTTTATCCTCAGCGACGCCTATATCGGACAGATGATGGAGCCGGTTGAGATTTCCGGACCTGTCCTGCACGGCCAGCGCAAGGATTGGGCAGTCTATGGCGATGCCCAAAGCCGCGAGAACCTGATCTCCTCGATCTACATGAGTCCTGCCTTGCAGCGCAAGCACAACGAGGAGCTGCAGCACACATATCGCCAAGTGGAGCAGGAAGTCGTCGACTACGAGTTGTATATGGCCGACGATGCCGAGATTGTGTTCGTAGCGTATGGTATTGTCGCACGTATTTGCCATTCGGCGGTGCATGCACTCAGGGAGCAGGGTATCAAAGCCTCCCTATTGAGACCCAAGACAGTATTTCCATTTCCGAAGAATGTGGTGGAGGACTTCGCCAAGAGGAGAATTCCCTTGGCGGTGGTGGAGCTGAGTAGCGGACAAATGGCCGACGATGTCTCGCTTGCGGCCAATGGAAATGTGGAGGTGTTCCGGTATCTTACCATGGGAGGGGAAACCCCCACGGTGGCGGAGTTGGTGGCATCGGTACAGCGTGATATGGCCACCTTGGGTTCGAGGAGGTCCTCATGATCGGGCAAGTACAGAAATTCGGAAAATCACATTCGTTTTACGATATATACGAACGCAAGGGCGAAGGCGAGCAATCGACACACTATTGCCCCGGTTGTGGGCATGGCACGATCCAAAAGCTCATAGCCCAAGCCATCGATGATTTGAAGATCCAGGACCGGACCATCTTCCTCTCGCCGGTCGGATGTTCGGTATTCGCCTACTACTATTACGATACGGGTAATATCCAGTGTTCCCACGGCCGTGCTCCCGCAGTTGCCACAGGGGTCAAGCGGACTGTCAAGGATGCGATTGTGATCAGCTACCAGGGCGATGGGGACTTGGCCGGGATCGGTATGACGGAAATCGTCCATGCGGCGAACCGGGGAGAACCGATAACCGTCTTTTTCATCAACAATGCCATCTATGGTATGACTGGAGGCCAGATGGCCCCGACGACTCCTCTGGGACGCAAGACCTTGACCACCCCCTTCGGCAGGGACCGCGACCGCGACGGTATGCCCATGGGTATGGCCGAGCTGATGCAGGCTATCGCCGCCCCGGTGTTTATCGAACGCTGCTCGGTAGCGACCCCCAAGGAATTGCTCAAGACCCGCAAAGCTGTACACAAGGCATTGCAAAACCAGATTGACGGAAAGGGATTTTCCTTTGTGGAGATACTCTCTCCTTGTCCGACAAACTGGGGTATGACTCCTGTCGATGCCCGGACGTGGATGGACCAGCAGATGACGTTGCTCTATCCTCTGGGAAATTTCCGTGATGCCGTTGTGCAACAGGAAGAACAGCCGGCTGAGCATGAAGTACCGCTCTGGTTGGATGACGAGGCGTTGGTCGAGCTGCTCAAAGGAGCCTCCGATGTTCCGGTGATGCGTATGGAACCCTTGTCCGAGACCCAACGGGTCAAGATTGCCGGATTCGGTGGACAAGGCGTGTTGTCAGCCGGGGAATTGGTGGCCACTTGCGGGATGTCTGAAGGTCTTGCGGTTTCCTGGTTGCCTTCCTACGGTCCCGAGATGCGTGGAGGAAGTGCGAATGTGAGTGTGACCCTGTCGATGGATGAGGTCGGTTCTCCCTTGGTCGACCACCCGAACGTGTTGTTGGTCATGAATGGACCGTCCCTCGACCATTTCGAGGACCAGGTGGTCGAACATGCCTTGGTTCTCGTCAACTCGTCCATTGTAACCCGCAAGGTCCGCAGAACCGATGTCAGGACAATCTACATCCCAGCCACCGAGCTTGCGCAGGAAGCCGGTTTGGTCTCGGCTGCGAATGTGGTCATGGTCACCGCATATCTGTTGATCAGCAAGGCCATTCCCCTGGATACCCTCAAGCGGTGTATCCCACTGGTATTGAGAAAAAAAGCCTTTCTGGAGAAAAACCTTTCATTGGTGGAACGCACGATGGTATATTTGCAAGAGAACGGGATGGTCTAGAGAGACACCAATCCGTATCCCACCATAGGGGTTGTAATGGAAAAGAAATGTGAGTTGGTACTGGCGATCAATCCTGGTTCGACCACCACCAAGTTGGCTTTGTTCAAGGACAGGGCGGAATTTGCTGTGCGAAACCATGACCATACTGTGGAACAATTGGCCTCCTTTGGTTCGGTGTTCGGGCAGTTCTCGTTCAGACGGGATTTGATCATACAATTTTTGGACGAACACGACATCCAGCCCGGCGACCTCGCGGTCACCATGGGGCGTGGCGGTCTGCTCCACCCGCTTCCGGGTGGTGTGTACCGTGTCGGACATATGATGTTGCGTGATCTTCAGAATTGCACATACGGTGAGCATGCGTGCAATTTGGGAGCTCCATTGGCCGATGCCGTAGCAAAGCGGTATGGGTGCGATGCTCTCATCGCGGACCCGGTCGTCGTTGACGAAATGATCGACGAGGCCCGGATCTCCGGTTTGCCGGAAATTGAACGAAAAAGTATTTTCCATGCGTTGAACCAGAAGTTCGTGGCACGCCAAGCGGCGCGGCAGTTGGGAATGCGATACGAGGAGAGCCGCCTGATAGTCGCCCACTTGGGCGGAGGAATTTCGGTAGGTTCCCATAGGTATGGACGGGTGATCGATGTCAACAATGCGTTGGACGGTGAGGGGCCGTTTACTCCGGAACGTTCTGGAAGTCTTCCTGCTGGGGAGCTGGTCAAACTTACGTTATCCGGCAGGTTCACCTATGACCAGCTGCGCAAGCGGATTACCGGTTCGGGTGGATTGTACGCCTATACGGGAAGTCGCGATGTCAAGGCCTTGTCACAAGCCGCACAAGACGGTGACGACCAGGCGCAATTCTGGATCCGTGCACTTGTGTATCAGATTTGCAAGGAAATCACTTCCCATCTTGCGGTACTCGAGGGTCTCGTCGATGCTGTTGTATTAACCGGTGGCATAGCCCATAATACAACCATGATGGGAATGGTCGAATCCCGTATAGGGCGACTGGTGCCAATCATTGTTATTCCCGGTGAAGGGGAAATGCAGTCGTTGGCAGAGAATGGCTATGCGGTACTGGACCGTACCCGGGAGGTGATGGAGTATGAGTGAATCGAAAAAAACAGTCGCACTTGTCGGATCAGCCCATAACGAGAGTCTGCGGGCGATGCAAGCCTTCCAAACGGAACATGACGCCGAGTTCCTCTTGATCGGCAATGCCAAGGAAACCAGGGAAAAAGCCCAAGCATTGGGAATAGAAATCGAAGGGTTGCGGATTATCGATGCCTCCGATGATATCGAATCGTGCAAATTGGCGGCCCATGCGGCAATGGATGGGAGCGTCCAAGTACTCATGAAAGGTTCGGTGCACACCGCCGACTTCCTGCGGGCGAT
Source organism: Spirochaetae bacterium HGW-Spirochaetae-4 (assembly GCA_002839335.1). Taxonomy (GTDB): domain Bacteria; phylum Spirochaetota; class Spirochaetia; order Sphaerochaetales; family Sphaerochaetaceae; genus UBA8525. The sequence goes on from PGXU01000004.1 coordinate 60,346, forward strand.
CCTGGACAAGGAGTATGGTCTGTTGCCTGAAGGCTCGCTGCTCAGCCATGTCGCCCGGTTGGTTTTGCCTTGGTACCACAAGCAATTGTTGCTTACGGACGCCGCAGTTTCGATTGTGCCGGACTTGGACAAGAAGGTGCAGATAATCGCCAACGCCATTGCCGTCGCCCACAATATCGGGATTCCCCAACCGAAAGTCGCGTTGGTCTGTCCGGTCGAGACGGTCAACCCCCGGATCGTCTCCACGACCGATGCCTCCCAGATTGTATTCCTCCAGAAGAATACCGCTGTCTTCGAGGATGCGGTCATAGAGGGGCCGTTCGGTCTGGATGTTGCATTGTCTGTTCAGGCAGCCCGCGTGAAGGGGATAGCAGGGGAGGTCCCCGGTGATGCCGATATTCTCGTATTCGGCAATATCGATGCCGCGAATGCCACGTTCAAGGCTTTCCTTTCGGCTCCGGATGTCATTTCAGCCGGGATCGTGGTGGGTGCCAAGCTCCCGGTGGTGCTTACCTCCCGCTCGGAATCGATGCACACGCGCGTCGAGTCGATCAATATGGCCCTTACGGTTTCCGGATAACATAGTAGGGGTTTGTTTCACCGCAAGAGAGGCACGTCGACTTGTGGGCGGACAACAGGTTGCCACAAGTTGGGCACTGCCACTTGTGGAACTCCCGTTCGTTCCAGGCTGGCAACCCTTCCTCTCTGATAAAAGTGAGGTTCCCGATCATGCTCATGCCGTATTTCGAGCGGTATCGGGCATCCAGACGTTTCAGGCGTGCACAGGGCATGGTGGGGCACGTCATGCAAGTCCCATCGGGTTTGTCCTGGGCACAACGCTTTATGACGCAATGTTCGCAGGACCGGGGTTTTGGTTGTTCGGACGCGCATCCCACGCATATGGGTTTTGTTCTCAGTATTCCTGAGCAGATCGAGCAATTCATCCCACAAGGGGCCAAAAGCATTTCGGTTTCCATGTATTCTCTCCAATTGCAATTGTATGGTACAACTGAAAATGGAATCTGTCATCCTTTGTATGCGTTTTCTGGTGAACTTGGGTGAATGGGGAGAGCAGTTGATGGATGCAATACCCTTTCCATGGTAGTATATGGCTAGAGTAAAAGGAAATTCAGATGGATGAAGATTTCTACCGTAGGATCATTGCCGAATCATCGTACGGTTATGCATATATCAAGGTTCTCACCGATGCACAGGAGGTGCCTGTCGACTTTGAATTCGTCGAGGTCAACGATGCGTTTGCACATCTGTTTTCGTTGGAGAGTGAATCGTTTCCCGGTAAGCAGGCGAGTGTATTGCTCCCCGAAGGGATCACCAGCGATTTCAACTGGATCGCAGCGGTTGGTAGGATAGGACTGGCGGGAAGACGGCAGAATTTTGTCCAGCATCTGGATGCGTCCGACCGTTGGATGAGCGTACGGGCATTTAGTCCGGAACTTGGGTTTGTCGTGCTCCAGGTCGTGGATGTAAGCCACGAGATCAAGCGGCTGCGCATCCACGAGGGAATCTTCAACCTGACCCCGATCCTATTGTGTGTCATTGATTTCGATGGGAAATTCATCATGGTCAACGATGAATGGACAACTTCCTTGGGATACCAGAAGCAGACATTGCTCAACGCCCATATCAACGATTATATCCATCCGAACGATATCGAAACGACCGTAACGATGATGAAGGAGTTGGGCGAGAACCGAGTGATCCGCAATTTCGTGAACCGTTACCTTGCCTTCGACGGTTCATACCATTCGCTGGAGTGGAGGGCCCATGTGAGCGAAGGCCTGATCTATGGTGCGGCACGGGATATAACCGATCGTCTTGCCGCGGAGAAGCAGAAGCAACGCGAGTTGGATCTGATGAACCTGTTGTTCGACCAGACCCTGACCGGAATGTACATGATGATGCTTGATGAACCGGTGGATTGGAAGCAGTCTGTCGATAGGGAGGCAACCTTGGATTATATTCTGAGCCACCAACGGGTGGTTCGGACCAACCAGGCATTGTTGGATCAATACCGCGCTACCAAGGAGCAGGTGATCGGAAAAACATCGCTCGAATTCTATAAAACCGATAAGGATGAGTTACGGAAGGCTTGGAAAAGGTTGCTTGACCAGGGCCGGATCAATTTCGAAATCCAAGAACGGCGCATGGATGGTACCCCATTGTATACGGTCGGGGACTATTCTTGCATCTATGATTCCAAGGGACGTGTTGTCGGCCATTTTGGCATGCAGCTCGATATGACCGATCGCAAGGAGGGTGAGGTTGCCCTCGAGAAGAGTGAACGGATGTACCGTCTCATGGCAGAACACGCCTCCGATGTCATCTGGGTATTCGATTTGATGGAAAAGACCTTCTCCTACATGAGTCCTTCGGTGAAACAGTTCCTCGGATATTCTCCGGAAGAGCTGATGGCGCTTCCCTTCGGAACATCCCTGCATCCAGCCGATATCGCCCCGACTGTGCACCGTCTACGGCAAATGATCTTGGAATTCAAACGGAATCCGGGACCACAGAACAAGTGGACGTTCCAGGTCCGCCATAGGAAAGCCGATGGGACAATCATCTGGGCCGATGCCTCGATAAATTTCCGCTATACCGAGACTGGGAGTATCGAAGCCATTGGTGTGAGCCGGGATGTGACTTCACGCAAGTTGAATGAGGAGAAGATCCTCCACTTGAGCTACCGGGACCAACTTACCGGACTCTACAACAGGCGCTATTTCGAAGAACATCAACGTACCTATGCGGAACCGGCTTCTCTTCCCCTGACCATGGTTGTGTGCGATGTGAATGGACTGAAGCTGACAAACGATGTATTTGGACATCAGGTCGGCGACCAGTTGCTCAAATCGTGCGCGAATGTGCTTGTGCAATCGAAACGGCCGGACGATGTGGTCGCCCGGATTGGGGGCGATGAATTCGTAATGCTGTTTCCCAATACTTCCCAACCCGAGGCACAAGAGCGCATCGATGCGATCAAACAAGCCGTTTCGCAACAAGTCGTTGGGAAAACGCGTCTATCGGTCTCATTCGGGTCGGCGACCCTTGCCGCCCCTGTGGCATCGTTGGAACCGCTGTTCAAGGAAGCGGAGGATATCATGTACCGGCGAAAGTTGCTCGAAAGCTCAAGCTATAAGCATGATGTCATCAAACTGTTGATCAACGGATTGTACGAGAAGGGCTTGTATGAACGCAACCACAGCGATAAGGTCTCGTTCCTCTCCTATGAGATTGGCAAGGCGATGGGACTTGCATCGGGTGATCTGGATGAATTGCGGCTTGCCGGCATGCTGCACGACATCGGCAAGATTGGAATAGATACCGATGTGCTCAACAGGGTCGGTCCACTGGATACGCACGAGTGGGAACAAATGCGGCGGCACCCCGAGATGGGATTCCAGATTCTGCGTTCCGTCCAAAATTTCGGTCGTATCGCCGACTGGATACTTGCCCATCATGAACAACCCGATGGGAAAGGATATCCCCAGGGACTTGACGACACCGAAATTCCCCTGCAATCGAAAATCATCGCAGTGGCCAATGCATTCGATTCCATGACAAGTTCCAGCGGATTCAAGCACCCGTTGGATATCCCTGCAGCCATCGGGGAATTGCAAAAATTTGCCGGAACACAATTCGATCCGAACGTAGTGGCTACCTTGGTTTCATTACCACGGGAATTTTTGGAAAAAGACAGTATCAGAGAGGAGGGTATTAGTGATGGACCGACAAGCCATGCTTGATCTGTATGAGAATCTACTCAAATCGATCGCCGATCCATTCTTCATCATTTCCGATGATGGTACGTATCTGGATGTGTTTGGTGGGACAGAGCGCAGTCTGTACGACGATGCGGCAGCCTTGAAGGGTCGGAATATATTCGACTTCATGGAGAAGGATTTTGCGGAATTCTTCATGAACCAGGTGCATCGCACGCTGCAGGGTAATACTTTGAATTCATTCGAATACCAGTTGGCGACCGAGACTGTCGATGGCATTCCTAAGAATGGACCGGGCGGAACACAGTGGTTCGAAGCACGAATGTTCCCCCTGGGAAACCTTTTCGACGGACAGCGGGCAGTGACCGCCTTGATACTCAATATTACCGAACGCAAGCACCTGCAACAGAAATTGCGGGAATTGTCCTACCAGGATTCCCTGACCAAAGTGCCGAACCGCCGCTATTTCTTCGACCATTTGGGTGAACAGCTGGATATGTATACCCAAGACAAGATACCACTGGTGGTCATGATCCTGGACATCGACCATTTCAAACCGATTAACGATACCTATGGACATTACGCAGGAGACCAGGTATTGCGGCAATTGGTGGTGGTGATTCAGGAAGCTGTTCCGAAGCATGCCATAGTCGCCCGTTTCGGCGGTGATGAATTCATCCTTTCGATAACGGGAACACCGTTGTCGTATGCAATGGAAATCGCAGAGCAATTGCGTCTCAGTATCCACCGGCACAGCTTCAGCTTCGGGGAAACCACACTGCCGGTGACCGTAAGTATCGGAGTTTCGGACGTGACGATCTTCGATACCGATACCGCGACTATCGTCAGCCGTGCGGACAAGGCCCTGTATCTCGCGAAAGAGCAGGGAAGAGATAGGGTTGTGTACGTGTAGGATGTTTTGTAGCAAGACAAAACTTGTGGCATAAGTTTTAATATGATAGAAAAATAGCAAACTTTTGCTATGTCATGCAGATGTTCTGTGATACCATGCAATCTGAGGGACATAATCACTTCGAACCTACAGTTGAGGACTGTTTTTCCTATGGTAATTGATATTATCTATAATATAGCCCTGTTGCTCTCGGTCAGCGTGGTGTATGCCACCTATCCCTTCAAGGCTATGCGAACTACCAAACGGTTTCTCACTGTCATGGGAGTCGCCATCGGACTGGTCGGTATGCTGATCATGTCCCGGCCGTTTGTCCTTTCCGAAGGTATCGTCTTCGATGGCAGGTCGATCCTTATCGGTGTGACAGGTATGTTCTTCGGGCCTATTCCCTCCATTATCGCATCTTGCATGATGGTCTTGTACCGGATATACCTTGGCGGAAGCGGGATGGTGACCGGAATTTCCGTCATCTCGACTGCCTGTGCCATGGGCGTGCTCTGGCATGGTTTCCGTTACAAGAAATTCATGCAGACAAAATCCCCGGCCAACTTTGAATTGTATATTGTGGGATTGCTGGTGCATGTCGTCATGCTTGGTTGCATGTTCCTTATCCCGAACCAAGACCAATGGCATGTCGTACGTGCGATGAGCTTGCCGATACTACTCGTCTATCCGGTCGGTTCATATCTGCTTTCCATGCTGTTGTTCTACCAGGTTCAGCGTATTGATATCATCAATCGCTTGGAAATCAGCGAACACCGTTTCAAGACCATGTTCGAACAGGCTCCCATGGGCATCACCGTAACCGATTCCCGGACCGGAACACCCATCGAAGTCAATGGGAAGTTTCTGGAAATCATCGGTAGGACTCGGGAAACCTTCAGTGGTGTCACTTGGATGTCCATTACCCATCCCGATGACATTGCCGAGGATAAGCGTTTGACAGAGCGCTTGATCAATAATGACATCGACTCATTCACGTTGGACAAACGTTTCTTGCGTCCAGATGGAACCTTCGTCTGGGTGAATATGGCTATCAGCATTCTGAAGACACCGTTGAAAGGAATTAGGCAGCACCTGTGCATGGTAACCGATATCACTGAGCGCAAAACCATGGAAGAGGCTATCCTGTATGCAAATTCGCATGATCCGTTGACAGACCTATTCAACCGTACCCATTTCGAGAGGAAACTGAAGGAACTCGATAAAGGCGAAGTGTATCCGTTGGCTGTGGCGATTGGGGACGTGAATGGGCTGAAGCTGGTGAACGATGCCTTCGGCCGGGAAGCTGGGGATGGATTGTTGATTCGAATAGCACGCGAAATACAGTCGGCTGTCGGCCCCGACGGGTACTGTGCCCGCATTGGTGGGGACGAGTATGCGATGGTGTTGCCGGCGACCGACGATGCCACTGCCTGGGCTTTGACATCGACAATACAACAGCGGGTGGCAACCATCGGGGTTCGGAGCGTTGAGGTCACGGTCTCGTTCGGGGTATCGGTGAAGCATCACACGGGCGAGGATTTGAACGAGGTGGTCAAGCAAGCGGAGAATGCCCTGAACCGGAGCAAGCTGAGCGAAAGCCCCAGCGCACGAAGCAAAGCGATAAACACCATCATCAATACCTTGCATGAGAAGAACCGGAGGGAAGAGCTGCACTCGCGACGGGTAAGCGTGCTGGGCGTCCGGTTGGCCGAGGCGTTGGGATTGGGAAACAAGGAAGTCTCGGAAATGCGAACAGCCGGGTTGTTGCACGATATCGGGAAGATTGCGATAGACGAATCTATCCTCAACAAGGACGGTGTGTTGGATGAAGCGGAATGGGATGCCATGAAGCGACATCCCGAAACCGGATATAGGATACTTGGTTCGGTCGGTGAACTGGGAGAAGTGGCGACCTTCATACTTTCGCATCATGAGCGCATGGACGGGATGGGTTACCCCAGGGGGTTGAGGGGAGAGGAGATACCACTCCAGGCACGGATCATAACGATTGTGGATGCTTACGACGCGATGACCGCCGCCCGGCCTTACCGTGAAGCGGTGGGGGATCGAGAGGCGGCCGCGGAACTCAAACGCTGCTCGGGGACCCAGTTCGACACCGACCTAACCCGACTGTTTGTCGAGCAGGTGCTGCAATTGTCTTGGGATGACCTGAGGTAATCCAAACGGCTAAACTTCCAGAATTTCGATTAGGTCGTGGGGTTCCAACCTGAACAGGGAGCCTTTTCCCTCATAGAACCCGTGGTCCCGAATAAAATGGATATGCAGGTCGGTGAAGGTCACTTCCCGTCCAAGGCGTTTGTTGACTACCGTGGTATTCACCTTGTCATACATTCCTGGGCCACCGAACGGCGAGGGTAGCTTTCCCCGGACAGAATCAACCCGAACATCGAAGACATCGTCAATCGACATGAATTCTCCAAGCCCGGGCATTCCGGCATCCCTGAAGAACTGCATGCGTTGGGCGATTTGTTCGTGGGTCTTTTCCGATCGGCGGACAGCTGAATCGTCCTCGCTGAGGATATCGATCAACTTGCGGGTGTCGGTACCGAGGAACCCCTCCAGTGTAATGACACCAGGAAGCATCTGCCGCTGTATGGAATCGTATTCGGGTGTTTGTTTCATGCTAGGTATCCCTCCAATGGATCAGGAGAATTTGTCGTAATAGATACGTTCGTCGGGCATGCCCAAGTCCCTGAGGACCTTGATACATGCATCGATCATACCGGGGCTGCCACAAAGGTAGGCATCGCTTTCCGACGCATTTTCGGTCAAGCGGCCGACGACATCGGTAATCAGACCGACTTCGCCTTCCCATTTGTCCTCTGGAGACGGTTCGCTCAGGGCCGGGATGAACTTGAAGTTCTCCATTCTGGTCTCCAGTTCACGCATCTCATCGATCAGGAACAGGTCCCGTGCCGAGCGTGCTCCGAAGAAGTACCGGGCTTTGCGCTTGCTTCCCTTGTCGGCCATATCGAGCAAAATCGACTTGACTGGGGCCATACCGGATCCCCCTGCGATACAAATGATATCTCGTTCGGAATCCCGTAGGAAGAATTCTCCATAGGGTCCGTTCACAATCACTGTATCGCCTTCCTTCAGGTGTTTGTGCACGTATGTGGTACAGATTCCATTCGGTACCAGGCGGATTTCCAGTTCAATGTGGGTGATGTCGCTGGGGACAGAAGCCATGGAATAGGCCCGGTACACCGGTTCGTCGGTCAATTCGTATTCCGGAACCTGGAATTGGATGAATTGTCCCGCCTTCATATCGATTTCGGTCGGTTCGACGAGTTTCAGCTTCACTTCCTTGATATCGTGCGTGAGGTCGCGAAGGCTCTCCACCTTGGTGGTGAACTGTCGGACCGAGAACAGCTCTTCCGGAATCTTGATGGCTATATCGTTCTTTACCTTGAATTGGCAGGAAAGACGGATCTGATTCTTCTTCTCCTCTTCGGAAATCCACGGCAATTCAGTGGGAAGATAATTGCCGCCACCCTCGAGTACCGCCACTTTGCACAGTCCGCAGGACCCACGTCCTCCGCAGGCGCTGGGAATGAATATCCCCTCGCCATTCAGTGCCTTCAGCAGGGGCTGTCCTCCCTGGACCTCCAATTCCTTGGAGCCGTTTATAGTGATTTTCGCTGTCCCATAATTGCCCACCGTAGCATCGGCAATCACCATGAGAAGAGCGAGCACGATAGCTATGAGAGTTATGACAAGTACGCTGACAAGTAAGGTTGCTAGCATGTGCTCCTCCTACGAGATGGTAATCATGCCGTTGAACCCCATGAAGGCCATGGCCATGAAACCGGCGATGATCAATGAGATTCCCGGACCGTCGAGCCCCAAGGGAATCTTCGCTGTCCTGAGGCGCTGACGGATACCGGCCATTGCCAAGATCGCAATAAGCCAACCGAGTCCGCTACCAAACCCGAAGAAGAAGGAGGTCATGAACGAGTACTCCCGGATAACCATGAACAGCGAAGCTCCCAGGATCGCGCAGTTGACAGTTATAAGGGGCAGGAAAATACCGAGGGCAAAATAGAGCCCTTCGCTATAACGTTCGATGACCATCTCGATCAGTTGGACAAAAGCGGCGATTATGATGATGAACACGATGAACCGCAGGTACTCCAACTGGAACGGAACCAGCAGGAAATGGTAGACGACCCAGTTGATCGCCGTCGTGGTGGCCATGACGAAGGTCACCGCAATGCCCAATCCCGCAGAGGTTTCCAGCTCCTTGGAGACTGAAAGGAACGAGCACATGCCCAAGTAGTTTGTGAGCAGGATATTGTTGGTGAATACAGCGGCAAAGAATACTGCCAATGGGAATAGTATATCATTCATTTGGTGCCCTCCTTGAATACCGCTTCACGAACTATCCAAATAAAGATCGCCAGCATGAAGAATCCTCCGGGTGGCATGATCATGATAGACCAGTTTGTCCACCAGGATCCGAGAATCTGGTAGCCCCAGAGGGTTCCCGTGCCGAGCAATTCCCTGAAGAAGGCGATGACGAGCAACACATAGGCATAGCCCATGCCGCTTGCCAGTCCATCGACCAATGAGAGCATCGGCTTGTTCTGCAATGCGAAAGCCTCGATCCTACCCATGACTATGCAGTTGGTGATTATGAGACCTACATACGGTCCCAATTGTTTCCACATCTCTGGGTAGAATGCCTTCAATGCGATATCGACAATAATCACATACGTGGCGATTATCATGGTCTCGACCATCATGCGGATACGGGAAGGAATCCACTTGCGCATGACCGAAAGGGTCCAGCTTGAAAGGGCTGTGGTGAACATGACACCCAGTGTCATGACCATGGTATTCTCCAGCTTGTTCGTTACCGCCAACGTCGAGCAGATACCCAAGATCTGGACGAACACCGGATTGTCTTTCCCCAATGGGGCCAAGAAAGTTTTCTTGATCATTCCTGCTGCCATATTATTGCTCCCTCGAGATGTTGCCGCTCTCTGCCGTGACGCGGTTCATGATATTCTTGACCGATTCACTGGTTATGGTAGCTCCGGTAATGGCATCGATTTCCTCAGGGGCATCGGCAGTGCCCTCCTCGACCATCCGGAAAGGACCTTGTTTACCGGCGAATTGGCTGGTGAACCAGCGTTCCTCGATCCGTGCTCCGAGTCCGGGTGTTTCGCTTTGGCTGACGATCGAGATACCCGCAAGTGTTTTCAGGTCGTCGTTGAAGCCAATCATGATGGTGATAGGTCCCCACAAGCCAGGCCCGGTGCGTTCGACCACATATCGTGTGGTACCGTCCTCGGTTTCCACAACATATTGGTTTTCGTATGTCTCCACCATATCCTGGAATAGTGTGGCTACTGAATTCGGTTGCCCGTCATGGGAAATCGCCGCCGCATCCAATACACTGCGCCAGAGGAAGAATTGTTCATTGATCTGGACCCGTTCCAAGGTTGAGAGGTGCAACGCCGCCGTCACCAGAATGCATGCGATCGTCACAAGGGCCATGAACATCAATGGCTGGATCCGCTTCGCATAGAAACTCTGTGTTTTCATGCGGCACCTCCCTCGGCAGCCTTTGCCTTGGCTTTCTTCTTAGCCTTCGATTGCTTGAAGTAGTGGTCGAACAGTGGTCCGAACATATTGACCAACAGGATGGCGAAGGTAACTCCCTCGGCCCAAACGGAGAATACCCGGATCAATACGGTCAAAAGGCCGAACAAGATTCCATACAACCATCGGCCCGCGTCTGTGGACTGGGAGGATGAGATGGGATCCGTCACCATGAAGAATGCTCCAAGTAGAAAACTTCCACTCAGCAAAGCGTACAAGGGATCGCTGGCGTTCGGGTGGCCTGTTACCCAGAGGATAGTCTGCAATATGAGAAACGATCCAATCGAACCAACGACAATTTTCCAGTTCGCTGCCTTCTTGTATATGATGAAGGCTCCACCCAGGACAATCAACAATGCCGAGGTCTCTCCGAAGCTCCCGCTGATGGTTCCTACCAGCAGTTCCAGGTACGAAGCGGCCTTCGTTGTCAAGGGAGTGGCAGCAGAGATACTGTCTGCGGAGGTCAACCAGGTGCCGAACCCGGCGGGGAACCAGTTGATGGTTGTCTGGGGCAGCACGAATCGGGCTGTCATAGGGACGCCGAAGCTGATGTATACGAACGCACGGGCTGTTATCGCCGGATTGAACACGTTCTTGCCGAATCCACCGAATACCATCTTTCCGAATACGATTCCGAATGCTATGCCCAACGCCGCCATCCAAATCGGTATTCCCGGTGGTAACGACAATGCGAACAGAACGCACGACACGAACACCGATTCGGTTACCTTCAGCTGGTACCGTCTTGCCATGAGCCACTCGCTCAAAAGACCTGTCGCCACCACTACCGCGAGTACCACGACAAACCGCCAACCGTAGAGGTATATAGCCGCAAGACACATGGGGGACAATGCGATAAGGACATTCCGCATCGCCTGTTGTTTTTGGATATTCACCGTTCCCTCCCTCTGATTTCCCCTATTGTAGCGCAAAAAGTGGATTCTGTAAAAAATTTATGTAAAAACGTACAAAATTTTGTGAGGGGGGCTTTGTTTGGGGTATTTGAACAGATGGTCTACACGCGATCAGCTCCAAGCACAGTCAGCTGCCCTCGATGACCCGCATGCTTTCGACCTGTACATGCAAAGCTCCCTGGTCGTCATGGACCGTACCCGATACGACCAGTGGCCGCTGGCCGTACAACAGTTTCCTGTACCGTTCATGGATCTTTGGAAACAACACCGTTTCATACAATGCCGTTTCGTCCTCGAAAGAGACGAAATCCATTGGCAATCCCTGTTTTGTCCAGACAGTCTTGCGGGTAATGGGCCACCCGAGGAGGAACACCTTGTCTCCCACATGGGCCGGCATCTCAACGGCTCTGATTCGTCGGACCCGTGCGATCCGACGGGCCCACAAGAGCAACGGGTGGTGCTCCCGCAAGAAGCCGAGGGCTTCGAATTCCCTGTGTAGTTCCGCTTCGGTTTTTCCCATGGGTCTGGGTACGGGCAACTTCCGGTCCGCCCGGATAGGGAAAGGAGTCTCGGCGACGAACAGTTCTCCTTGTCCGTTCTTGCCTTGGTTCCTTCTCGGGGTAATGAGCAACCGTTGCAACTGTTCGCTTCTCGCCATACCGACAGCGATGGAATCGAATACTCCGGCAGCGACCAACGAGACAAGATCGTCCCGTTGGAGGGAAAGTCGGGAGGAGGCTTCCTCCAGGCTGGTGAACGCCCCCCCGGTGGAACGTTCCCGTAGAATCGACCCGATTGCGGTGGTACACAGGTTGGCAATTGCCATGAACCCAACCACCATTGTCGATCCTTCGGCATGATACTGCTTTCGGCTACGGTTTATGTCGGGGCCACAGATATGCAGGCCCATTCTCCGTGCCTCGCTTATATAGGCCTGGGCCCGATAGTATCCGCCCTGGTTGGAGAGGACCGCGGCCATGAAGGCCCCGGGATGGTGGACCCGCAGGTAGGCCGATTGGAAGGAGACCATGGCGTATGAGGCGGAGTGGGGTTTGCAGAATGAATATCCGTCGAAGGAGAGCATCATCTCCCATATAGCCGTTATGGTGGACTCTTGCACCCCGCGTTGTCGGCACCCCTCGAAAAATTGCCGTTCATAACGGGCCAGCTTTTCCCCACCTGCCTTTTTCGCGATGACTTTCCTCAATGTGTCCGCTTCCGCCTCGCTGAAACCGGCAAGGGCGACCGCAGTCTTCGACACGTCCTCCTGGTAGCAAAGAATTCCATAGGTCTCGTCCAGGATTCTGGCCAGACTCGGATGCAATGGTTCCCAGGACCCTCCCTTGAGACGACGCACATACTCGTTGATGAACTTGTTCGCCGCCGGACGGATGATGGATGAGTGGATGACGATATGGGGAAAGTCGCCCCGACCGGTCTTTCGCTGCAATTGCCGCATAGCCGGAGACTCGATGTAGAACACCCCCATGGAATCTCCACGGGCAAGGGCTTCCACGGTCTTCAGATCTTCGGCCGGGTGCCAAGTCTGTTCATCCACATGGATTCCCTGTTCGCGCAAGTTCTGCAGTGCATCGCGGATTACGGCGAGCGAACGGTTCCCCAACAGGTCTATCTTCACCAGTCCAGCGGCTTCGGTTCCCTCCTTTTCCCAAGCCAATAGGGGATATCCCTCTACCGACGACTCGATGGGAACATAATATGAGACCGGTTTGGGGGTAATCACCATTCCCCCGCAATGCATGGAAATGCCCCGGGGCAGGCCTTCTATCCGGGCTGCGACAGAGCAAATGGTTTGCCATAGAGGGTCTGTGATGCCCGAGAGCCCCGAGTCGAACAACTGCCGTTCCATGAGGGTGATGTCGGAGTCGGGCACCCCATAGGCCTTGGCCGTCTCCCTGATCGCCGATCGGGCACGGAACCGGTTGTGGTTTGCCACCCGGGCACAGTGGTCCTTGCCGAACCGTTCCAACACGGCGTGGAGAATATCGTCGCGTTCGTCCCATGCGAAGTCCACGTCGATATCCGGTGGATCCGTCCTGGCCATGGTAAGAAACCGTTCGAAATACAGGTTGTACGCGATAGGATCCACATTGGTTATCCCCAATGCATAGGAGACGATCGAGGCGGCTCCGGAACCTCTACCGCAGGTCCGGCTGGCCATAGCCACGATATCGTCCATGACGAGGAAATAGGAGGCGAACCCCTTGCGATTGATAATATCCAACTCATAGGCGATCCGACCCAGGATAGCATCGGAGATCTCTCCATAGCGTTTTTCCGCACCTTTGAGGACCCGGTTGCGCAATTCCACTTCCGCAGTCGAGTCCGCCACCGGATATTCGGGAAATACCAGCGACTGGAACAAGGGCACATCGGCACATGCCGATATGATTCTCCCGGTGTTCTCCAATGCCTGGGGCCAGGATTCGAAAATCTTGGCATAACGGTCCATATCCTCTATTGTCTGGTCCGGCGGTTCCCGATCATCCGCGGTCAAGGTTCCTGTTGTCTTTCCACAGGCAATGGCGCGCAACACGACATGGAGGTCATGGTCCCCGGGGAGAAGCAGGGATGCGTCGTCAATCGCCACAAGGGGAATCCCCAATTTGCGGGCAGTAGGAATGCTGCCCAACCAGCGTGGGGTTATGGCGGCATACAGGTCGGGAACTTTCCCCGCCAGCTTTCCAAGCAGTCTTGGGGATTTGGTGGCAAGCACCAGTCCCTCGGCATCGTTTGCCAGTTCCTCCGCGATATCCAGGTTTTGGCGGATACCCTTTTGCGACAAAAGCCTGCATATGCGCGAATAGCCTCCGACAGTACGCACAAAAGTAAATATCGAACCTTCGGGAGTCGTCAATTCGACTCCTATCACCAACTTCATGCCGAATTCCTGTGCCGCTTCACGACAGGCATGCAGTCCGTAGAGGTTGTCCCTGTCGGTTATCGCTATGGCCGGACACCCTTGCGAGGACAATCGTTCCAGGATGGATTTGGGTGAAGCCACACCCCAAAGCAATGAATAGGATGAACGGATGCCGATTCTGCTATACACGGAACACCGCCGCGGCATGGGTCAGTGTCGCAGGTCCGAACCGGAGTCGGGTCGCATCGACTGCCGATTGCAGACGTTCTTCCCGTGTCGGCCCCGGTGGGGTGAACAGGTCGGGTTCCCGTTTGGCGGGCAACAACCGTTGCAACGAGAGTGTGAAGGCCCTGATACGGACCCGACGACGCATGGCTTGCTGCATGGCTTTCCAGGAAGCCTCCAAAACCTCGGCATCAAGTACCAAGGGGTGGGAAGACAGTTGCTTTCCCTCACTCGTGGCCCCGTCGGCCCAGAAGAGGGTGATGTGGACCGCAGTGCATGCCAGAAGCTCCTTGCGCATGTCAAGGCCGGCATCCTCGGCTGCAGAGATCATTGCCGCCCGGAGAGCTTCGAGTTCCCCTGCCGGTTCGGAAAAATCGACCCGCTTGTGGATGGTCCTGGCTCCCAGGTGTGTGGGGTCTACCACGGAGGTGTCCCAACCACGGGCGGCATTGCGGAGTGCTAGTCCCCGCTTGCCCAACAGTGCTTCGACCTGCATGTCGTCAAGGGATGCCAGCTGACCGATATCACTGAATCCGGCCACGGCTAGAAGTCGACCTATCGTCGGACCGACTCCCGGCAGCAAGGCCATATCCTGCCGAGCCAGGAACAACTCCTCGTCGCCTTCCCTGACTTGCGTGATTCCGCTGGGCCTGATAGCACGGGTTCCGATCTTTGCCACGAGTTTGTTCGAGGCCACGGCTACCGCAGGCTCCATGCCCAGGAGGTTGTGGATTTCGTTGCGGATGCGGACCGCACAGTCCACCGGGGGCCCGAACAGACGGGTGGTACCGGCTACATCCAGATACATATGTCCTCCCGAATCGTGCTGTATGGTGGGCGAATAGCGGGAGGCTATCTCGAACATGGCCGATTCGGCTTTCGCGCAGGCGGATGCGTCGGGACTGATGAGGGAGAGGGTCGGAACCATGCGAAGTGCCGTTGCCACCGGCATGCCCGCATGGATTCCTTCTTCCATTGCCCGTCGGGACGGAGCAATGACAATGCGTCGGGCGGAACCTTCCCGGGCAATGGCAAAAGCCTTGTCGGCAAGGGACGGGTCCCGGCTTGTTGCGACAGACGCCGCGAAGTTTGTGACATTCACATGGATGATGCTCGCCTGGTCACCGGTCATGAGGTCCCACCTCCCCCAGGGCAAGCAGTTTCTGCAACGCCATGGCATTCCTTACAGCTTGCCCGCGTCTGTGGTTGTTGAAGTAGACCAGTACCAGTTGCGCCGCGACGGCCATACCACGGACACGTTCCGCGATTGCCGCCAGTTCCTTCTCCGAATAGAGGTAGTCGTACCGGGCCGCCGAATCGGAGCCCCACCAGGTTTCCTTGTTGCGTCCATGGAGCCGGATATACGCCAAGGGAGAGGTGGCCACATCCATCATGGGCGGCGAGCTTTGGAGTTCCGGCATGTCCAGCGAAACAAGCGAGACCTTGCGTTCCCGCAACGCCTCCAACGTCCTGTTGTTGTACCATTGTCCATTGCGGAATTCCACTGCAAGGGGGAAGTTCCCCAATGAGCGGACCAACGCATCGAGGTATCGCCTGCGGTCGGGGTCGTAATGGAACGAGTAGGGGAACTGGAGCAGGACCGCACCCAGGACCCCTTTCTCCTGGAGGGGAGAAACCGCGGACCGGAAGGTCGCGGCCGCATTTCTCCATACCGCCGTATCTATCGTGTGGGTAAGGGACTCGTGGGCTTTTATGGAAAACAGCAAGGATTCGCTTTGGCAGTGCATTGCCAGCAGTTGTTCGGCTTCTGGCATGCGGTAATAGCTGAAGTTCAGCTCGACTGTGGGAAAAAGGGTCCCGTACCTGTCCAGATACTCTCCGGCTTTCGTGCCCTCGGGATAAACCGGACCGACCCACTCCGTGTAACTGTACCCTGATGTTCCGATAAGGATCCTTGCCATATCTTAGATATACTATACATCCGTATAGTAATCAAGTGGAAGTTGACAACGGTCAGAAAGCGCGTATTGCCCTGACCGCAAGCAACTCGGTCTTTTCCACGCGTCCTTGCACACCATTGGAAAAGCCCTGTCCCCACGACCGTCTTTCATCGTATTCGGAAGAACTCCAATACCCGTATCCCTCCCGAAGAAACGTACCGGTTCCATTGCGGGCCAGCGATTTGTACAGCAGGTCAAGTTCATCTTTCGAAGGAAGGAACCAATCGGAGAATTCCTGTACCACCAGTTGTGCACAATAGGAGGCTGCCGTTCCCCTATCGGGTGAGTCGATAAGCAAGGCGTCCGTATTGGTTCGACCGGTTCCGACAGTGGTCCGGGTGCTCGCCAACGATCCCTGGAAGCCCCAGGGAAGCAATCTTTCGGTTGTATCCGGAGCCATTTCCAGATATCTCCAACCGTCCGAGAATTCACCCTTGTCGTAGAAGACCACACCACGGGCAGGTCCCGGGTCCCCTATGGCGTAGGTCTTTTCCTTTGCGGCGACACCAGCTTCCCCCGCAGTGGCACAACCGGATACGAACAACGCCACCAGCACCAGGGCCGTGGCCATGAGGATCTTGCCTGTCCGCATGCTCATACCTCTTTGTCTTGGGGGTGGTCGTCGGAGGAGTAGAGGATATCGGAATAGATCATGTATCCTCCCCGCTCACGATCCTTGACCGCATAGGTTGCGATTTCCGCACGTTTGATAAGCGTGTTGATATCATCGCCATGCTCAGGATACAACGAGATCCCAAGGCTGGCGGAAACATCGATCGAGAGTTCCTCGGAAAGCTCGAAAGGAGTGGAGAAGGCCGTATTGATCTTCTTCGCTACGGCCAGGGAGTCACGGCGAGTCCTGATTCCATTGAGCAGGACGATGAACTTGTCGCTGCCAAGTCGGGAGACCAGGTCGCTCTTTCTCAGTTGGGCCTTTACCCTGCCGGCCATCATTTGCAGGACCTTGTCACCGGCCTTGAAGCCATGGTTCTCGTTGATGGTGGAGAAATGGTCTACATCGATGACAAGGAAGGCTACGAAATCATCCGAGTACCGTGCTTGTGAGATGGTGAGTTTCGCCTGGTCGTGGAAGAAGTTCCGGTTGGGCAACCCGGTAAGGATATCCTGTGTCGCCAGGAACGAGAGTTTGTCCTCCAGCCGTTTCTGCACCGAAATATCCTCGACGGAACCGTCGTAGAAACAGACTTCGTCGGCTCCATTGTAGACAGTCCGGACGGTATCGCGAACCCAGATCGGTTGGCCGTCGTACCGTTCGATCTCAAAGACCAGTCCATGTATCGAATCTTCCCGTTCGATTATTTCCCGCCAAGTCTTCTGCTCCTCGGGATCGTTGAACATGGAGAAGTAGTTGTCGGACCGCATGATCTCCATGCTTGGAGCCTTGGCTATATTGGCCAGTGTCTGGTTCAGCTCCACAAAATCTCCGTTCGGTTTGATCCTGTAGAGACCGGATGGAACGCTGTCGAACAACGATGTCTCGGCGAGCCTACCGTTTGTAGAGACCTTCTTGTGTACGGATTTGATCTGCACCATGGCATCAATTTTCGTCAACTGGGCCATGATCAGATTCTGGGCGGTCTCGATATCGGACAATCCCACGGTTTTCGAATCGGTCGGCAACAGGTCCTTCTCGCTAACCATGACGACATCCTGGATCGATCCGATGTCCTGGAGAATCTTGGTCATGTTGTCAACGGTATAATAGTCCTGCATGTCGGCGGAGAGGATCGCGACATCGAAGCGGTGTCTCTTGACGTTCGACAAACCGTCGACCATGGAATCGACATGGGTAACGTGTGCGATATGTTCCTTGAGATAGTTCGCCAACGATTCTTTGGCTCCGGTGGATTCAAGTATGATAATCAGGCGTATCGACTCAAGCATGAAGGTCCTCCCCGTAACATGATTTACCATTATCTCCGCGTAGCAGCCCTTCTGTCAATGTTGTCATGAGAATTTACTGGCAAATACCTACAGGCTCCTCTATAATCCATCTATGGATAGGCCAGTTCATATCACACATGTACCCCGACGTTTCGTCATCCATGAATGGGGTGGGACAGAGACGTTTGTTTCTGAAGTCTCGATTCGTCTGAAGCAACGGGGACTAGTCCCCTCGATACATACGACCAAAGCCTTGGATCCTACCAGGGACGGATCGTACCGGGGAATTCCAATCCGTCGATACTCCTATTCCTATCCATATCTCGGGCTGACTGAATCGGATCGGCAACAACTCGATCGCAAGGCGGGAAACTTGTTCTCCTGGTCCCTCTTGTTGGCGTTGTTACGACTAAAACCCGTGGATTTGTTCCATTTGCATACCGGCAAACGCTTGGGAGGCATCGTGCGGTTCTGCGCGTTGCGCAAGCGAATTCCGTACGTTGTCTCCCTGCATGGCGGGTACCTGGCTGTTCCGACCGCAGAGAGGGAAACCTGGACCGATCCCACACGACATGCCGTGGAGTGGGGAAAGATACTCGGGATGCTTGTGGGTTCACGACGTGTCCTCGATGACGCCTCTGCAATTATTTGCGTCGGAAAGGATGAGTACGATGCCATGCGGACGCGATATCCCGATAAAAAGGTGGTGCACTTGCCCAACGGTGTGGATTTGGAGCGGTTCGGGCAGGGACAGGGCGATTCGTTCAGAGGACTGTATGGCATCCCCCTTGACCGATTCCTCTACGTGACGGTCGGTCGTATCGACGTACAGAAGAACCAACTGGCAGTGATCGAACATCTGCCGACCCTCTTGGAAAAGGTTCCCCAAGCTCATGTGCTGCTGGTCGGACCGGTAACCAATAGCGGATACCGCGACAAGATTGTGGCACTTGCCGAAAAGCTCGGCGTATCGGATCGTGTTACCATGCTGCATGGTTTCGCCTATGACGACACTGCGCTGGTCGATGCATACCATGCCGCCGACTGCTTCGTCTTGCCCTCCCTGCACGAACCGTTCGGTATGGTGGTATTGGAAGCGTGGGCAAGCAGGTTGCCGGTAGTGGCCGCCAAGGTCGGGGGACTGCAGGCATTGATCGACGACCATGTCGACGGTCTGTTTATCGAACCCGGGGTCTCGGCGGACGATCCCGGAGGATTGGCCACAGCCATGGTTGCACTTGCCCAGGATTCGTCCTTGTGTGCGAGATTGGCCAACGCGGGGTACCGCAAGGCTCAGCAACGGTACAGCTGGGACCATATCACCGATGAACTCATCGATATCTACAGGGGAGCCTATGCGCATACTGTTCATTAACACCACCTGCGGTTATGTCGGGGGTGTCGAGCAGAATATCGCGCTGGTCGCCGCAGGTCTCGCCGATCGTGGGCATACATGCAGTTTCGCCTATCTGCAGGCTACCGGAAAGGATCCACAGGCCTTTGCCACGCTATTCTCCTCGGCATGGTCCTTGGAGAAGCATACATTTCCACACATCTTGGCCGTGGTGCGACCCGATATCGTATATATCCACAAATTCGATGAAATCCAACCCATATTCGATGCATTGGGGAATATTCCGATCGTACGCATGTTCCACGACCACGATATCTACTGCCCGCGTCGTCACAAGTACCTTACCTTCTCCCGGCATATCTGCACATGGAAGGCGGGAATCGCCTGCTATGCCGATCTTGCGTTCCTCCAACGGAAACAGGGAGCCATGACCTATTCTCCCATCTACCCGAAATTACGGGAACTGTGGCGCAACCGGGCATTGGAGACTGTTGTGGTAGGCAGTTCGTACATGCGGTCCGAACTTATCCGCAACGGGTTCCCCGCCAAGACGATCCATGTACTGGCCCCAGCCGTTTCCGATTTTCCCCAACCACCTGTTGCGTTGCATGCGGAGGATTCCGTGTTGTTCGTAGGACAATTGGTACGGGGAAAAGGGGTGGATACCCTGGTGCGGGCCGTGGCCCTCATGCGAAGCAAGGTTGTGGTGCATATCGTCGGGACAGGCAATGACGAACACTTCCTGTACGATCTCACACGACAGCTGGGCTTGGCCGAACGGGTGGTTTTCCATGGGTGGGTCGCACATGGGGACCTGTCCGGGTTCTATGACGATGCACGGATCGTGACGATGCCTTCCCGCTGGCCCGAACCGTTCGGGATGGTCGGTGTCGAGGCAATGTTGCGACGACGTCCCGTGGTAGCTTCCCGAGTCGGAGGTATTCCGGATTGGCTGGTCGACGGGGAGACCGGAACAAGTGTGCCCTGCAACGATCCGCAAGCGTTGGCGGATGCACTCGATACACTGGTCGAAGACACCGATCTTGCCATACGCATGGGTGAGGCTGGTAGGAAACGGGCCATGGGCCTGTTTGCCTACGGGAGATATATGGATGAATTGGAACGACTCTTTCAGGAGCGGTGCATATGTATCGGATAGGTATACCAAGCTTCGGGACAGACCATGGCAGGTCGGGCATAGGAAGTTATCTCAGGGAACTGTTGATCCGGTTCGACGACCCCGATTTGGCCAATGAATTCTATTTCGAGCTGATAGGCCCACAAGAGGATGCCTTGGTGTATCTCCAGGGCCTTGCACGTATCGGTTGGCATGCCGTCGAAGGTGCCGATTCCTCGCCAATCCACAATTTCTTTTGGAATCAATTGAAGTTGCCTGCCCTTTGCAGACAACAAGGTTACGACCTGCTTTTCTTTCCCGCAGCCAACCGCAGGCTCTCAGGCCGTTCTCCCTGTCCGACTGTCGGAACCGTACATGACATGGCAGTCTTGCATATGCCTGGGAAATACGATTTGATCCATGGGATATTCAATCGGAAGATCCTCCCCCGTTTGATTACCAGACTCGATCATGTGCTGACAGTAAGCGACTTCTCCAAGAACGATATCGTGTGGTTTGCCAAAGTTCCTGCCCAAAAGATCACGGTCACCCTTTTGGCAGCCGATACCGAACGGTTCTCCAATCCATCGGATAGGAATGCGGTACGGCGCGGAATCTCGGAAAAATTCGCATTCGATGCACCATATATCCTCTATGTGTCCCGGTTGGAACACCCCGGGAAGAACCATGTGAACCTTATCCGGGCGTTCGACCAGGTTCGATCGTCCATCTCCGACCGGTATCTGTTGGTCCTGTCCGGTCCCGATAAGGAACGTGCCCAGGAGATACACGCCGAGGCCGAACGGTCCATGTATGCCAAGGACATCCGCTTCACCGGGTTTGTCGACTTTGCCGATATACCCAAACTCTACCAAGGTGCCGTACTTTTCGTCCTACCTTCACGTTTCGAAGGATTTGGACTTCCCGTCCTCGAGGCTATGGCGTGCGGGACCCCGATCATCACCTCCGATGCCGCCTCACTTCCTGAAATCGGGGGGCCACAAACGCCGAGATTCCCGGTGGACGATGTGGGGGAAATGGCCGAACAGATGATACGGTTGCTCACCGATTCCTCCGCTTCAGCCGATCTGGCGACTACCAACAGTGCTTGGGTCGCCTCCTTCTCATGGGAAAAGACCGTTGGGCGAACACTTGACATATTCAGGGCTGTCGTCGATAAGGAAAGGGGAGGTAGCTGATGCGGTATCGAATTCTTGTCGGTAGCCCGATCGCCGCGTGGTGCGAATCCTTTGCCCAAACCTTGGCGGAGCATCTCACCGATGTGGTGATCGTGGATCTGGGTGGACATGCGGAAGACGGGTTGCCCATCGTGGCTATGGAAGAGAACGGCCCCCACTTCGTGATCATGTACGCCGAGGGAGCACTTTCCAACCGCACCTGGCGTTCGTCTGCCGACCTACGGTTGTTCATAGATGCCTCCGATGTGGATATCACTGCCGATCTGTTCAAGACCCTGCGGAACGAAGGCTTCCTCAAGGAAGGCAAGTTCCAGTCGAAGACCTTGGCAGAGGAGGTGGACCGGATTCTGAAGGAGAAGACCGACAAGCAAGGAGACGAGGAGTTTCTCGGTAGGACCTATGCCGATATCGTCGTCAACTCCGATGAAACGTTCCATGAAGCGGTCGATTCCATTGTGCGGTATATCGAGAAGACCGACGAGGCGAGCGCAAGATCTGTCTTGGATGCTGAGAAGCGGCGTGAACGGATAGATCGGATGCTGCGCCAATACCAACATGCCACACTGCAATCGAGGAAGGCGAAAATCAAGCGCAAACTCTGGTTGTCCGTAATCACCGCCACCTTGGCATTCAAGCGGGCGATGGACATGTTGCTTTCATTCGTTGCATTGCTGATGCTCTCCCCACTATTCTTGTTCGTGGCACTAGCCATAAAGCTGCATGACCGCGGACCTGTATTCTACATCCAGCAACGTGTGGGATTGCAGGGAAAGGAATTCCCTTTTCCGAAATTCCGTTCGATGGTCATGCATGCCGATGCCTTGAAGGATTCGCTGCTCAACCAAGCCGATCGGGCAGGGGATGTGACGTTCAAGATGAAGCAAGATCCGCGTGTTACCCCGATCGGGCGTTTCATCCGACGGTTCAGTATCGATGAGCTGCCCCAACTGTGGTGTGTACTCAAGGGAGACATGTCCATCGTCGGACCCCGTCCTCCGGTTCCTAGGGAAGTGGCACTCTACACCCAGGAGGATCGGAGAAGGCTCGAGGTCAAACCGGGTCTTACCGGGATATGGCAAGTAAGCGGACGCTCCGAGATCGGGTTCAAGCAGCAAGTGGAGCTCGATGTTCTGTATATCGAGAGCCATGGATTCTGGTTGGACTTGAAGCTGATCCTCAAGACGATTCCTGCGGTCCTTACCGGCAAGGGAGCGTATTGATCCATGGAACGGCTAGATTTGGAGCTATTGGGTCTTTCGATCACCAATGTCACCATGGAGGATGCCCTCGATATGGTCTTGGGTGCTGCAGGTGGGATGCACACGATGCATTTCGTGAATGCCCATTGCATCAATGTCGCGGCCAAGGATTCCGAATACCACAAGATACTATCGCAATCGGATGCATTGTTCGCCGACGGTTCGGGAATCAAGCTCGCAGGGAAGTGGTTGGGAACGCCGATAATCGACAACGTGAACGGTACCGATATGTTTCCGTTGCTGTGCCAGGCCTGCGCCCGAAGCGGCAAGAGGCTGTTTTTGCTTGGAGCAGCTCCGGGCATAACGCAAAAAGTAGCCGATTGGACCAAGGAGCATACCGAATCCGAAGTCGTTGCCGGCTATCACCATGGGTTTTTCACTTCAGCGGAAGAATCTTCGGTTGTCGAATCGATTAATTCCAGCGGAGCCGACCTCTTGTTGGTGGCTATGGGAGTGCCGACTCAGGAGAAATGGATTGCCCGTCTCAGGGACCGACTTGACGTTCCCGTCTGCATGGGCGTCGGTGGACTGTTCGATTTTTATTCGGGCTCGATACCCCGTGCCCCGAAGTGGATGCGGTCGTTGGGCATCGAATGGGTATGGCGCTTGTGCATGGAACCGCGTAGAATGTGGCGTAGGTATATTGTTGGAAATGTCGTGTTCATCGTACGTATTGCGAGAATCCGCTTTTCACGTGCCCACAAGGAGTCCACCACAGAATGAAGGTCATTTGTGATTTCACCCAAAGTAAACGCCTCCATGTCGATGGGGGCGGGTTCGAGACACTTTCCTGTTTCCTTCCGATCATGGGCAAGCCGTTCTTGCAACATGTTCTGGAATATGTGTCGCGGTTGGGAGCCTCCTCGCTTGTGCTGTTCCTATCGGGCAATGCCGACCGGTTCGAGCGGTTCGTTGGTGACGGTGAGCGATGGGGAGTCAAGACCAGCTATCATCTGGTAAAGGAAGGGGTCTCGGTGCATGAGCGGATACGCAATGCTGCTTGGATGGGATCCCAAGAGATGTTCCTGTTGTGCAACAATGCCTACCTGCCATGTATCGACGAGACACACATGCACGAGCCGGCACGGTTTGTCCTGGAGAATGGGACGGAGACCGGGTGGCTCCTCGGAACAAAGGCCCACATGTCTTCGGATGCGACACCACTTCGGGCGACCGTGGTTGAAGCATTGCATGTGGGTTCGGCCCAATCCTATCTGGATGCCCTGGCCAGGGTCCTCGGGCGCCGGGGGGGGCCGTTGGTCGTACTTGGCAAGGAATTGCGCCCTGGAGTCTGGGTTGGTCCGGGAACCAGGATCCATCCAACCTGTACATTGACCGCTCCAGTGTATATCGGCTCTCAAGTAAACCTTGGCGAGCATACGATAGTCGGACCGGACAGCGAAATCGGTAGCGGATGTATCGTTGACAATGAGAGCAATATCATCGGCTCCTCGATTTTGGCGGGAAGTTATGTGGGTAAGCATCTTGATGTCCGTGGGTGTATCGTCAACCAAAATACGATTTTCAATGCCCAACTCAACTCTGCCTACGTCGCGGTGGATGAGATTCTTGCCACCTCGGTGGAATCGGAGGACGATTCGATCCGGGTGTTGAAAATACCGCTCGGTTCACGCCTGGTTGCCTGTATGCTGGGAGTGGCGACCTTACCGCTCTATATCGCCGTCCTATTGGTCAATGCCCTCGTGTATCGGCGTAAAATCACCAGATTGACAGTTGTCTCGATGCGGCAATCGGCTGCTGAAGAGACGATCGTGTCCGAACCTGGACTCACATTGACCATTCCGATACTTCGCCACCGCTCAGAGATGTGCAAGGGTGTCCGATCCCACGCCTTGTGGGTGCTTCTTCCCGGTCTGTGGACGATTGTCCGGGGCAAATCCCGATTTTTCGGCATTCCGTATCGCACGAGGGAAGATTTTGGAAAATTGTCCATCGATTGGCAGAACCTGTATCTGAAAAGCAATCCCGGGATCATCACCGAAGCCGACATCCTCTACGACGAGCACCCCGAGGAGGAGATGCTGTTCGCATCCGAAATGTATTACCGTGTTGTGGATTCCTTCGCCTATAACAGGCGACTGTTCCTGCGGTACATCAAGGCACTGTTCACCGGCCACAATTCCTGATTGCCAAACGAAGCGAGCGGAAAAGGACCATTGCATGGTCACTCTCCCGAGCGAGTGCAGGCAACGTGAGGTGACCGAAGGAACCTTTCATGCCAAACGAAGCGAGCGGAAAAGGACCATTGCATGGTCACTCTCCCGAGCGAGTGCAGGCAACGTAAGGATCCATACCTCGCCCCTTGGGGCGAAAAAGGAGGCTTTGCCTCCTAGGTCCAGGGTTTGCCCTGGGGGTATTGATACCTTTCATTAATTGCAGGTGCGCCATATCGCGAGGAACGCGTTTGCCCGATCGTTCCAGCTATGGTCGCGATATTGCACATTGTCCAGCAAAACGGCCAACGAGCCGTAGAGCGCCTCACGTGGATACTTCCAGGAGAATGTCCCTTTCTTCAGCTGTTTGAGTACATTGCGTGCAACATTCCTTGGTGTGTGCTGCAAGGGTTCGCGGACGAATGTATCGTCGGCATACGAGGCGGCATCCGACCAACTCCCACCGGTTCTCAACTTCTCAGTCCACAACAACATGCGAACCCATTCCTTTGCCAGCACTTCAAGCTCCGCCACGTTCGGCTGTCGTTCGGCAAGGCTTTGCGGATTGAGCTTGAAGTCGGCTGCCCGTATATAATCGGCAAGAATGGTATCGCAACCCACAGGTAGCATCTCTTCGATATGTTCCTGGAGCAACGACCGTCGGCTATGCAGGGGAGGTCGATACAATCCTTTCGCAATCAGCAGACTGTCACCCAAGGCCAATGCACATTTCTGCTGGTTCCGGCGGATGAAATCGGGATCGGGGAGACGGTGGGTAGTATCGGATTCCATCCGGGACGCTTCCTGGATCGCTTGCAGCAGGCCGGCCCCACGATTCAACAGGAGCCGCAAGGCCTCGACAGCAGGCAGCGGATCGGCCATATGGGCAGGCACACGGGTGCTCAGCACGTTCGGATCTCCCGTTATAACCACATGTCCATCCAACAGGTCCTGGAACATAAGCGAATGCGGGAGTTTGGCCAGTGCCTCGATCGGGAGTGGAACGCCGATGTCGACCTCGATTTCCAACTGCTTCCCATACCCGGCGGTAATATCTTGGATTGCCTTTGGCAAATCCGATGGGCCCTTCGTAACGATAAACAGGTCGAAATCATTGTAGGGGAACTCTTTCCCATCCTTGACAATGCATGCACCCTCACCCCGTCCGTAGCCCCCTCCGAGAATCAATGCAACGAATCGCGGCCCCATGACCTCGGCAATGCTTCTCCCCATGGACTGCAGGGACGAATGCATCCGCCGCTCAAAGTCCTCGGAACCGGTGGCCGAAAGTCGTCTGTTCGTGTTCATACTGTCTCCCGTCCGGCCCAACCGGCCTTGAATCCTTTTCTTCGTCCCACCATTTGCGCACCCCGTAGTAGGAAAGATTGGAATACGATCGAAAGGTCTTTGGTTTTGATGGCATAGCCGAGATCGCTTTTCACTTGACGCATATACGGCAATAGCGAGTACCTGAGCAAGGAGCGGTCCCACGTGGACCAATCGAAAATCGTTGCCTCGGCCTTGCCCTCGCCGAAGTGACGCTTCGAAAATTCCCTGGCGGTGTAGTTGTGGGAATGCAAGACCCGGGAATCCTTCCTATATGAGATGCTCCATCCCATCTGCCGTATCCTCCAGGTCCAATCGATATCCTCGGAGTATTGGATGTCGGTCCTGAACGGCAGCGTATCCCAAACGGAACGTCGGATTGCCGATGAGGCCATGGAGAAGCAGTGGCGCCAATACTGCTGTCGGGAGCCGTCGCCGAAGGTGTCGTCGGTATCCTTGGCAAACAGGGGTTTGCAATCCGGACGCGGACTTTGTCGGCCGAATACCGCGGCGACTTTCGGATCAGCGAAACCATTGACCAATTCTGCGAGCCAGTGTTCGTCCACGGGTGTACAGTCGGAATTCAGGAACACGACGAACGGTGCTTGTGCATCGACTTCGGTCATTGCCCGGTTAAGGACTTTTCCCGGTACATAGGTTCCGGCCGGAACCTCGTGGACGACAACCTTGCGGGAGGCCAGGAATTCGGCTGATCCGTCGGTCGAGGCGTTGTCATAGACGTGGATATCCACCGGAAGGGATTGCCCCTCGACCATGTCCAGTGTTTGACGCAGGTAGATGAGGTCGTTGTGGGACCGGATGACTATTGGGATTGCTTGTTGAGAAGGCATCTGTCGATTTCTCCCTTCATGATCCGGTACAAGTCGTCCAGTCGCTTCGGTTCTTGCACCATAGCTTCAGATGTAGCATAGGCGGCAACTGATGCATGATGGTCGATCGCATATCCATGCATACCTTTCAACGGCCGTTGTCCCATGTGGCTGGGAATGAGCAGGGTTCCGGGATTCAAAAGGAAGAAGGTATCGCCATAACGGTTGTCCGGAAAATCGACCCCCCACTCATGCTTTTTTCGGGAATCCATGAACGCACCGCAATCAAGTTTCCCGAGTGCCTCGGTTATCTTGTGTTCGGCTCCATCGCGCAAGAACCAAAAGCGCGCCATGGTCGAGTCGTAGACCGCCGCATAATCGATACCGAAGCGCAAGGGCAATTGTTCTACGATCGACATGAGGTCGAAGGTCCTGTCGATATCCGTCATGCCATGGTCGGAGAAGACATGCAATCGCACCGTCTCGTATTCCGACCGGGCCAATGCCAGCAGCTCCCTGAGTTGCCGGTCGTACCAGGCGATCTTTTCGGTCACTTGTTGTGCAACGGTTCCGTACTGGTGGAGAATCGCATCCATCGATGCCATATACAGGTAGGCGAATGTCACATTGCGTTGCGGATCCTGCAAAGCTGTTTTCAGCCGGCCGAGATTCTCCAGTTCCGGGGATCGCCAGTCAGAAAGGAAGAAATCGACCGCATGGTCACGGGCATAGTCCATGATGGTCGGGCTGCCGCTATTCATGCCCCCGGTAAGGTAGAGGTCCCGCTTCTCGGTATAGTCGAAATAGGGCAACAGCTTGAAGGGCATGTTGTATATGTTGAAATATCCGGTGTATCCCAGCTGTCTTCTGATGATACGGCTTGCGATATTGCGTACACGGTTCCTGCTGGAGAGGGCGGTGGGGACAAGTCGCATCAACTGGATGAACAGCGAATGCCTGAACGGCGAGTTCTCGGGGTCGTAGGCATAGAATGAGAAATGACCATGGTCGCGTGGCAACAAGCCCGAGAGAATGGTCGGGTCACACGTGGAGCTGTACCCGAAGATGGTATCCAACGGCTGCTTGTGTCGCAATTCGTCATCGAGAAACGGATGGGTCTTCATGAGATCCCATCCGAAGGCATCGATGAATACGCACAGGCTGACCGTCTGTTTCTTCACAATGGTATTCCCTTACGATGAGAAAGAGGCCAATGCTTCCTCACGGGAATTGAAGACTTCCATGATCTGGTGCAATCTCACCAGTTCAAAGAGTACGCGTACCGGTTTGGTCACGTTGCAGAGCTTGAGTTCGCCACCTTTTTGGTTGAGTCGCTTGAGAGCGAACAACAATACACCCAATCCAGAACTGTCGATGAACGTGATCTTCTCGAGGTCGAGCACCAAAGCCTTGGTCTGTTCGATATGTTCTTCCAACGAGGCCTTGAATTCCTTGGCGTTCGCCGCAGTGAGTGTGGAGGTGGTAGGCACCAATACCAAAGCGTGTTGTTCTTGAATTGCATCCATATCATTCCCTCCGGGTTATCTTGTCAGTATTGTCTACCATCATATGCCAAATTGGCAAAAACTCATAGCGTTTAATTTCCAAAGGGAGTGGAGAAAGCCTCCAAAGGCCTTTTATATTTACAGACCACTCGCGTCGGACGTATAGTGTATGCATGATTCAAGCCAAAGACACCCGCTTTCGGAACAGCTTGCTGTTCGTCCTGCTTTTCCAGGCCTGTCTGTTGCTGCTTCCTGCCAAGGGAACGGTGGAACATGGTCCTTTCGACCTGCAGGTGCATACGGCGACCTCCAACATCCTGGTGGTCACCTTCTCCGATGGCTTCCAACCGGAGCGTCTGCCCGTAGACCCGTTGGAGACCGAGCGTGCGGACTGGCAAGTGAACGCCCAACCTCCTCTCGCGGTCCACCATGCCGTGAGGACAATCGATGAACTTCCGAAACAGAAGGACGGGACATACCCGATCGAGACCGGATACTCCATCTACCTCGATATCGGAGAGCCGTTGGTGAATGGCGATACCTACGATATCTCAGGACCCTTCGGGAGCATCACGCTTCTGTTCAACGACCGCAACATCCTGAACGAGTCACTGAAGGTGAACCAGGTCGGGTACCACCCGCAAAGTGCGGTACGATACGCGAACCTCGGGGTATACCTGGGTTCAGGCGGTCCGGTCAAGCTCGAACTACCGTTGGAATACCGTGTGCTTCGCTTTGTGGACAAGCAGCCTGTCCACACCGGTGCCGCCGAATATCGGGGTGACGATACGCTCGTGGATCCGAAGGTCGTCTCTTCGGGTGAACATGTGTATCGGCTCGATTTGTCAGCGGTCCCTGCCGGAGGACCCTATGTCGTGCAAGTGCCGGGATGGGGAATCTCGCATCCTTTCGAGATCTCCTCGGAAGCCATCGGGACCATAGCTTCCACAGCCCTGCGGGGATTGTACCATCAGCGGTGCGGGATAGCCTTGGAAGCTCCGTGGACCGTCTACACACGGGATGCGGGCCACACCCAGGTTGCCTTGACCCGCACACCCTGGGTGAACTCACCTTCGATAACCGTGCCGAAGGATATGCCGATGGTGCCGATGTCCGGCGGGCATCACGATGCCGGGGACTTCGACCGGCGCAAGTATCATACGATCGTTCCCATTCTGCTCATGGGGTATCTGGAAGCTTTTCCCGAGAATTTTTCCGACGGACAGGCACGGATTCCCGAATCGGGCAATGGTTTGCCCGATTTCCTCGACGAAGCGTTGTGGGCAATACGGGGGTGGGAGAACCTGCAGATATCCGACTCCTCGGATCCGCACTACGGCGGTATCATGGGCGGAACGGAGACAAAGGGGCATCCCGAGTATGGGGTGGTCGATGCGGCGACCGATGACAGACCGTATGGGACTTGGGAAGTGGATACGGAGATAACCGCCTTTGGCGCTGGCATGATGGCCCATGCCGCCCGACTGCTGTCCGGGTATGAGGCGTGGGAGGCGCGGGCGCGCCAATTGTATGGCAAGGCTCTCCTTGCATGGTCGTTGCTGGAACGGATGGATTCGACTGAAGAAGCGACGGCACACCATATGTACGCCGCTCTCCAATTGTATCTGGCCTCGTTGCAATTCGGCGACACCGCATCCGCCGAAGCGTTCCACACACTGTTCAAACGGTCTTCCACCGTGCTCCTTGTCGAAGATGGCACCTGGCCACACCAATATCGACCCGGAAATATCATGGCGACTGTCCAAACGGTCCATTTCAGCAGCTACCTCGTCACCACCTTGCCGACCGACACCAATCTTGCCGGGCAACTTGCACAGATTGTTTTCGACCAGGCGGAAAAAGGTGGATATATGGGATTCGATATGGAATCGGCCATGTATCCGCAAGGGGCGACCAAATCGTACGGATGGGGTGCCGCCACGGCACAGGGACGGTACGCCGATGTGCATGTGTTCGCCTACCGGCTGACTGGGGATGCACAGCTACGCGAGCGGCAGTTCGCCATACTTTCCCAGTATGCCGACTATGCCTTGGGGTTGAATCCCTTGGGAGTCTCGTACATCACCGGACTTGGGGCCGTGCAACCGAAAAGTCCGTTGCACCTCGATTCCTGGACCTCCAGACAACGCGGTCTGGGACCGGTGCCTGGTATCCTCGTGTACGGACCAACCGCCGAACGCAGTGGAGCCTCCTACCAGCGGGTGGTCAGCGACAAGTTGTATCCACGGTGGGACGACCTTCCCACGCAACGGCGGTGGACCGACGGCTGGTCGTTGGTAAACAACAACGAGTTCACCATATGGGAAACCATGGTGTGGAACATCGGCTTGTATGGGGTACTCGATACACCTCGTGTCAACGGGAAAGAAGTCGTTTCACCGTAGCCTTCAACGTTGTCCCATGGATACGCAAATGGTACGAGGG
The DNA here is from genome assembly GCA_002839335.1 of Spirochaetae bacterium HGW-Spirochaetae-4. Classification (GTDB taxonomy): domain Bacteria; phylum Spirochaetota; class Spirochaetia; order Sphaerochaetales; family Sphaerochaetaceae; genus UBA8525. The sequence continues at coordinate 91,707 of PGXU01000004.1, forward strand.
AGATGAAGTCTTGGTCCACAGTTTCTTGTAATCGAGGTATTCTCCACCAAATTCGACCCGTTTGTAGCCCTTGGTGTAGGAATCCTGCAGGATTTCGGAGAGGATAGCATTGCCCGGAGACCAATCGGCGTACTCCCGGTCGTACGCGCCGAACAGCATGTGGACGGATCCCCCTCCGATCAGGTTGAGTTCGAATGCAATGAGTGTACCATTGCAGTGCAATGTGCAGAGGTCGAGCATCCCATTGTGTAGGAATTCTTCGGCGACACCAACGTAGAACCGTTTCATATCGTACAGGGCATCCCGCTTGTCCAGGGCGTCCGCTTGCCAGCTCTTGTCGAAGAGCCCCATGATCTCATCAAGCACAACGGTCATATCCGATTGGGGGAAATCGTCTGGTTTCTGGTATCTGGAGAAACGGTAGTCGGGATATTGCTCCTGCAGTTTCCTCGTATAGCGACGGATCCGCTTCCGGTGTCCTTGCGTCCGTTCCGATAGATATTCCACCCAGCTTCCGTCGAGGGGGAAATAGGGTTGTTCATTGAACTCTCGCAGCTCGTGGGAGACACCTTGCTTGGATAACAGCGTGGAAACTTCCTGCAACGCACCATCGAGGGGATCCAATTTGAAGAAATCGAAGGAATCGATCGGTTCTCCCACTGTTTCGGTCAAAGCGATTATTGCTGCTGCCATGACGTTCGGATTGCTGGTCAAGAATGGGTTGATCCGTTGCGAATTGTATTCGATTGTCCGCAATACCGTTCTGGACAACCACCTCCCCGGCTCCTTCACCAGTTGGAATACTCCCAGAGCCTGCACCTTCCCGTCGGGATCGAGAAAACGATAGGGTAGTATCCTTTCCCCCTTTCCGAATATTCCTATTCCCAATTCCATCCATTCCAATTGGCAAAAGGGTGATATGTATGGATTCGAGTCCACAAGGTTTTTCCATTGGGATCTGAAAGCAGTATCCGGAGGCCAGGGTGTTGTCTCTGCCCGTAATTTCGGCAAACTATCGTATTCCATGCAGCTCCACCAAGATCGATCGTTGTTGGCAATCATCATAACATGGATTAGACTGATTTCATGAAGATATTGATCATATCGAATTTGTTTCCACCGTCGGTATTGGGCGGGTATGAAATCCTGTGCGGACAAGTGGTGCAGTCGTTGCGTGCCCGTGGTCACGAAGTTCGTATCCTGACGAGTACCCACGGAGATGCATCCACCGGACCCGACGACCTGGTGATGAGACGATTGCACTTGTTCCAACCATTCGACCGGCCGGTATCCTCTGCGATGCGAAGAGCCAGATTACGTACAGCGTCGGTCAATACCGCGATCACCAAGGCTGTATTGCGGGAGTCCCTGTTCGATGTGGTGTTTGTCTGGAGTCTCTTGAGATTGACTGCCTCTCCAGCACGTGCAGCCGAACAATCGGGGCTGCCTGTCGTGTATACCTTCAACGATGAACATCCGTCGGGATATCTTCCTGCACGCTTTTCCCTGCATCCGAAACGATTTGCCAGATGGTTCCTGGACAAGACCATTGGCCGTCCAACCACCGCAAGTGGACTTCGGTTTGCCTACACAACCTGCATCAGCGAGTTGTTGAAAAGGAATCTGGTCAAATCCGGCATGCCGATTCCCACCAGTAGGGTAATCTACCAGGGGATCCCCATCGACCGGTTTCCCCTGCGCACAGCTTTTGCCGGGCAAGCGGTGCCGATGCGGATCCTCTACGCCGGTCAATTGCATCCGTACAAGGGGGTGCATACGTTGATCTCCGCGTTGCACCTTTTGGCACAAACATTCGGAGCCTCGGACCTGTCATGTTCCATCGTCGGGGCAGGAGAACAGGAATACGAGGACCGGTTGCAGTCGGAAGCCGGCAAGTCGGGTATTCCCGTCGCTTTCTTGGGAAGGGTTTCCCACGATCGGATGGGCGAGATATACCGGTCCCACGACCTGTTGGTGTTTCCGTCGATTTGGCCGGAACCCTTCGGCCTTACCCACCTCGAGGCCATGGCAAGTGGCTTGCCGGTAATCAGCACGACCAATGGGGGGCAAGGCGAATTCCTGGTGGACGAAGCGAATTGCCTCTCCTTCGAACCCGACAATCCGCAGCAACTCGCACAGTGTATCGCGAGACTGATGGGAAACGCCGGGCTCTATGCCGCATTGGTCGCAGCTGGTCGGCAAACGGTCGAGAAGGGTTTCACCTTCGACCGGTATGTCTCGGACCTGGAGACTCTCCTTGCCGAGGCAACCCGCTCATGACGCTTCTGTGGGAGCCGGTATGGTGAACATCGTCTCATTCACGTGGTAGATACGACGTCTGGTTTGTCTTGACGTGAGGGAGTAGATGATCTGCATCCCCCGTCCATGCGATTCCGCCTCCAGGTTCAACGAGTCGAAGAACTGTTCGGGTGTGCTCGATTCGGGTGGCATGTTCCATTCGGCAGCCCTATCGCGGATGGTCAGTATGATTTCATCGGCACAAACCGAGACTTCAAGGGCTATGATCTCATCAATGGAGTTCTCCAAACCATGCACGATGATGTTGTTCATGAATTCCCCGGCTACCAGGCGGCATTTCCAGGCGTCGGATTCGCTCTTGCCCAACGACATTACGAAATCGGCACATTCCTGGGCTGTCCTGTCGACCATTTCAAGATTGGCGGGTAATTCCAGCACAGTGGAATATTCGGAAGGTTCGATGACCTGCATCGTGACGAAGGTGAAATCGTCCTGACGCACCGTAAAGCCCTTGCGGTCCAGCATGGAGTGGCAGTCCTGGGGAAGCATTGCCACTTGCGTCTCCTTCGATTCGTTCGCCAACAGGTCGAGGAACTGCTCGAGCGAGAGTGCCTCGCCTTTAGTGTTGGTGCACTCGAATACGCCATCGGTGTACAGGCAAAGCATATCGTCGTGTGAAATCGGTTCCACTATCACATCCTTGTTCAGGTAGATATGTTGCTCATCCCACCCGAGCGGAATATCCCCCAACTCTCCCAGCACCCGCATCGAAGATCGGCTGCGGTTGATGATAGCCATGGGAGGATGCCCGGCGTTGATGCTGCTCACCGTCATGGCATCCGTATCGACGATGCAGAAGCACATGGTCATGTAGTTGTCCTTGAACAGTCCCTCGGATAGGGTGCGGTTCAATCGGGTGACAATCTCGGCGGGTGTACAGTCGGGTCTGGCCGATGACAGGATCATGCCCAAGACCGATTTGACCGCCATCATGATCAACGCGGCTTGCACACCATGTCCCGAGATATCCGCGACATACAAGACGTACCGGGAATCGGAGAGCCTCAGGCAATCGAACAGGTCGCCGCCGATTTGCGCCCAAGGCCGGTAGTTGGCAGAGAAGATCACGGATCCTTCCGCCTTGAACCATCTGGGGAGAATGTAGCTTTGGATGGTTTGAGCCGTATCCAAGTCCTCCATGATATCGTCGTAGATGGATTTGATCTGCTCCTCGGTCTCCTTCTTCGCAACAATCGCGCTGAACTGAGTGCCTAGGGAAGCCACTAGCCGTTTTTCTTCCTCTGTGAACACATATCCGGATTCTGCCTGGACAGCCACTTTTCCGCGGAGTTCGCTTCCACTATGGATCGATGCTTCCTGGAGCGATCTGTCTTCCTCCGGATCGAATGTTCCGAACACCTTGTCCTTGTACATGATGCCGACGTCGAGTTGCTGATGCGCATCGAAGGGCGTTTCTATGAACGGCAAGGCTTTCTGGAAGATATCGAAAAGGGAATTGCTGTCGTCGGCGATGAGTTTGACGATATTGAAGAGGCAATCGAGTTCCCGCACCCGATCGGAGACGCGAACCAACAGGGTCTTCTGCTGCTCTTCGAGCCGGACCCGTTCCGTTATGTCTGTGGCGATGCCCCTGAATCCGACAACCTGGTCATCCGAATGGATGGGAGAGACGACCATGTTTACCTTGAAGCGTTGGCCGCGGCTGTTTATCATCCAAAAGTCGTCGGAAACCAATCGTTTCCGGCCACGGGCCATGGTTTCCAGCACCGTATGGATATGTTCGATCTCTTCAACAGGAAAAAAGTCGTCGATACTGTCGGGGTGGAACCCATCGGAATCGATTTGCTTGAATATCTCCTGTGTACGACGATTGAAGAACGTGACCTTGTAGTCATGGTTCAACTCGAATATCAGTCCGGGAAGCATGTTCGCCATTTCCATGAAACGGAGGCTGCTGGTTTGCAATGCGGTATTCTGCAGGCACGCTTCGCAAGCTGTACCGAGTTTGTGGTTCAATGGCCTCAAGGCTTCGAGCAGGTGATGGTCCAGGATGTCCCCGTTCCGATGGAGGACGAGCAACCCTATATCGGCCATGCTCATCACGTAATAGGTTCCGCCTCCGGCCTCCTGTGCAACCGGAACGACCAGCATATCCTTCATTTCAGAGGCGTGGGACAACTCTTCCATCAAATTCTTGAACGAGTCATGGCGTTCCAGGGAACGGGGGACAGCATAGGAGACCCGCAGATCCAAAGCCCCGGATTCACTATGGTTGGCGATCAGTACCGCGCCCATGGAACACCCGAGGTCCTGCATATACGCGGCCAGGCTTTTGCCCACCATCTTGCGAAGTTCTAGCGAATCCCCAATGGAAAGGAGAATCCGGTAACAAATGCGTTCGATCTCTTGCAAATCCATGTAGGCTCCTGGTTTCAATCCATATAGATCGGTCTGACTTTTGTAAGGATGATTCCTTCCAATGTGGCGGG
>PGXU01000005.1 GCA_002839335.1 Spirochaetae bacterium HGW-Spirochaetae-4
CGCGATGTGAAACTTGCAAGTCGCTATCGGGTTCGTCGACAACTACGCCCCTTGGGACTTTCACCCAAGAATGATGACATGCCCGTCATACAAAAAGCCTGTGTGCATCGCTGCATCACAGGCTTTAATAAAGTCGATTGTTTTTAATCTACAAAGCCGTCAGGGTTACAGTAACTGTGGTTGTATAGTCAGCTGCTGCTGTAGCAGCAAGCCAATCTGCATCGGTAAGAGCAACCGTAAATGCCGCGGGAACAACCCTAAGTCCCGAAGTGGAATCTGCAGTGTAGGTAATGAAAGGATCTGCAGTCTTCGGTGTTTCGGTGTCAGCCTTCAGCACTGTCAACGCACTTCCAACAGAATATCCAGTCCCTGCAACTGGTGTAAGCACATACCCAATGGTTGTATCAACGGTGGGAGAAATCAGAGATATTCCTGAAAGACTAATTTCATAGGAATTTTCCTTATTGGTCCTCAGGTTGACATATGCCGTTTGATCATCAGGAACAGTCAACTCATCTTCTGAGGTAAATGAAAGAGTTTCATCCAATCCCTCTGCAGTATATGTCGATACACCTAGTGCTGTAGTGGATAGTTTAATTGATTCCACACCAGACATCGTAGTATTTATCACTAAGGAAGCGGGATCCGCTCCAAACGCCACACCGGCAACAAGAAGCACCAACAAGATTGCAATCGCCTTTTTCATATCATAAACTCCTATTAGACTTTCAAGTCTTTTTGTTATTCTAGATTCACTACCATCTCTGGTATATGCCATACGATACTATCACTCTAAACTTATGTCAATAGCTAAACAAAAAATTGGATAAAAAATTACGAAATATTTTTCATTATTTTTTATTTTGTTCTATTATATAAATATAATCATTTATCAACTGCTTCATCTTATGACATTCTCTTGCCTTTTCAGGCAATTCTTGTACTTTTCACCTGTAACATGATTCTAATATAAAGGCTTGATTATTACTAAAATCAGCATCTTATGTCAAAGGATTGGTATAAGTTCCGCTCAACCTGTGACAAAAATGGGGGCTGTCGCCCTGTCTTTTCGACTTGAACAACAGCCCCCCATGGATTTCATGTCATGTAACTTTACTGCAGTAGGACCGCCAATGTATCGGCATACACAGCCAGGACATCGCCCAGCTGCTTGGAGGGACGAATCGCATTCTCCTTCCCCGCCAGGTGGACTATACCGCTTACCGGCTGGTTGGCCCACGCCAACTCGTCATGGATCCCAAGCGGAATGTGGACCATTCCCATCGTCTGTGCATAGTGCACCATCGAGTCGATACAAAAGGCTCCCTCGCAAATGCTATGGGTACAACTGGTGAAGCAGGCAAAGTATCTCCCCTCCATGGCGCGCTCCTCCGCCATGGTATAGGTCGAGTCCATGAAAGCCTTCATCTCAGCCGACACATTTCCGAATGTGGTGGGGCAACCGAGGACAACCATTCGACTCTTGAGGAGCGTCTCCTCGCTGGCTACCGGCAAAGCCTGGATGTCTTCATAAAAATCGTTTGCCGTATCGGACTTGTTCGCCCAGATATGCAAATCGGCATCTTCTACCCGATACAGTCTCGCATCGACATTCCGCTGGTTCAAAAGCTCCTGCAGATAGGTCGCGATAATGTAACTGTTCCCGTTAACGCTGTGGACAATTATGGAACACCGATTCATGGCACCCTCCCTGTTTGGCGTCAATCGCCATGGTATACGTCCAATATACTACCCGCGGCCCTCAACACCAAGCGTTAAATCGTCCCTCCCGCTCCGAAAGGAATACCCTGGTCCCATAGGCATCGCTGAGCAACTCCTCGTCCAGTACCTCCCTTTTGGGTCCGTCGGCCAGTATCTGCCCTTGCTTCAACACCACCACACGCCCTATCTCCCCAATGATCTCGGACAAGTCGTGGGTAACCAGGATAACCGTCCTTCCTGCTCGGGCAAAGGATTCCAGTGCATCCCGATACGATCGCTTCGCCGGCAAATCGAGATTGGAGACAGCTTCGTCGAGCAGCATGACCTCGGGATCATGCACCATCGCACGTGCCAGCAATACCCGGCGCGCCTCACCACTGGAGAGTGTCCGCATGGATTTCTCCGCCAGGTGCAGCACACCCTGCTCGTCCAGATACCTGTTCGCGGCCTCCACCATGTTAACAGTCACCTGATGGTGGAAATCCAATCCGATACTACTGAAGAATCCCGACAGCACGATATGGCGGACCGGGTACGAGGTGGTGCAGAGAAATTGCAGTGCGGCCGATACGATTCCCATCCGCTTGCGCAGCTCCAGGACTTTCCACCGGTCCTGACCGAAGAGAATCCTCTGGCTGTCGGGAGACCAGATCGGATGCACCTCCTCGCTCATCACCTGCACGAGTGTCGACTTGCCGGCACCATTGGCTCCGATGATAGCCACATGCTCGCCAGCGAAGATATCGAGGGACACCGAATCGAGTATCGGCCTTCCGGCACGGCGGACTGTAATGTTCTTCAAGGATATGATCGGATCAGCAGACATGAAAAAGCCTCCACACTCCCATCAGAATACGGGTAGCGGAGGCTTCGTGCAAGAGCAGAACCGATTTATGCGAACGCGAACTTGTTCCTTCGCTCAGCATACTCTTCGATACGTTTCTTCAGGTTAGTCAAGTTGACCAATACGAGGGCAACCGCAAGGTCGGTCTGACCATTGTGCAACGCCTCCGCAATGTATTGGTACTCACGGACCTTCTTCTCATATTCCTCGAAGTTGATGGCGGAGAACGAAAGACTTTCATCCAACAACGGGGAGAGGTTCTCGTAAATGGCGTCCAGGATGATATTGTCGTTGGAACGAACAAGCACCTTATGGAAATCGCCCTCGATCTTTCGGAACTCGTCGATTGAACGCTGCTCATGGGCTTCGATTCCCACCAAGGTCTTGCCCATCATATCGGAAAGGGAACGCAATTCCCGCACAACTTCCTTGCGTCGTGGATTGCGTGAGAAATCACGGGCTGCGGAAACCTCGACACTGGTACGGACCTGCACCAGGTCAAGCATGAGTTTGGCATCGCTGGAACCGCTACGTATAATGGAATCGGTGAGGGATTCGACGAACTGGTCCAGGTTGTTGCACTTTACACAGGCCCTGCGTCCTTGGCTGACGCTGAGCAAGCCTTTCGCCTCAAGTTGCTTGAAAGCCTCCCGGATAGAGCGGGAGCTGGCGTCGAACTTCTCGGCCAGTTCTTGCTGCGAAGGCAACAACTCTCCGGCAGTCAACTGCTTGGATAGAATCAACTCTTCCAAATAGTTTGCTATCCTGGCGGATTTTGTGCGGCCAGGGAGAGTTTGTTGTGGAATACGTTCTATGGTGTCCAATGGATTGGATCTCCTTCTTTCAAAACTTATGACAGAAAAAATTCAGGTACTGACATAAGTAAAAGTCAATAATGCTATCTTTAGTGTACTATATCAAGTATTGTTTGGCAATAGCACTACAAATAATTTATCTGGTGACATGAGTTATGTACAAAGTACGGTATCACTTTGAACATTTTTATGGAAAAAAGTGCATAAAAATGGCTTCGGATGCAGAAGTCCGAAGCCAAGGTAATTGTCTAATATATAAGGAAGTCAAACCACGGAGGCTTCCAGTTTCCCCCTGATCGCGGTCAGGTGTACCAGTGCCAATGCTACGGCAAGGTCGGTCTGACCCTGCTCCAGGGCTTCAACCAAATACCGGTGCTCACGGGTACTTTTCTCCAGCTCGCCATAGGTATTGGTAATCTGGTCCATACTTGTATAGAGCAGTGGCGACAAGTTCTCGTAGATCGCTGTCAGGATAACGTTGTCGTTGGAGTCGATCAAGGTCTTGTGGAAATTGAAGTCATGTCCGTTCCATTGAATGATCGCCTCCTGGTCCCCTGTCTGCAGCCGGGGCAACAACTGCTCCATCTTCGAGGTCAGGTTGTCCAGCGAACGAACCAGGATGCTGCGCTGGTCACTTCGGGATAGCTCCCTGGTGGCCGATACTTCGACTGTCGTACGAACCTGCATGAGGTCCAACAACAACTTCTTGTCGGTTGTGTGATTGCTGATCAAGGTGGAGGAAAGCGATGCGACAAACTGCTCAAGATTGTTGGACTTGACCATTGCCCGTTTACCTTGGCTAATTTCCACCAACCCCTTTGCTTCCAACTGTTTGAAAGCCTCCCTGATGGAACGCGAACTTGCATTGAAATCCTTAGCCAATTCCTGCTGGGACGGCAACGGCTGTCCAACCTGGTACACTTTGTTAAGAATCATCTCCTCTATCTGCCGGGCGATCTGGGCAGACTTGGTCTCCGAACTAAATGATGTTATCATGACTCTCCATCCTCCTCCAACTTCTTACATAATGCCATATATTCTCACAAAAGGATATAATAAAAGAAATTCGGGCGACTATGGGCAATCAGCTTATATCTTTTGTCATAAGAAGGTCAATTGCATTTCCACCAGGTTACTCGTACACAAATAAAATTTCCTAACAAAAGACTTCCTGTGTGTTGTCTTGATAGTAATATACCACATAATTTATTATAAGAAAAGGTTTTCAATCCAACTCATAAGAAATATACAGTAACACACATAATAATAATCTGATTCATAACTATTGACACAAGTGGGGGTGATTGCTATATTTTCCCCATGTTTACAGCAGAAAGTCGGAAGAAACATCTACCATCACGGAAAAAAATATTTGGCCTATTGGTCCTGGCCTTGTGTGCAACCATGTATTTTTCAGCTTTCAACCTGTATGCAGCCGAGACCTTACTCGATACCGACTACCTGTACCTCAATACCGAAATACCGTCCACCAGCGAATTCATCCTTACCGAGACCGCAGCCATCATCACCCTGGGCACGCCCTATCCGATCGGTTATACCTTCACTTATACGGGGGACCAGACTGTATACCTCACCATGACCAGCACCAACGGCCTCGGTTCGCAGATGCGACTGAAACACCTCGAAGTGGATACCTATATCCCCTATTCCATGACCTTCGACTACGATGGAGCGGGTCCGGCTGGCCAGAGCCCTGTTGTGAATGCGGCGCAAGCTCCATTCGGCGGGTACGACAACGGCTACGACCTACAGGGAACCTTCGAGATTTTAACACCTGCTGCAGAGGTCTATCTTGCGGGAGACTACCAAGACACGATTACCTTCACGTTCACCGGACTCTAATCCCTTCTCTCATATTATAAACGTTTGAACAATTGCCTCGCCCATCCGGTCCAGCGCTTGAACCATTTCTTGCCGAACCTGTTCTTGAAATCCCTCGTGGCATTCTCGATCGTAACCTCTTCCTCCACACCATGCTTGAGGTTGTCCCAATGGCGTACAATCCACAGGTACAGATCACCATAGGTCTTTCCGGGGAAGGAATGCAGCAGTCGGTCTTCGCGTATCTGTCGGACAATGGGGAGAAACACCTTTTCGTACCACGACCGGGCAGCGGTATCGAACGGGATCTCGCCCTTCTTGTGTTGGTTGATATAGTATTTGTGGACTTGGATATGGTTTATCACTTCCGGATACATGCCTGGCGAAGAGAACTTGACCAGATCCATGTCCATGAACCTGTCCAAGGAAAACTCGTCGATAAACCGTTGGCGTTCATAGGCAACGACGCGCCGCTCCAGTTGGCTTCTGGTCAGACCGGGCTCGAGCGGAATCTCGGAATCCAGCTCGACCACTTCCGCATCGATAAACTCCACTCCCTGGGCCTTGGCGACAGAGACACGGTGGTTTCCGTCGCGGACGAAGTAGCAGCTTCCCAATTTGTAGACACTGATCGGGGGCAATATGACCTGTTTGAGATGGGCTTCGTCTATGCTTTGCCATCGGGAGCGCAGCATCTCCTTGCGTGGGTAGAACGCCAGGGTGAAATCGTGGTACCGCCCCTCGCTTCCGATAACCTTGTCGACCGGAATGGCTTTCAGACCACGATAGGTCTCCACTTTCGGGTTGAGTAGTTTCGTCACTTCATAGAACGACAGCAACTCGTTGTTTTTCCACTGTAATGTCGAGAGCAGATCCTGCATCCGACCCTTTGCACGAGCCTTGGAGAAATCCTCCCGGCTGGTGAAACTGGAGACACCCATACCCCTTCAATCCTTCTCCAGCAGATAACTGCTGTATATATTGATCACATCGGTCTCGTGGTACCGTGTGATCCTAGGCGAGTTTAGATCAAACAGATGAACATGTCCATGTACCAGATACTCCGGTTTGAATGTTCGCATGAACCAAAGGAACGCCTTGAAGCCGGTATGGCACCGGTCGTCACCATCACCGATACCCCGCGGTGGAGCATGGGCTATGAGGATATCCAGGTACCTGCCGAAACGCAGCCGGTTATAGAGCAGTTTGGGAACCATCCTGAATATCCTGAGATACATCTCGAATTCGGTGAATTGATGGTCTCCCCGATTGTAACGCATCGAACCACCCAATCCAGCCAACAGCAATCCGGTTGAAGCGTCGCGCAGTACCAATCCATCGATGAAATCGCCCCCGACTCCCCATCCCAACCGGGACTTGTCGAACCTGATATCGAGCGAGTCATCGGCACAACAACGTTTGGAGAATTTGTGGAGGTCCTCGACATGATGGTTTCCAAAGACAAAGTAAAACGGCTTGTTCAACGAGGAAACGATGAACTCGTAGTATTTCAACGGCAGGTCGCCAGCGGATATCACCATATCGACCTCACCGTACCGTTCCACCACATTGTTCGAGTAGACCAATGGATCCTTTTCATCGGAAACACAGAGGATTTTCATCGCTACATCATACCATACCCGCAATCGGCTGCAACAATTTCTCCTGTCATCGCCCGAGAGGCATCGGAAGCAAGGAACGCAACCACTTGGGCAATATCTTCCGGTGCGACCAACCGTTTCAAGGCTGCCCGATTCTCATAATGGCCAACCAGGTCGGGGGCATCTTCACGTAGACTTACGGCATCGATCAGTCCCGGTGCCACAGCATTGACCCGGACGCCATAGGGGGCATATTCGGCAGCCAACGACCGGGTGTATGCCGCAACCGCTCCCTTGGAGGCATCGTAATGGGCGGTACCGCCAAACCCGGGACGAAAGGCATTGATACTACAGATGTTCACGACCGTCCCGCGACTTTGTATCAAATGGGGAAACGAGAGCCGGCACATCCGCCAGATTCCCTTCACATTGATATCCATGACAGCGTCCCAATCTTCCTCCGGCAGGTTTTCCTGGGAAGAGGAGGTGAATATTCCAGCATTGTTCACCAGGATATCCAGTTGCCCGAAACGGGCGAGGAAAGCTTCGATCGAATCGTTGAGACTATCCTCGCTTCGGACATCGCCATGGAGGGCAATCGCTTCGACAAAGTCGAAGCAAGACAACCGCTGTGCCAACCGTTGGGTAGCTTCACCGGAATTCCGAGAGCCGTAGAATAGGCCGACCGAGACTCCCTGCATGGCCAAGGTAGTGGCTATGGCACTGCCAAGATTGCCCGAAGCACCGGTGACCAGCGCCTTTTTACCCCGCAATTCAAAATCCATGGAACCTCCCGCAACCTATTGGTAATCGTGTGCTATGAATCGTTCGATCAGGGTAGCGGCCGAGGGAAACAGCGCGTAAAGTCCCGCATCGGCCAAGACAAAATCACTCGCATCGTAAGCCGGGCTCATGACCGTGCTGCACAACGCGTAGCCGAAGGTACTGTCCCTGGTCAACCGCGTGCCTTGCCAGCACCCGCCCGGAACGACGGAAACAGGCATTGCGCCACCTCCCAAGCCCACCACCCGCTGCTCGATATTCCCATCGGTGAAGAGTAGGAATTGATCCAGCGGGTCACCGGCGATCCATGTCCAGATTTCGCTACCGGCAAGTTTGTGCAAAGCTGAGAAACTCTCGGGAGTCACCAGATAATAGATCGTACTGCTGAGTGGGAGTTGCGGCTTGGCGAAAGGACCAAGCCCAGCGGTTCCGACTGTTTGGGTATCGAGAAACACACGCCGGTAAAAGCCACCCTCTCCTTCCAACGGCTCAAGATCGAGATACGCTACAAGTTGCTTCGCGGTCATATCGGCCATGCGGATGCAATTGCCTTTACCAGTGCCGAAAATGTTGCCTTCACCCGCTCTCCTGTCTCCAAGACCTCGATATGGTTCAACGGTTGGTCAAGAATCCCGGCCGCCATGTTGGTGAGGCAAGAAATGCCCAACACCCGCATGCCCGCGTGACGTGCGGCGATCACTTCAGGTACAGTGGACATACCTACGGCATCGGCTCCACAAGTTCGTGCGAACCGTACCTCCGCAGGGGTTTCGAAGGAAGGTCCGGTAAAGAGTTGGTATACACCTTCCCGCAGGACAATACCCAGACGATCGGCCTCCTTGCGGGCCATTGCCCGCAGGTTTTCGGGATAGGCCGTACTCATATCGAAGAAACGATCGCCGAGTTCATCGATATTCGCTCCCCTCAGGGGATTTTCAGGAATCAACTTGATGTGGTCGCTGATCAGCATGAGATCGCCGGGTAGCCATGCGGTATTGACACATCCCGCCGCATTGGTGACCAACAGGTCCCGGATTCCCATGACACGCATCATCTGGACCGGAAATACGACAGTATCCATGCCATAACCTTCATAGAAATGGAACCGCCCCTGCATGACCAGCACCCGTTTGCCACCGAGATAGCCGGCGACCAAACGCCCGGCGTGTCCCGGAACCGTGGAAACGGGAAAGTGGGGAATCTCGACATAGGGAACCATTATCGGACTTTCCAGCTCGTTGGCCAAATCCCCGAGACCCGATCCGAGAATCATACCGATCGAAACGGGCTCCATTCCGATTTGCGCCTGCACATATTCGGCTGCCTCTCGCAACCGCACCATAACATCATTCATAGACATTCCTTATTGCTTGTGGTCTGTAAGCTTTACAGACCACTAGAAAGCTTCACCGACAGCTTTCGGGGCTGCGGAACGTTTTGAGAACACAATCAGGGCCAACAGTGTCACCACGTACGGGAATACCTTGAATATCACCGGTGGAATCACGCCGAGTTGCGGAATGACCTGCGAAACGTTGGCAATGGTCGTGGCCGTTCCGAAGAAGAAGGTCGCACCCAAGATTCCCAGGGGCTTCCATTGCCCGAATATCAACGCAGCGATCGACAGGAATCCAAGACCGGCTACGGTACCGTTGAATTCCCCGGAATAGGTTATGAGGATGATGCTACCGCCAAGTCCGGCGAGAGCTCCCGACATACCGACCCCAAAATAGCGCATCCCATAGACATTCACACCGGCTGAAGCGACAGCAGACGGGTGTTCGCCGCACGCACGCAGGCGAAGCCCGAACGAGGTCTTGTAGAGGAGGAACCATGAGGCTCCCCAGACAATCAGCGCCACCCAGGTGCTCCAGTACGATTGGGTGAAGAACAGTGTCCCGATACCCGGAATCTTGGAGAGACCGGGAATATCCTTTCGGACAATGCCCAACATGATACGAACGTTTCCACTACCGGCGATCGTACGTGCCAGATACACCGTAAGGGCACTGGCAAGCATGTTTATCGCAGTTCCACTGATCACCTGGTCAGCCTTCAAATTGATGGAGGCGAACGCATGCAACATGGAGAACAAGGCACCTGCAAGCACCCCGGCCAACAGACCGAGAGGCAATGCACTCGCCTGCAACGTCTGCTCGGTGAGCCTGATTGTCAGCGCCGAGGCAAAATACCCCACCAACATCAAACCTTCCAAACCGAGGTTGGTCACTCCGCTACGCTCACTGTACAAGCCACCCAAGGCAGTCATCAGCAAGGGAATGGTATAGGCGATCGCATAGGGGAGGATCATTCCTATCAGGTGGTTGGTCGCCAGCAGGGCCAGCAGAACCAGACCGACCACTATATAGATGGCGATTCCAAGCGGGCTGGTGAACAGACTCTTCTTCGTTGTCGTATTATTCATGGCTCACCTCCTCCTTGCTTTCATCCTGGTCGATCTTCTGTTGGGCCTTGTCCCGTTTCTTTCGACCGACCGAATCCCAGAAGCGGCTGAATAGTACACTGGTAGCCGTAAAGTAGATGATGGTGGCGATAATCGTATCCGCTATCTCGGGAGGGACCTCCGTCATGGCGTTCATGAACCCCTTTCCCGATTGCAACATCCCAAAGAACAGGGCAGAGAACAGAACCCCGATCGGATTGCTTGCACCCAAAAGTGCGACAGCGATTCCGTCGAACCCCATAGAGGGCATGACGCCGATCTGGATGTTTCTCGAATACCCGGTATAGTAGGTCATACCCGCAAGCCCCGCGAGTCCACCGGCGATCATCATGGAGATGACGACATTCCGATTGACCTTTATACCTGCATACTCGGCACAGAACCGGTTGGATCCGACCGCTTTCAACTCGAAGCCCAATGTGGTCTTGTCGAGCACGTACTTGATGACGAATATCGCACCGACAGCGACAAAGATTCCCAGGTTGATGTAGCCACCGCCAAATATCTCTGTCAGCCAGGGAGAACGAAGGGATTGCTCGATTGCGATCGACTTCGACTCCGTCTCGAGCGAAGGTCCCTTCAGATATGCGGGAACAAAATAATAAATGGACCAATAGGCGATCCAGTTCATCATGATGGTCGCGACCACTTCATGTACATTGAACTTTGCCTTGAGTATTCCAGGAATGACACCCCACAAGGCTCCCCCCAGGAACGCGCAGAATATGATGACTACCAGATAGAATGGTCTGGGAATGAATACGTAGTGGGCCACCAGTGTCGCACAGAGTCCACCGACCAACATCTGTCCGGCTGCTCCGATATTGAACAGTCCGGTCTTGAAGGCGAAAGCGACAGACAATCCCACCAACATCAAGGTGATTGCCGTCGAAATCGTGTTGCCGATACGCTCCATGTTCATGAGTCCGCCGCGGAACAGGTAATAGAATCCCTCGAACGGATTGCTTCCGATCGACATCATCAACAGTCCACCGGCAAACAAACCGAGAATCACCGCCGAGACAGCAATCAGGAAAGCGTTGCTCTTGATCTTGACTTTCACAATGCTGCCTCCTTGTTCCTGACACCCGCCATCATAAGACCGACTTCTTCCTCGTTCGTCTGTTTCGTCTCCACGACATCGACCAGTTCACCGCTGTTCATGACTGCAATCCTGTCGGACAGGTTGAATATCTCATCCAGCTCGAAGGAGACCAACAAGACCGCCTTGCCCTTCTCACGGTGTTCCACCAGCCGCTTATGTATATATTCGATCGCACCGACATCCAGACCTCTCGTGGGTTGGACGGCAATGATCAAGTCGGGTTCCAACGCCATCTCCCTCCCCACAATCGCCTTCTGCTGGTTCCCTCCGGAGAGTTTGCCGGCATGGGAGAAGATACCCTCGCCCGATCGGACATCGAATGCATCGCAGATATCCTGCGCATGCTTGTCTATGGTATCCTGATGCAATATTCCACGTTTGCTGAAAGGCTCCCGATAATACTCTTTGATCACCATGTTCGAACTAAGTGACGCAGACATGACCAAGCCCCGCTTCTGGCGGTCCTCAGGTATGTGCCCTATACCCGACTCGTTCCTCTCGCGAATCGAAGCCTGACTGATATCGTCTCCATTAATATATATGGAACCGGAGACTATGGGACGCAGTCCGGTGATCGCCTCGACCAATTCGGATTGCCCGTTGCCATCGACGCCCGCGATGCCGACAATCTCTCCGGCACGCACCTGCAATGAGAAATTCTTGACAGCAGGGGTCTTCTTGATATTCAGCACATTCAGGTCCTTGACCTCGAGTACCGGCTTGCCTGCTTCCATGTCCTCTTTGACCACCTTGAAGTTGACCGGCCGACCGACCATCATCGAAGCCATCTTTGTCTGGGAAGTGGAGGCCACATCGACCACCCCGACCATCTTACCACGACGGATAATCGTACACCGGTCGGCGACAGCCTTGATCTCATCGAGCTTATGGGTAATCAGAATGACCGACTTGCCCTCCTTGACCATGTTGCGCATGATCTGCATCAGCTCCTCGATCTCTTGTGGAGTAAGGACGGCTGTCGGCTCATCGAAAATAAGAATCTCGGCATCGCGATACAACATCTTCAGGATCTCGACACGCTGTTGCATGCCGACTGTGATATCCTCGATCACCGAATCGGGATTGACACTCAGCCCGTACTGCTCGGACAGGGCCTTGATCTTCTTTGCCGCCGACTTCCTGTCGAGGACAAACCCACCCTCCTTGCCGAGTATGATGTTCTCGGTGACGGTGAACGTCTGGACCAACTGGAAGTGTTGGTGCACCATACCGATACCAAGATCGGTCGCATCGTTCGGCGATGCGATATGCACTTCCTCTCCACGTACTTTGATAGTTCCCCGGTCGGCATGGTACAAACCGAACAGAATGCTCATCAAAGTAGATTTTCCGGCTCCATTCTCACCGAGAATCGCATGGATCTCACCTTTCTCAACCTGTAGGGTAATATTGTCGTTGGCAACGATACCGGGAAATTCCTTGCGGATATTCAACATCTCTATGACATGACTCATTGGGCGAAAGCCTCCTCGAGGGCACGGATATTTCCGTACATCGGTTCACAACTGTATTTGACAAGAGCCGCCCTGGGGCGGCCCTTGTACATGTTCGAAAACTATGTGGTCTCTCTTATTTGAACAAACCAGCAATCTGCGAGTCGGCGACTTTGACTTCACCATTCTTCATCTTGCCATAGAGCTCCTGGACCTTGGCCACGACATCGGCCGAAAGGTTCGGATTCTCGACAGGAATTCCGATTCCATCGTTGGTCGCATCCAAGTGCAGGACTTCGCCACCGGGGAATGTTCCGGCCAGTTCGTGCTTGATCATGTCATAGGAGGCACGGTCGAGATACTTCATGGCGCTGGTCAGGATAATCGACTTGCCGCTGGGGAGCATTCCCTCGGGATACTGGTCGACGTCGACACCGACGATCCAAACATTCTTTCCGCCTGTAACACGGGCTTTCGCTTCGTTGATGGCCCCTACTCCCACACCACCAGCTGCCGCGAAGATCACATTGACACCCTTGTCATACATGGAGGCCGCGATCTGCTGTCCAGCCGCGACGTTGTCGAAGGAACCCTGATACAGGATATTCTCGGCTTTGACAGTGATCTTTGTTCCCAGGTTCTCGTTGGCATACTTGATTCCCTGCTGCCAGCCCCAGTTGAATTTCTGGACTGCGGGAATTTCCATTCCACCGATGAATCCGAAATTACCGGTCTTCATCTGCAAGGCTGCCGCAACACCGGCAAGGAAGCCGGACTCGTGCTCTGCCCAATAGACCGCGACTACATTCTTCTCGATCCGGAATGTCGAATAGTCGGCAGTGTGGGGTTCGCCATCGAGAATGACAAACTTGGCCGTAGGATACTTGTCCTGGGCTTCGTAGATGGTGGTCTCGAACTTGAATCCCGGGGTAATGATGAACTTGTAGCCGGCATCGAACAAGTTACCGATTTCCTTCAGGTAATCTGCTTCGGTGGTGCCCGATGGCTTCAGATATTTGGCATCGACCAAACCTTCTTTTTGTGCCTTGAGAATTCCTTCCCAAGTTCCCTGGTTGAACGACTTGTCATCAATGGTTCCCGCGTCGGTAACCATTCCGACCTTGAGCAACGTCTTTCCCGTGTCAGCCTGACCCTGTGCAAAAACCACCGAGCCAAGGAGCAACAGTACACACAGTACAACAACATACTTCTTCATGTGAACTCTCCTTATCATCTAGTATGATATGATATTCTAGCCCTCTCCCGTGGGTCTGTCAAACCAAACCGAGAATTCATGATATAAAATTATATTGGGACGGGGAAACTGCCTGGTGATATATCAATCGGGGAATTCCAATGCGGCGAGAATGAACGGCCCGACGCCCTTGAAATCGTCCGTTGCCACCGGTTCCCCCACATAATAGCTGTACGAGCCATCACGATACGGGGTACCTCCCAACCCTGCGACCGAGCAAATATCGTGCAGATGCAACAACCCGTTCGCATCGGTGCTGGTCTTGAGTTCGACCAAAGCCTCGAAAGCGGCGATTCCGGCATTCCGGTAGCGGTCTTCCACCAACAA
Organism: Spirochaetae bacterium HGW-Spirochaetae-4; assembly: GCA_002839335.1. Lineage (GTDB taxonomy): Bacteria > Spirochaetota > Spirochaetia > Sphaerochaetales > Sphaerochaetaceae > UBA8525. The sequence goes on from PGXU01000005.1 coordinate 14,213, forward strand.
ACCCAGCCGACAGGCCTTCAGGAGGAAATAGCTGAACATCGCCGAACAGGAGGTCTCCAGGTAGTTGTCGGCACGACGGCCCTGGTCCAGTATCTGATACCACAAGCAGCACCCATCCTGCCATTTCAAAACGGCGTCGGCGGTACGCTCGACAATATCGACCAGCTCCCTTCTGCTTGGAACATCGGAAGGCAGGTAATCCAAGACATCGACCAATGCCATGCAATACCAGCCCATGGCACGTCCCCAGAAATGGGGAGAGCAACCGGTACCCTGGTTCGCCCACAATTGTTGCAAGGACTCGTCCCATGCATGGTAGAGCAACCCTGTCGAAGCATCGCGGGATCGCGACTCTATGGCGACCATCTGCCGGACCACATCCGCCAATATCGTGGCATCACCCCGATCCAAGGCAAACCGACAACGGAAGGGCTGTGCCATGTACAACCCGTCGAGCCATATCTGGCGCGGATATATCCGTTTGTGCCAATAGCCGCCGCCAAGGGTTCGCGGCTGATAGAGCAGCTGGTCCGCGAGCAAGGTGACAGCCTTTTGGTACCGTTCGTCACCGAACCTTCCGTACAGGTCGAACAATAGCCTGCCGGCATTGATCTGATCCAAATTGTAATCATCCATGCGATAAGAGGATATCGTACCATCTGGATTGACCAAGGTATCGTAGGTCGCCTGCACGCGCCGCAACAAGAGGTCATCCTCTTCATGAAGACCAACCGCAAAGGTCGAGAAGAGGAACAACCCGTCCTCATAATGCCAGCGCATCTTGTCCGGGGAGTACCAAGTGAGAATACTGTCGACCATACGTCTTGCGATCGAGCACGCCTCTGTAGAGTCCATATCTGTACACCTATAAGAAATGGGGGTAGCCGCGATACTTGTGGTCCCGACTACCCCAAATGACAGTCAATACGTAATTAGCGCAACAGGCCATTGGCCGCTGCGACACTCCGTGCCTCTTCTTCCCAAGCTTTTCCACCAAGCTTGTCGAACTCGGCTACCCAAGCATCCCAGTTCGCCTTGTTCAGCGCACGGCGACCGGTGATGAATTCAGTGACGCCCTGCTCGTAGAACCGCTTCAAGTCGGTGCTCGGCGGTGGCAAGGTATCGGAAGCGATCGCTGCGGTCCAAGGTCTGCTTTGCATATCGACCAGGACCCGCAATGCACTCATCTCCTTCCCACTGGTTGCGGTCTTGTAGGTCGGATACCGGCTCGTCAGCTCGACTTCGCCGTTATAGAAGACCATGTTGCGCAACTGGGTATACGGTTGCCCCTTCGGGCCGGTGAAGGCGAGTTCGGGATCGGGAACTCCAGCGGCTACGGGAATACCATCCTTCAGGGTATAGTTCACACCCTCGACACCCCACCCGAGCAGATAGTATCCCTCTTTGCTCGACATCCAATCCAGCAGACGCGCGATCGCATCCTTCTTTTCGGCCGTGACCCTGTCACTGATCGCATAGACCCGGTATTGGCTGGTATAGACACCGACAGCCTGCTTGCCTTCCGGTCCCTTCGGAGGATCGGCGACTATCCACTCGCCGTCGGGGAAGTTCTTGTCGAACGGAGCATAGTTGCTCGTCGCCGCGAAAGCGGCATTCTGCTCACGCATGATACCGAAACGACCCTGCTTCCATGCAGCCCTGAAATCGTCCTTCTTGTATGCGAGCCAATTGGGATCGATCACCCCATCGTCCACCATCCGCTTGATGAAAGCCATGGCATCGTAGTATTTGCCCTTGCGCACATTCAGACCAAAATCGGCTTTGGTCATATTCCAGGTTCCGGCAACGCCGAAAGCACCGAAGAACGGATCCATCCTTCTGCCCAGTCCTTCCTCGAAATTGTTGATCTCGATGAATGCGCCATAGCCGTAGGTATCATGCTTGCCATTACCGTCGGGATCGTTGAAGGTGAAGGCCTTCATGACCTGCATATAGTCGTCGAGCGTCTCAGGGACCTTCAGGCCAAGCTTGTCCAACCAATCCTTCCGGATCAGGACACCTTCGTTACGCGGAATGGACCCGGGTGATGCCAAGCCGTAGGATACACCGTCGATCGTGGTGAATCCGATACTGTCGGCATCGTATTGCAGCGGAGTACGTGTAGGCATCTTGGCATACAGATCGTCGACAGGTGCCAACATTCCCTGGTTCACCAGACGCAACCAGACCTCCCTGCGCACCATGAATATATCGGGGAGATTGTCTGCCGCGGCGGCAGCGGATACCTTGACATCCTGGTCGGCTTCATTGGATGGCAACGCTGTGAGCTTGAGGTTGATCCCCAACTTGTCCTTGATAATCTGGAATCCCACCCAATCCTCGGGTGGAGGACCAGCCTCGGTAATGGCCGCGCCGTACCAGAGCTCGATATCGACAGGTCCGGCACCACTGGCTTCCCGTTGTGCTTGTGCCACCAATGGGGTGCACAACAACAGCCCCACCATCATGGCCACCAACAACATGCGTTTCGTTCCCATATGTCTCCTCCTTTGAAACATTATCCTTTCACGCTGCCAAGGAGCGTCCCCTTGGCGAAATATCTTTGGATGAAGGGATATGCGATTACCATTGGTATCGCAGCGAGAAATACACTGGCGGCCTTGATCGCTTGGATCGGAGCCTCGCCGAATGCACTCACTTCGACAAATTCGTTCATACCGCTTGCCATGAGTATGTTCCTCAAGAGTATCGGCAACGGCATGAGGTTGTTCGAGTTCAAATAGAGCATGGGATGGAAGAAGTCGTTCCAGAAGGAGACTGCATAGAACAGTCCCACCGACATGACGATCGGTTTCGACAGGGGGAGGATGATCCGGACGAGCAGGGTGAACTCGGAAGCCCCGTCGATACGGGCGGACTCCTTCAATTCGTCGGGAATACCTTCGAAGAACCCCTTCATGATCAGACAATTGTAGGTGCTCACCGCTGTGGGAAGGTAGACGGCGGCAAGCTTGTCGATCAAGCCGAGATCCTTGACCATGAGGAACGAAGGGATCATACCGACGTCGAACATGTGCGGAATCAGGATGATGACGATGATACATACCCGTCCGGGAAGTGTCCGGATGGAGAGCGCATATGCCAAGGGTACGGTCAAGAACAACGCCGAGGCGACGCCATATACCATGATCTTGATGCTGTTGAAAAATGCCATGATGAAGCCATTGTTCCCCAACAATGCCTTGTACGCGGCATTGGACCAATTCCAGGGTGCGAGAAACATCCCTTCGAAATTGGTTCCGATGAAATGGTTCGGGCGGAAGGACAATGTTATGGTGCTCCAAAGCGGAATGGCGATAACAATGAACAGGAAGACAAGCACGGTGTTGACCAACAGGTAGAAGACCTTGTCTGTTGCGGAGATTCCTACGACTGGGGATTTGATATGGGCCTTTGCCATGTTTCCCTCCCTCAGTACAACGACGATCCGCTGACCTTCCTGGTCATACGGTTCGAGAATGTAAGCAAGAGCAGGCCCATCAGGCCCTTGAAAAGCCCGACAGCTGTCGCCAAGGCGAATTTACCTTCTTGCAAACCACGGAAGACCCAGGTGTCTATGATGTCCCCGACGCTGTAGACCGAGGGTGAATAGAGCATGTACAACTGGTTGAACCCGCCGCTCAGGATCGTACCGAGCCGGAGCAGTACCACCATGATGATGACCGGAAGTATCGACGGAAGAGTGATGTACCGCACCCGCTGCCAAGCCGTCGCACCTTCGACGATAGCCGCCTCGAACAATGTCGGGTCGATCGCCATGAGTGCTGCGATGAATATGATCGCACCCCACCCCATCTCCTTCCATGCGTCCGAGAGGAGAACTACCCAGGGAAAAGCCTGCACATTGGTAAGATAGTCGATTCCCCGACCACCGAAGGCCTTGGCTATGTCGTTGAGCAATCCGTCACCAGGGGCAAGCAACCCCAAAAGGATACCGTACATGATGACCCAGGAGAGGAAGTGGGGTAGATACGCCAACGTCTGGACGGTCTTGCGAAGGACCGTTATGCGGCATTCGTACAACATGATCGCCAACATGATGGAAAGGGGAATACTGATCAGGAGCTTGCCGACGCTGTACATGACAGTATTGCGCAACAATTCCCAGAAGTAGAAGGAATCGAAAAATTCGACGAAATTTGCGAATCCGATCCACGCCGAACCAAGCACTCCTTGTCGGGGCATGAAATTCTTGAAGGCGATCTGTCCGTTCCAGATGGGGATATACTTGAATATGATGAAGTAGGTTATGGGAATGACCAGCAGGACATATATGGCCCGATGCCGCTGTATCCTGCGCACCAATGATTTTCCGGACGATGGGACCGATACGGATGCATCCATCACAAACCCTCTCTGTTTATTAGAATACTCTTCTCTCCGGGGACTATTCAGAGCAATGATTGTACTTTTCCGACCTATGGAAGTCTCAGGGAACCGGGGGTTGCGTGCTTGAGCTTCTTGAAGACCCTGCAATAATAGGCCTGGTCCTGGAACCCGCAGCGCATCGCTATTTCCGACAGGGGCAGATCCGTCTCTTGCAGCAATTTCACGGAAAGCTCGACCCGATATCGGCTGAGATACTCCCACGGGGACATCCCAAGCTCCTTCTTGAATATACGGGTCAAGTAATCTTCACTGGTGTTCACCGATTCGGCGATCTTCCACCGGGTCACCATACCCTTGGCATGGGTCTCCATATAGCGTTGGGCCCGTTTCACCAGAATTCCCGTGTGTGCGGACAGGATTTCACCATTCGAACCGATTTCACGGATCCGCTCGCAAAACTCCGGATACCCGCTGACGGCACCATGGCAGAGCAACAAGTGGGGAATGTCTCCCACCGCAGCCATCTCTGCTTCGGGAGGGAACGTATCGACAATTACCACAAGTGGTAGAACGGACCCTGGGACCGACTGGCGAACGAGTTTGATCAATTCGGAGTCGAAACCCCGGACAACCAGGCAGGTTGGGGTAACTTCCTCAACAATTCCTGCGAGCTGTTCGATCCCGGATACCACGATCGGTTGCAGATGCAAGGCGTTGCAGAGCGGCAGATGCCGCATATCCTTCCATACGAGGACCGGTCCCCTCTGGTATGATCGCAAAAACTTTTCAACCGCATACATGAGTGTCGGCTCTCCCTCGAGGACGGTTCCGAAGGCAACCAAGGGGATGCTGAACAGCGCGTGGTGCCGGGAAACCTTTACCATCGCAAGGAATTGGGCGGTATCCGCCAAATCGGCATCCCAATAGAGCAAGGCTCCCTCCGGAACATCCGCAGGCGATTGGAGCAGCTGTTCGACCGATAGGTTCTCGAGTTCAAATTGGCAGAGTTTGGCAGCCATGTGCGCAACCGAGCCTACTTCCAGCCCACCCGACAACACCAACATCACCTTCGAGGTGGAGGGCGCGTGGTCACCGCCAGGCTCCCCGAGTTTGGGCCAAGGCAACACCATTTCGAATGAAGTCTCCTGACGGGTATACGTACCGCCGTGCAACAGGATGAGACTTTCGATAAAGGGAACTATTGTTATGGATTCCGCATCCTTGCTCGCCGTCTGAGAACCCTGGAAATCAAAGTGGAGTCCCGTACCATCGAAGCCGACATGGATACGTACAGGCGCATATGCCGGAGGAAAGGAAGCTATGACCAATGAAAACAGCTGCTCCAACCGCCGCTTGTCCCCGACGACCAGCGGCAATCGCATGGGCAAGGTGAGCAGGCATCCGGTCGAGTTGGCCACATCGGTCAGCAATGGATCCACCGCCACGAGCACCCGATCCAGTTCCAGGGACCCGGCTTGTGCAAGGGTCTGGTCGAACAACAGCTTCGTATGTTCCAGGTACGAGCGCATATCGTGCGACAGGGAGGATATGGCATGTCCAACCCGTCCCGCATGAACAGACTCCTCGGCAACCAGCTCGTGCAATATATCCATGCGTCCGATGAAATCGCATACGGGTTCCTTCAGACTCGCTCCCATGGAAGCGAAGAAATCCAGCTCCGCTTGTTCGGCCCGTTCGGCGACATCCTTTGCCTTCGCCATCTCTTCGAACAACAGGACACCCTTGAGTGCACTGCTTATGGATGAACGGAGCTCCTCATGTTTCAATGCATTCCGATCCGCAATGGCGGTTATGACATAGCCGAGTGCCTGGTTCTCGATGAATAGGGGTTGGACCAGGTATACGCCGGGACCGCACGTGGCGTCGATCTGTTGTGGAAGCAGCCGATGCGATGGAAACAGTTCATCCGGAGTCCCGATCGGCACTTGGGCCCTGTATCCCCCGACATACCGGGAGTAGGTATCGTTCTCATTCATGACAAGATACGCTTGGCTGACACCCAGTTTCGGCAGATGTTGGAGCATGATCGCCACCAGCGATTGCCGGTTCCAGGCTTTGAGCAAATCGCATTTGAAGGCATTGAGCAGTTCGGCCTGCTGGATAAACTCGTAACTACGCTTGTTGGCCAGCCTCGATTGGGTCTCCAACGCAAGCGCCCTGCCCCTTCGGACAATCGATTCCAGGTAGCTTGGATCAAGGTCCTCCAAGGCCGAGACGGCTTCGGTGGCCTGCTGGAAGGCGGATGTGTCGGGCTCGTCTTGAAAGTAGCGCTCCAATACCTTGGACAACAACGGAAACAGGGAGGTCCCCTGGTTTCCCACTCCCCGGTACAATGCATCGAGCAACGGTTCCAGATAGGCGTTTTGCCGCTCCTGGTCCAGGGCGAAGTGCCGGATAGCCCAAGAGTGCAACTCCGCCCTGCCGAAGCAACCGCTATGGGACAGCTTTCCCGCCATCGATTGCAGGCAACCGCAGGAATACCGGATAACCGGTTGCGCGGGCAGTATGATATCGTCGGAACCCGGTGTCCCCACCAAGCTGTCCATGAGTACCTTGTGGGCAACTTTCCCCAGTTCGGAAAAAGGAACCCGCACGGTGGTACCCGGTACGGAAAGGAATCTGCTCTCAACCGAATCGTTGAACCCCACGATACCGACATCCCGGGGGATGCCGAATCCCTTGCGCTCCAGGACCTTGGCGGCATTGAGCATCAACATGTCGCTGGCACAACACACCATGGTGAAGTCCCGGCCGGGAACCAGCTTGCGCTCTTCGATCAGCTCCGACAACGCGAGATCCCCTTCATGCCAGGGACAGGGGGAACTGATCAGCTGCGGGAGTATGGGAAGGTCCGATTCCGAAAGTGCGTCGAGATATGCCCGGTAGCGGTCCTCGGCCGAACCATGGTTTTCCGGCCCCCTGACAAAAGCCAACCGTGTCGCCCCATGGGTCCGAATGCAGTGGAGCACGAGCGATTTCATCCCTTGATAGGCATCGAACGAGACAACATGCGCCCCGGGCATCGGAAGAGCAATGGTTACGAGGGGAAGATCCAAGAATTGCTTGTGGAAGGCGATCGCCTGGGAGAAATCGACGGTTCCGATCAGACTGGATCCCCAACTGACAAGGGCGTCGACCGTCTCGTGGTTGATCAAGCGGTAGATGCTGTTGCGCAGGTATTCGAATTCACCCGGTGCATCGAGCCGACCGCCGGGAAAGACGAAAAGCACTTGTCCGGAAGCCTCTGCCGTATCGGCTATACCTGACCACAAGGCCTCCGAGGATCCTGTGTGGATCGAGGCGAGCATAAGAGCCAATCGCAATGGTTTTGCTTTGCTCACAACCATATGGGCATCATACCATCTGTCTTGGCATCACGGAATGTCTTTCACGAGAAATCCACACCTTCTTCCAGATGGTAGGGTATGTCGGTTCCCTCGACGTGGACATCTTCCAAACGGACACCGCTGCAATGGCGGAACCGCATGCCCCGCCCTGCTGCCAACGGCAATCCGTCGTACATTTCGGAATCCTCCGTAGGAACGGGTTCGTGCGTCCGCGTATCGATATGGCATCCGACCAGATGCAAATCGGTAATGGGAGACTCGGGCAATCCTACGAAAAACCCGGCCGAGGCCCGGCTACCGGTCGCGTGCAGGTTCCGGACAGTCACGCGGCGTATCTTGGGGGTCGCCTCCCCAATCTCGATGGCATGTAGGGAGAAGGGGGTGTCCCCTTCGTCCGGAGAGACCCCGCAACGGTAATACATGTTGATCGCTATGGGACAGAGGGTATTCTCCATCCTGATTCCGGTGAAGGTCAAATCCTCCACATGGCCACCCCGACCCCTCCGGGTCTTGATCCTGATTCCCCGGTCGGTGTCGATAAACGTACAATCGGTCCCAGACACATGGTAGATGCCGGCAGCCGTCTCACTTCCGACGACAATACCACCATGTGCCCGTTGTACCGTACAGCGTGCTATCGAAACATTCCTGGTGGGAACACCTACCCGTATGCCATCTGCTCCAGATCCCGATTTGAGTGCGATCGCATCGTCACCGACATCGAAAAAGCAATCTTCGACGATCACATCACGACAAGAATCTATGTCCAGGCCATCGGTATTAGGTGCCTCGTAGGGATTCCGTACCGTAACGTTCCGAATCTCCAAGCGGCTGCAATAGACAGGATGGATAGTCCAGAACGGTGAATCGACTACCGTGATTCCCTCTATGCGGCAATCCTCACACCGGTACAACTGGATCGTCGGAGGGGCAAGGAACTGGGACCCCCTTCCGCCACCGCCTCCCGGTTGTTTCAGGTAATCGGGGTTCAATCCGGCGAACATCTTCTCCAGTTCTGTCTGCGGTCCCCGGTCTGTCTGAGCCTTGATCGCATTGCGGTAATCCCACCAGGGATCCCCCCCACCATCGATCGTTCCTTGTCCGGTTATGACGACATTGGTACGGTTACGCGCTTGTATACATGGTTGCATGGCATGGCAGTCGACACCTTCCCAGCGGGTCCACACCGGTTTGTATCGCGTGAAATCGGCAACGAATTTGATACACGCACCCTCTGCGAGCTCCAAGGTGCAGTTGTCGCACAATTCGATCGGACCGGTCAGCCAGGTTCCCGACGAAACGGAGAGTGTTCCTCCCCCCGCTTCGGCAATATGGGCCAGTGCGGAAGCGAAGGCGGCGGAATTGTCCCAAACCCCATCGGCTTTGCCGGAGAATTCCTCAAGCGTACAACAAACCATAACAAGACGCTCCTTTACAGTTCCGATTTGCTCCGATTATACTCGTAGGATGATGCAATTCGGATTTCGTGCGCACGATTTCGGTCGTATGACAATCGACACCTTGGCCCAGACATTCGCGGCTTTCGCCCCAGTGCCCATACAACTGGCGCTGCACAAGGCCCTGGTCGATCCCCCACCCCAACTTGGGGCCATGAGTCAGGCGTATGCGAGGAATATCCGCACCACCTTGGCCGAGCGGAATATTTCGATTGGCGTACTCGGCTGCTATATCAATCCGATACATCCGGACGATGGACTGTTGGACTCCGCGTTGCAGAGATTCGAGGAACATCTCCGGTATGCGTCCGATTTCGGTTGCCTGGTCGTAGGTACCGAGACAGGCTCGGCCAACGCAGACTGCTCCTTCCATCCCCAGACGTCCTCCGAACGGAACTTCGACCGGTTGTGCCGATCGGTCGAACGGCTTGTGCGGACAGCCGAACACCATGGTGCGATTGTGGGGGTGGAGGCGGTGGCCCGACAGCACACCATAGACTCTTGCGACAAGATGGTGAGGTTGCTCGACCGAATAGATTCCCCAAGTCTCCAGGTGATCTATGATCCGGTGAACCTGTTGCCATGGGAAGGCCTTGCCGAAGTCGACGGGTCGATCGGCGCGGTTCCCAGTGCACAAGCCCAAACCATCTTCTTTTCCCAAGCCTTCTCGGCTTTTGGAGACAAGATTGTCGCAATCCATTTGAAGGATTTCCGTTACGTGGACGGGTGGAAACAAGGGAGTATGCCTCCACTTGCCGGAGATCTCGATACGGTAGGCCTTCTCGAACTTGTAAGTCGCCATCGACCGGACATCGACATACTGTTGGAGAATTGTGAACCACGTAGTGCGGAACAGACGATAGGGACGCTTCGCCGCATGGTGGATCCTACGAGTTGAAGGAATGGTTGCCATACTATCCATGTGACCAGTGTGGAACAAGGCAACAAGCGATTCAAGTGTTGAAATCGCCCACTTTTTGGATTATTCCGACCACTAGTCCACGACCGTCAACAATGGTTGCTCGAAAGAGACCGGACGGAGGTTGTCGCTCAGGACTTTGGTCATGTACACCCTGTCGAGCTCGAGTTCATACACCAGACGGACAAGCAGGTCCTCGGCAAGCAGGTTCTGTTCGCAGAAGAGGTAGATCAAAGCCTTCTCCGCGAGGCACCCGGGTTTGATCGCATTCATGAATATCTCGGCATCGGGACGACTGCCGTACCGCTGGTCCATGTGCTGGCACAAGGCAGATTCGGAGATATGGTGTTTCAACGCATACATCTCGTCGCGCAGCGGGCCGGCATCACCCCTGGAAGCCCGCTCACCCAACGGTTTCAGGTGGAAGAACGTATACTCCTTTGCCGGGAGGTAGTGGTGTTCGTCGCACCGTGAACAATAGTTGGGATTGAGCGGATCGTCCTTCTGCGTATCGCCACCCACAATGATCAGGGGGTCGAAATAGAGCGCGGGACATTCCTGTCCATCGACACGATAATACCGGTAGGTGTAGAAGGCATCCTTCATGCAGTCGGGATGTTCGCAATAGGCCGTCAGGGGTATCACATCGGTTGCGATGTCGAGCATGAGGCGTGCGGTCGAATTGAAGATATCCCGTCTGAAATTCAATATCAGTGTGGGAAAAATAAACAATATGCCCCGTTCCAAGCTATGGTTGCGCACCACATAGGCAATCCTCTCATCGAAGAACGAGGCCTCGTCGATGATAAAGGTTCCTATCTCGGGGTTGTCGGCCAAAACTTGTTCCAATCCGAACGAATCACGGATACGTGCGATGTTTTCCCCACACCGGATATACCCGTTGCGGTACGCGAGCGCATCACCCGGATATTCCTGGAACCGTTGTCCATCGATTTCGGAACGGACAAAAAACACTTTGCGGCGATCGACTCCGTTGGTACTGGTCAAGCGACGGATGACATCGCTTTTCTTCTGGGCAATCGCGGCATCCCGCCAGACCCGTGCCGAAAACTCGGTCTTGCCCGAGCCCATCGGACCGATAACCAGGACGCGACGACCTGGGAGTGTAAAATCGAAGTGGGTAAACGTCTGGTGTACTGTTATCGATGGAAAGCCGAGGCTCTTCAGAAAATCGTCAGGCAATTTGTCCCGTTCCTCAATACGCGGCATGCGATGCGGCTCCCTGGACAATAGCGATTCCGCTACTGGTTCCGAGACGGGACGCTCCAGACGAGATCATGGCAACAGCTGTTTCAAAACTTCGGACACCACCGGAGGCCTTCACACCGATATTCTCGCCTACAACCGAACGCATGAGTGCGACATCCTGTTCGGTTGCCCCGCCGGTCGAGAAGCCGGTCGAAGTCTCGACATAACTTCCCGCCGCGCTTGCTGCCAATCGACAGGCCGTCTGCTTCTCCTCGTCGGAAAGCAGGCACGTCTCGATGATGACTTTGAGCAATAAATCCCCACAGGCTTCCTTCACCAGGCGGATATCCTGTTCGAAGGCATCCAACCGCCCCTCCTTGAGCCAACCCACGTTGACCACCATGTCGATCTCGGTTGCTCCGTCAGCGACGGCTTGGGCAGCCTCAAGAGCCTTGCTTTCACTTTTCATGGCTCCGAGGGGAAATCCTACAACGGTGCAGACCTTCACCGGACTCCCTTTCAGCAGGGCGGCACACGTTGCGGTCCAGCAGCTGTTTACGCACACGGAGGCGAAATTGTGTTGCAATGCCTCCTGGCACAATTGGGTAATCTTATCTTCGGTGGCATTGGTTGCCAATAATGTATGGTCAATATAGCCGGCCAGTTCTTCGGGTTTCAACATCGGATTCTCCTCACAAACAAGAGACTTGTCCAGATTACCGTATTCTGCAGGCCAACGCAACTGGACATTCCCGGCAACCGCATTCGATCGGCCTTGATTTTTCCCTATCCACAGGCTACTGTCAACACCATGATACTCGAAACAATAGCCGACAAATACTTATGGTTCCTCGTTGCAATCCTTGTGGTAAACCTCTATCAAAGGAAATTTGCCCCCCGTAGTTACAAGAAACGATCAGCGACACTGATCATCGCTTCCTTGGCGATGGTGTGGCAGATTTTCATCGTGATCATACTGAGCCGTGGCTGGCCACATTGGCTTGCGGTTCCGGCCCTGTTCCTCGCCATGGCGGTCGGTATTCCATTTCGCCACCGCATTCTCCTGTTCAGGACCAAGTGTGTCCGTTGCGATGCGAAATTGAATTATACCGCCATCATCAACTATGATGACAACCTCTGTGACACATGCTGGGCAGAAGACCACCCCCAGGAAGCTGTGGTCGAGGTCGCCGAATCGGAACCTGTCGTGGCACCGTCGTCCGCCCGAACCGTGGACGAGATCGACTGGGACAGTTGGGAACCGACCGAGACGGCAGTGCTTTGCTACCTGTTCGACGGAGACAATGTCCTGCTTATCGACAAGAAGACCGGACTCGGCAAAGGATTGGTCAACGCTCCCGGCGGGCATATCGAGGAAGACGAAACGGCAAGCGAAGCAGCCATGCGCGAGATCGCCGAAGAGACGGGAATAAACGTCACCAAGGTCGAACACAAAGGTGTGCTGGAATTCCAGTTCACCGACGGTTTGGCGATGCGCGGCCATGTATTCTTCGCCTACGAACACTCGGGTGAACTTGGTGAAACCGATGAGGCCCGACCATTCTGGTGCCCGGTCTCCGATCTTCCTTATGACAAGATGTGGGAGGACGACCGATTGTGGTTCCCCTTGGCATTGGAAGGACGCCGATTCACCGGCAGGTTCATCTTCGAGGGTGAGAAGATGCTCAGCAGCACATTGATAGAGGACCTGGACGAAGAAGCTTGATGGATCCTGAAACAAGGAAAGCCACCTTGGGCCTCGGATGTTGGGCCTTTGGTGGTGGATATTGGCTCGATCAACAACGTGACGACTCGATACGGACTCTCCATGCGGCCCTCCGGGGAGGAATACGGCACTTCGACACGGCACAAGGCTATGGCAAGGGGCTTTCCGAACAGCTGGTCGGACAACAACTGAAACGGTTCTCCAAGGAAGTTCCCCGGGAGGAATACTGCTTGGCTACCAAGCTGTTCCTACCCAAATCACCTTCGGATATCCTGGCTTCGGTACAGACCTCGCTACGAAGGTTGTGTACCACCTATGTCGATATCCTATATGTGCATTGGCCCGATTCGACAAAGGATTGCCGTCCGTATCTACAGGCCTTGGGCCGCGTGCGGGCCCAAGGTTTGGTAAAACATATTGGTGTGAGCAATTTTACACAGCCTTTGTTGCAACAGGCGCTTGATGCAACGGAAATCTCCTATTGCCAGATTCCCCTCTCCCTTTTGTGGACCAGAAGCCTCCGAAACCTTGCTCCGCTGTGCACTGCCCATGGTCTACGGATAGTTGCATACAGCCCGCTTGGACTCGGACTTCTCGGCGGACGCTATAGGAGTCGGGAGGATCTGGATGCAAAGGATCTCAGGCGACGGTTGTTTCCATTCGATATGCAGTATGTGGAAACGTTCCACAACCTATTACATGCATTGGAACAAACGGCGTTGGAATATGCAACAGACATGGCGACAGTCGCACTTGCCTGGGTCCTTGCGCAACCGGTCGATACCGTCTTGACGGGTGCACGGACCAAGGATCAACTGTATGCAAACCTACACGGACAGACCATACCCCTCGCAGGGTCCCATCTGGTGGCACTACGTCAGATTGCGGACAACCTGGACGACCTCATCCCACCAGATGAAGACAATGTGTTTTTTCATAGATGGTAACGATATCGATTACAATGCCAAGTGATAAATCTTCTCAACATCATCGACATACAGTTTCTTGAAATTCCCCAAATGTGTCCTTTCACCGAACAAGGCCTTCTCGGCCATGAACCGCAGCTTGTCTTTACCGATTTTAGCTTCGGTCAGACTTGTGGGCATACCAATCCGTCTATAGAAATTCTGGAGACGATTGATCGCTTCCTCCACAATACTATCCTTGTCCTCCAACGGGAAACTGACATCCCAAACCCGAATTGCATATTGCACAAAACGATCGATATTGTCTTTGTACACATACTTCATCCACGCTGGGAACAAGATCGCCAAGCCTGCGCCATGGGCGATATCATACAGGGCACTCAGTTCATGCTCGATATCGTGTGTTGCCCAATCTCCAAGTCTTCCCCTATCAAGAAGGTTGTTGTGTGCAATAGTTCCTGTCCACATAAGTTCAGCCCTATACACATACTCGGACGGGTTCTTCAGGGCCAACGGAGCGTTGGCAATGATATTGCGCATGCAGCTTTCAAGCAGACGATCGGACAAATCGTTGCCACCGACCATAGTGAAATATCTTTCCTGCAAGTGGGCAAGAATATCGGTTGCACCGCAAGCTGTTTGATAATTGGGCAATGAATAGTTGGTCTCAGGGTCCATAACAGCGAATTTCGGGATAACGGTTTCAGAATTGATCGCTCTCTTCAACCCTTCTTTTTCATCGGTTATCACCGAAGCAGTCGAGCTTTCAGATCCTGCGGCAGGAATGGTCAACACAACACCAACCGGCAGCGCATCCTGGATTTCATATTGCGCTCTCATGAAATAATCATTCCAAACATCTTCATTGCCCTGCAATTTCGTACCAAATGCGATGGCTTTGGCAGAATCGATTACACTGCCGCCCCCGACCGCAAGAACCAAGTCGATCTTTTCCTTCTTACATAGGGCAATACCTTGACGCACCAGGGACAGATGCGGATTTGGGACAACGCCGCCCAGGTATATTACTTCCAACCCGGCTTCCTTCAGAGAGTTTGTGACCGCATCGTATACCCCGTTCGCTTTTATGGAACCTCCACCAAAATGGAAAAGAACCCTTTTCCCCCATTTGGCCGATTCCTGGCCGACATCTGCTATCGATTCTTTACCAAAGATAATCCTTGTTGGATTCCAATAGGAAAAATTTAACATTGATAGTCCTCCTTACATGATTATCAGCCTTCTAAACCAAAAGGGATCAATACCCTCCAGAACCTTTCATGCCACTCACCACGGCAACGCCTGATCCCGTTCCGATACGGGTTGCACCAGCTTCCAACATGGCCAACGCTGTGGCAAAGTCCCTGATACCCCCACTAGCCTTTACTTCAATTTTTTCGCCAACAGTCTGTTTCATCAACAGTACATCGGCAACTGTCGCTCCGCCGCCCCCGAAACCGGTACTTGTCTTAACGAAATCGGCACCTGCACGTTTGGAGATTTGGCACGCAATTATCTTTTCCTCATCGGTAAGCATCGAGGTCTCGAGAATCACCTTGAGTATGGTGGAACTACGAGTCGCCCTCCTGACCGATAGGATATCCTCTTCAACATACTTGTAGTCTCCGGCCCTCAATTTCCCCACAGCGAGCACCATATCGATTTCCGAAGCTCCATGCTCGATAGCCTCTCGTGTTTCGAAGGCTTTGCTCCTGCTTGTCATTGCCCCAAGCGGAAAGCCAACGACAGAGCAAACGAGAACTTTGGTTCCTTGTAGTTTCTTTGCCACATACGACACCCAAGAAGAATTGACACACACCGATTTGAATTGGTATTCGATCGCTTCCTTGCAGAGTTTATCAAACTCCTCCGCCCTGGATTCAGGCTTCAATAATGTATGGTCTATATATTTTGCCATGTCCCGTGGAGTCGTTATATTGATTTTTGCAGCGGCGATTTTCATTGCGTCTTCTTTCGCTGTAGCCCCGAGTCCTTCTTTGGAACTTTCAATTTTCTTTAAAACTTCTTTTGTGATTAATTCAACCAGTGAATTTTGATCCATCAATTCAATCCCCCTCTCTCTATGGACATCATCTTATTGATTCTTACTATATGCCGTCCACCTTCGAACGGAGTTTCTAGCCAAGTTCTTACCATTAAGCTCAATTCGTCGGCTTTATGCAATGGACCTCCCAATGTAAGCACATTCGCATTGTTATGCATCCTGCTGTTTACAACCGTTTTCAAATCATAACACAATGCCGCACGTATACCCCTAACCTTATTGCAAACCATTGACGAACCGATTCCCGCCCCGTCCAACATAATTCCCCTATCACATGATTCGGTGACAACTTTCCTACATACTGCATATGCGATATCCGGATAATCAACTTTTTCGTTCATGTCGCAACCAACATCAACCACGTTGTACCCGAGATTCTCCAGGAACGTCTTCAGAAAGACCTTTTGCTGATATGCCCCATGATCACAACCCAAAGCAACGTTTTTAACCATATCCACTATTTCCTAATCCTTCGATACCGAATCTACAATCCCACCAATTATTGTCCTGATTGTCAAGAGATCCTTATCACCGAGAATATCCCTTGCCGAACCGCCTTCATCAAAAACCAAAACCAAGTCTCCAATACCCGACTGCACCCCATCGAGAGCAAGGAAAGATTTCCCCGATGGTGTCGCGTTTGGATCTACCGGTTGAACTATGAGAATCTTCTTCCCTTTGTAATGTTCGTGTTTTATGGTACAGGTCACCGAACCAAGGACTTTAGCAAGAATCATACTACTCTCCCGTTGATATCCCATCTACAATACCGATGATAGTGGCGTCACAGGGATTGAACCAATTGTCCAAAGCTTGAGCCGCCTCTTTGCCACCTTCGAACATCACTGTATCGCCTTCTCCGGCTTGTACGGTGTCCATAGCGGCAATCGGCTTTCCCACCGGTTGTCCGTTCTCATCAATCGGCTGAAGCAACAACAACTTCTTCCTATCGAAACATTCCAATTTCTTCGTACTGACTACCGTTCCGATTACCCGACCTAATTTCACTCAATGACTCCTCTTACATCTAGATGATCCTAAAATAATCAACCAAAGTGCATCGTCTCTCCCTAGTGAAGGTACGAGCTCTTGTAAGCCCTTCTCCTGTGGGACTGGCAATTGTGAACGAAGTATACCCCGCACCACCATTTCCCAAACCCGCATAACAAGGACCATTCTTGACAAATAGCGAACAATTCATCTGTCTAGCCATCTTGCTCAGCTTTTCCACATTCAACGAATGCATGATCGCGGTGTGCCTGAACCCATGTTCACATTGGACTGCCAAGTCTATGCATTGGTCAACATTTTCCATTCTCACAATCGGCAAGAAGGGCATCAATTGTTCAGTCCATACCAATGGGTTTCCCGCATCGACATCACAAATGAGCAACCTGGTACTTTCAGGAACCGTAACACCAATCAAGGAAGCGAGAAAACTTGGTGATTTCCCCACGTATTCCCTCTTTACCACACCCTCGCTATTCATCATTCCGGGTACTTCAATTATTTGGTCCAACAACGATTTAGCCTGCTGGTCGGATAGCAAGTAGGCACCGACCTTCTGCATCTCTCCAATCAACTCGTTCGCAACACTCTTGACAACGAGTACTTCCTTTTCACAGATACAAACCAAATTGTTGTCGAAACTAGCACCATCAACTATATCTTTCGCAGCTTTTTGTATCTTTGCGGTTTCATCAACCACGCAAGGAGGATTACCCGGCCCTGCGGCTATCACCTTTTTTCCGCTATTCATTGCAGCCTTGACTACTCCAGGCCCCCCAGTAACAACCAAGAGGGAAATCTTTTGATGCCCCATCATCTCATTTGCGGATTCAATTGTTGGCTGGGCCAGTGAAACCAAAAGATTCCTTGGTCCTCCAACTCGCTCGATAGCCGCATTGAGTACCTCAATCGCAAAGCAGGAAACATTTTTCGCTCCCGGGTGAGGATTGAACACAACCGAATTGCCACCACTTATCATGCTGATACCGTTATTGATAATAGTGGCAGTAGGGTTTGTTACGGGAGTAATAGATCCGATGACACCATAAGGGGCTCTTTCCACGAGGGAAAGTCCGTGTTCATCGGAGTAAGCCGAAGTCTCGACATCCTCGACCCCGGGGGTCTTTTTCGCTGCCAGTATGTTCTTCGCGATTTTATCGGCAACATTTCCTCGACCACTTTCCTGAACAGCCATCTCGGCAAATTCTTGGGCATGATCCATGGCGGTTTCCCGCATGGCTTGGACTATCTCTTTCCTCTTTTCAAGCGGAAGCCCAACAAGGTGCCGTTGAGCTTCATAGGCAGCCTTTACGGCCAGATCCATAGTTGGAAATATACCGCTCGCATATTGGGATGGTGCGATATGATCCACTCCTACAGAGGAAGCGCTATACTCCAATACCAGTTTCTCAACCAATGTACGAACTGTATCTTCAATACTTTGACTCACAAGTACATCTCCTTGGTTCTATGGTTCACCCGAGGTACAATGTCTTATTCCCCGAGTACACTCTATCGACAATCCCAACTATCAGCGTATCAACCGGCAAGTTCTCCGTCTCGAATGTCCACCTGCATGAACTGCCTTGGCAAACGAGTACCATGTCTCCTGGTCGGGAATCGATAATATCCAGAGCCACCAGATAGCTTCCGCTACCCTTGGCTTCCGAATCACAAATCTCGACTAGCATAAATCTCGAAGAGATATAGCTTTCGTCACGAGTATTGCTAACAACCGAACCGCATACCCTAGCAAAATTCATAGACTAATCCTCAAGATTTTGATCCTTCCGATAGATCATGTTCCCATACAAGTCAATATTGTCGACAATAGCTGCGATAGTTGCATCGGAAGGCTTCCCCTTGGAAACAGAAGTCAGCCGTGCACTGGAACCTGTGACATAAAATACAATTTCACCAATATTGGCTCCAACAGAGTCCAGCGCAACCACAAAATCATTGACTCCAGCAAGGCTCGGAATAGATATTTTTTCCACTAGGAGCAACTTGAGTGATTCAAGCTGTTCAGCTTTTGCGGTAGACACCACCGTTCCAACAACTCTCCCCAACACCATTGTAGTATTCCTCCAGATTGAGACACATGCGTCCCGAAGGACGCATTTCATCTGACATCATAGACGCAAATCCATTACTTCTTCTTCTCGGGCCGACCCAATGGCAATACCTCATCGACCATCGTATGTGGTCGTGGAATTATGTGCGAGGACACTATTTCACCAACCTTCTGGGCGGCTACAGTTCCCGCCTCTATCGCAGCCCTGACAGCGGCGACATCACCTCGGACAATAGCGGTCACATAACCGCCTCCAATCTGTTGATATCCAACCAGCTGAACTTTCGCAGCCTTGCTCATAGCATCCGATGCTTCGACCATCGCAGCGAAGCCCCTTGTCTCGATCATACCCAGTGCGCTATCAAAAATTTCCGCCATACCATGTTCTCCTTTTAAGTTATTCCTTGTTATTCTTTGCTCTTATCACTCAAAACCCTACCAGACAACGAGGCAATCCTACTCTCAACAATCTCTTTGCTGATAAGAACCTCTGCTTCATTCCCCGAGATATAGACCCTGCCGTAACTTCCATAACCAACCACCTCGACAATATTGATATGGGAGGCCTTTTCTGCTTCATTAGCGGCATAGAACGCATATGCAGCGGGCTGCAACTCAAGGACATACAGGGTATCTCCCCGAAGTACCATATTTCCGTGTCGAACTTTATTGATCAACTGGCAATGGTGATCACTCATATTCTTGATTAGTTGACTGGTCAGGATTTGTGGCTTTATTCGATCTTCCTCTTTCAAGCCCAAGGCTTTAAGTACCGCTTCACCTGCCTGCCTGACATCTGCCTGGCTATCGGAATGAACTTCCAACAACCCGAACAATCGTTCTACAATTTGAATCCCTGGCTTGACATCAGTCGCTTTGAGAGCAATGTCGGTTACTCGGTTTATCTCGATTCCCGGTGATATTTCCAAGATGGCGCATGCTTGCTCCGCTACAGGGAAATATCCTTTTGAGATTGTTGAAATAAACGACGCCATTTGCGATTGAAGCGAATCCAGAAAAACATAAGTTCTAAGATCTACCCCCATACTTTTACCCCTTTTCAATTTTTAACTTCAAAAGTTACCTGTTCCATTCGATTGCACTAGATGTACCACCATTATACCATCCAAAAAACACCAAAGTCAATTTTTATTGTAACATATATAACATTTTTCACATTTTTTGATAATTAACAAACATTATCATGAAAAAAATATCATTCTAGTCCATATAGTATCCACCATTTATATTGACAACCTCTCCATTTATGAAGGAAGCATCATCCGAGGATAAGAACATCATGAGATTGGACATGTCCTTCACAGTTCCAAGTCGCTTCACTGGAATCTTCTCTGCCATCGCATCTTTCTTCGCATCGTCCCAGTAGTACATCATCTTTGTCATGACTGCATGTGGTGCGATCGCGTTGCAGGTAATCCCGAACGGACCCAATTGCCGTGCAACCGATCTGGTTATGGTAATTACCGCTCCTTTCGAAGCGCCGTAAACGAACGTAGTCGAGTTATCCCCATTTTTTCCAGTGATCGAGGAAACATTTACAATACGTCCATATGATTGACGCTTCATGATTGGAGTTACTTCACGAATTGCGTATAGAATCCCCTTGATATTGATATCGATCGTCTTGTCGATCAAATCGTTGGTCGTTTCCTCTATTGTTGCATTCCGCAACAAGCCGGCATTGTTCACCAGGATATCCAATCGACCATACTTTCCAATGGTTTTTCCGATTGCATCGGCAACCTGGACATCGTCTGAAATGTCGCACTCGATAATCAAATAATCGGAATTCTGCTCTTCCAGAAGAGTTCTCGTTTCCTCCAAACCTTGAACATCGATATCCACAACAACAACCCGAGCACCTTCCCTTGCCATATCGACCGCCAGTTGCTGTCCCATTCCTTGCCCGCCGCCAGTAATAAAGGCAACCTTATCAACAAACCTATCAGGTCGCATACGTTCCTCCTAAGTAAACAACAGTGTTATCCGACACTACCTACCTAATTATAGTTAATTTTGTAACAATGTCAATACCATTTTGTTAATTATATTTCATTTTAGCTAAACAGCAATAAAAATTACCATTTTTTGTTAATATTTTGTCACTTTCTTTTCAATTTACTTCGATTATCCCACTGCAGGGATCTATTGACTGCTTCTCTCCACCCGTCGTACAGGCTTTCCCGTTGATCGACGCTTATCGTTGGCTCAAAAAGACGCTCGCGCTTCCAATGCCTACTCAATTCCTTCAGGTCACTCCAAAAGCCAATCCCCAGTCCTGCCAAGTATGCGGCTCCACGTGCAGCCATCTCCGAAACCACGGGACGTTCCACAGGGATACCTAGGATGTCAGACTGGAATTGCATCAGGAAGTCACTTTTCGAGGCACCGCCATCCACCCGTAAAGATTCGGGGGTGACTCGGGAGTCTTTCACCATCGCATCGACAACATCCCTCGTCTGATAGGCCATCGATTCCAAGGCTGCCCTGGCGATATGTTCCTGTGTAGTTCCGCGAGTTATGCCGATGAGGAGACCTCGCGCATACATATCCCAATACGGGGCACAAAGTCCCGTAAATGCAGGAACCAGGTAAAGATCGCCGGTATCTGGAACTTTCTCGGCAAGCCGATCGCACATGGATGCGCTTTCAATTATTTTCAATCCGTCCCGCAACCACTGCACAGCAGCACCACCAATAAAAATCACACCCTCGAATCCATACGAAGTCTTGCCATCGATATTCCAAAGCAAATCTGTGGTTAGCCCATGCTTGGAAGGAACAAAAGTCTCACCGATATTCATCATCAAGGCCAGAGCAGTACCATATGTATTCTTTGCCATTCCCTTTTCAAAACAGGTCTGCCCAAACGTAGCCGCATGCTGGTCTCCAGCTGACCCGGAGATTGGAATTTCCTGTCCGAAAAAAACCTTGGCAGATGTTGTTGCCATATGCCCGCTATTCGGTTTCAATTCGGGGAGGATCGATGCGGGAATATCCAACATATCCAGCAACTCCTGGTCCCAAGCAAGATTGTGTACGTCAAGAAGCATTGTTCGCGAGGCATTGCTATAATCGGTTACATGGGAAGCCCCTCCACTCAGTTTCCAGATAAGATATGAATCTATTGTGCCCATGCACACACGATTCTCCCTGATTCGATCCATTATTCCGGGAACATTATCCAAAATCCATCGAATCTTTGTTCCAGAAAAATAGGCGTCCACCACGAGCCCGGTCTTCCTGCGGATCATTGGTTCATAACCCTTTTCTTTCAAGCTCTCGCAGATCTCCGCGCTCCTTCTACATTGCCAAACGATGGCGTTATAGTACGGTTCACCAGTAATCTTGTCCCATAATATTGTTGTTTCACGCTGGTTTGTTATTCCGATGCAGGCAATTTCCTCAATATTCGCTTTGCCTTCAGCCAAGATCTCACGGGTACAATCCAGTACTGTTTCCCAATACTCCACAGGATTGTGTTCAACCCAACCAGGATGAGGATATATCTGTTTTATTTCATGATAAGCTGTCGAATGGACTTGACCCTCATGATCGAACAAGATGACTCGGGTTCCTGTGGTTCCTTGATCGATCGCCATCACATATTTCTTTTCCATCAATTCCTCCCGAATACAATCCAAAAATTTCCATCCATAGCATGAACAGGGCTTATGCCTACTAGAAAAAACGCGGATGTCGGCTTCTTACCAGCCCAGACACCCACGTTATAAAACTCATTCCCGCTTAAACTTTCTCGTATGCGATTTTTAGCATGTCACACAACATTTCCCACCTTCTTCCATGAGTCCCCAAAGTAAGGGTCTGGTGGTGGGTTCCGCCGTATCGCATCCAATTATCCATTGCACTCCTGATACCAGTATCTGGCTTGAAATGGAAATATGTCATTGGAACATTCTTATACTCGGGTGTATCGAGAATAGATCCGTTGCAAATCACCAGACGGTAATCAACATCATCGAGAGGAGCCAAAGAGACCAGAGTCCCAGGTCCCGGTTGGGCGCTGAAGACTACTGTCGGCGGATTATCCAATCCTCCAATCTCCAGTTCCCTGTCAATCAATTTGATTGGACGATCTTTTCGGGCAATTTTCCAGTTTCCTTCTCCCATATGGCTCATCAATGCGGAATCCTTCTCATAATCGAGAGAATACATTTCAGTAAAATGGGCATCGCCGACAAGGGTGTGACCTGCGCCTACCAGGGCAGCAGTATGCACATCGCCTTCATTTGAATACGCATAGCCTTTGGCCATGAGATTTGAAGCAGCCAACATGTTGATCTGTTTGAATCGTCCATCTTCAGCGAAAACGCCAAAATTTGCACTGAATCCGTTGAAGCGATTCTCAATCAGGAACCGCTCGAAAGCCAATTGCATTCTCGCCGCATATTGATGTCTTTCAAGGGTCAATTTTGGATCAACTTGGAAATTCCTCTTGTCTTCAGCAATGCTTTCCGCAATCTGTTTGTCGGTCACTTCAAGCATCAGTTTGTATATATCACCAATACCTTCAAAAAAGACCTCTGGCCCAATCATCCGATAGAATTTCTCATCATTCCCAACAATATCTCCCATCCCTTTCATTCTACCGAAAACAGCCAAACGCATTTTCTTAAGGGCGTTGTGGGTCTGGGCCGCTTTCGCCCAATCGGTGAAAAATTCCTTGAATGCGTCGCTTTTCCAATCCTCAGTTATTATTGCTGGTTTGATTCCTGCATGTAACAACATATTTGCGGTGTCTTGTGCTCCGTGGATACCTTGGTTCGTGGTCAACCTACTCCAGTCCCAGTCGGTAGTCACCACTGGCAATGGTTGGACATTTGCGAGCATCACAGGAAGCCTGTTCTCCTTCAATGCTCCTATCAACGTAAAGCCTGGACTATATAGAAGCATAATAATCATGATGCCATCATATCCACCGTTATTATATTCCGCGACAGTCTCTTCAATCTGGGTTCTGGTTTTTGCTGCTTTCTTGAAAGTGATATCGGCTCTATCAGAAAGTTTCCCAATTACCTCTCTAGCAAATTTTTCCTGTTGAGCAGTAATTTCCGGTTGCTTTTCATCGTAAAGTCCATGCATGATTCCCAATAGTCCAATTTTTGGCTTTTTCATAATCCTCTCCTTATTAAGATTTCTTTTGTTCCGGGTATTTTGGAATGAATGGAATGACCGAATTGTTTATATCCGGTCCAAAGAATTTTAGAATCACCAAGTCGGTATCGCCAGTATTTTCGTACAAGACTCCCTTGCGAGCTTTGTCGTCGACAACCAGCAACTCATCTTTCCCGAAATTCTGCCCTTCGACCAATAGATCATCAGCCTTACCGCGACCTTTCCAAACAAGAATATTATAGACTCCCATATCTTTGCTTAACACCTTCTTATGGGGTTTGACTACCAATTTTTTTCCACTGAAGCGGGTGGTATTATAGTAAATCCAGTATTCCTGACTCTCCTCGGTCGCCGTCTCTTCAATCAAGATTGGGGGAGTATGACGATTTTCATAGAAATACGGATCCCCATTGATGTCCCAATTGAGCTGGTCCAAAACAGCCTTCTCCTGTTTTTCTTGCACAACTTTCTTTTCCACATCCTTGAACAGCAACTCTTTGGAAATTTGCTTCCCCTCAACATTGGATTGGAAAACCGACATGACATCCGAAGGTTCCTGCAATTCAATCGTTAGGGCAGAACCCGGAGCATGCAATACACCAGCTGGTAGATGGAAACCCTCGCCAGGAACGTTCAAATATGCCCTCGAATGCTGGAGTATCAATTCGCTATCCCACTCCTTGAGACAAGGCAGCAATATCTCATATTGCTTGTTCTGCTCCACAATATATGGATGCACACCGAAGAATGTCTCTGGATGTGGTCCCAAATCAACGCCTTCCGGATAATAGTACGCTTCTTCCTTCGAGGTAGCTCCAACTTTTGACGCTTCCTCTTGTGTTTGATGAAAATGGTAAAATATCCTTCCCTTGTAGTCATAGATCTTGGCAAGCCTGAGGAGGTTCTTGTGGTTTTTTGCATATTCAGCTCCCAAGATCTCCGTCTTTGCAGCCTGAACCGCATCCCGAAGCAAAATATCATGACCGGGGATATCCAACAGCGACAACCCTTCGTTTTCGAATTTCACCTCGTTGTCAACTTCTGTCTCCGAGCCCAACCACCTTTCACATATGAAACCCCGTTTACCCACAGGGTATTCATGTTCCTTCAGCCCCAACCGCTTTCCCGGTTCGAGAAATGTCCTGGCTACCCAGCTTGGTCGCATCCGCAACAAACCATCGTGGGTCTTCACTGCTTCCTTTACTATGCGAAAAATCTCTGATTGTTCCATTACAAACCTCCGTATAAGGTACTTACGAGTTCCTCAATGACTTGGCATACACATCCAGTCCCTTAATCTTGTCGATTGAATCCAAAACTTCGAATTCGATTGTTACATTGTACACTTCTTGTGGATCCAGCATCGGTAGGAGTTTGTTTTCACGTGCTTTTGCCCTACCTATCGGGTTGACTGTACCAGGTTCCAGACCACAAACATAACAGCCTTTCCCGGGCATTTTCCATTCGGTCAATTGTGGCAATTCATTACGATTGTAACGCAACATGATTGCCAGGGGGTTACCCTGAATATCTGGATTGACCAATGCCACAAAAGTCTTGCCGTCGGATTCAGCGCCAACGGAATGGAAAAACACTTTTTCCTTATATCCTTGGATCGGCTTGGGATATTCAAAACACTCGGAAACACCATTGTCCACTTCCGACTGCTTATCTCGAGGCGTCGTAGTCTTGCTTGGGATTACAATTCTTGATTTCTCCGAAAGCAACGGGAACCCAAAATTGAAATGATACAACATCATAAGCGGTTGTGGCTCAAAACCACGGTTCTCAATCGCATCCTCAATACGTATCGTACTGGACCCAAGTCTTGTCGATATCGTTCGGGTCAAAGTCAAGTTTTCACCCATCACAAAGGCTTCTCGCATTCTTCCTGAAATCGAGATACTGTATTCGTCCCCAATCCACTTTTGAGAAACTGAAACATCTTCTGCCCCGGCGTTTCCTATCCGCCCATGGAGACCAAATGCATTTCCATTGTCTATGGAGGGTGCTCCACTATTGGTGATACCACATGTGGAAAGTAGTCCCCCAAAGAACGTCCTCAACCAATTCAACCCCGGCTCTTCATAATAACCAGGGGAAGTCATACCAGTCGCAGAGGTGAATTGCAGGGGAATACCCTTAAAGCTGCATCCATAGATATCCAAGGCTCTTCCAGGAATCACTTGAAATGCTAGGCCGCTTCCCGTATACACATCAACACCTTGAACGCCTGCTGCTTTTCCATCATTGAATACAAAAGGACTGGCACCAGCTATAGCCGATTCATCCGAAATATAGGCTCTAAGACCTTCCCTGGTCCAAATTTTTCCCAAATAGTCTGCCATTGTCTTCTCCTTTTTGCATTATTCAAGTTTCTGCTTGTTTGGATTTTTCCAGTGCCTTTTGGGCAAGGATCATAGATTCACGCACTTTTCTTTGGGCAGCGATCATCCGTACGACTTCATCCGCGGCGACACCAATTAGAATGACAAGCCCTAGTACTACTTGTTCCAATTGGGTCGACACACCTGCTACATTGATCGCGTTGTATAAGACACGAACAATTGCCGTTCCAAGAATCACGCCTAGGATAGAGCCGTCCCCACCTCTCAGACTCACACCTCCAACAACACAACCGGCAATGGCATACAACTCATACATGTTTCCCATTGAAGAAGGCTGAACGGTGTTCAAATCGAGGGAAAATAGCAATCCCCCAAGTCCTGCAAGTGTTGAACTGATTACGTAGGCAATTATCAAAACATTATCAGTGTGGATTCCACTGAACCGGGAAGCACATTCATTTCTTCCTGTAGCTTTTAGATGTTGCCCATATATTGTTTTATTTAAAACAATAGCCATCAGCACGGCTATAGCCAACAACAATATGAACGGCATTGGAATCGACCAATTGAGGATAAACTTGGGAGCCTGCCCATCTGTCCAGAAAGCTGAGGGGAGACGTCCACTTGCAAGAAACCGTACACTCTGGAATCCAGTCCCATACCCCTGTGTCCGATCGTCCATTAGATAACGTGCCAGGCCACGATATACGAACAGACCGCAAAGTGTCACAACGAAGGCTTGCATGTGAATCTTGGTAATGAGCAACCCATGAATCAATCCTATGGTTGCAGACAACACGATGATAAAAATCAACACAACCCAAACAGGCCATTGCGCATGAACCATCAGATAGGCGGCAATCGACCCGATAAGTCCTACAACAGAGCCAATGGACAGGTCGATGCCTCCTGTGATAACAACAAAGGCCGCCCCAAGGCTCAACAATCCAAAAAGGCCTGTCCAACGAAGAATATTCCTTATATTATATGAACTTAAAAATTGTGGATTGATTATTGCGGTAACCAATATAATCAGGGATAGTAGAAAAGTTATCCCTCCTATCCGCTTCATACTGCGAATGTACTCAATCATTCTGTTGTTTTTATTCATACTAAACGCTCCGTTGCTAATTTCATGATATCTTCCTCGCTGCAGGACGCGGGATCCAACTCTCCTGTTATCCGTCCCTCACACATCACGACTATCCTATCGGCGATACCGAGTACTTCCTGCAATTCACTGGAAGCTACAAGAATCGCCACACCCAATTGAGCCAGGTCTTCAAGTAATTTATATATTTCAGCCTTTGCACCAACATCAATTCCACGAGTAGGTTCATCGAGTAATAATAACGTTGGATTCATAGCAAGCCATTTTGCCAAGACTACCTTCTGCTGATTTCCTCCTGAAAGGGATTCTGCGAATTGGGTTGTCTTAAATAGCCGAATATCAAGTTTTTGAACCATCCTTTCAGCCAATTCAGCTACTTTCCTCTTTTCGATAAATCCTTTCTTGGACAAATTGTCACATAATCCCGGAAGTGCAATATTGTTATCCACCTCCATATTTACAACAAGTCCATTCAATTTCCTGTCTTCTGGTACCAAAACCATACCCGCATGGATGGCATCCACAGGTTTTTTGATTGTCACCTCTTTTCCATCCAATAAAATCCGTCCACCCCAACTTTTATCTACTCCGAAAATTGTATGCAACAATTCAGATCGGCCTGCACCGATTAGCCCGGAGAGGACAACTATCTCACCCCCCCGTACGGACAGATTTACGGGAAACCGGGCTTGCTTCGGAACAATCAAGTCCTCCAATTGCAGCCGCACCTTATCCGTCACCAGATGTCGTTTTTCATACATCTTCTCTATGTCACGACCAACCATCAATCGTATCATCTTGTCACGATCAATCTCGTTTTTGTTGAGTGAACCGGATAGCTTCCCATCACGCAAGACGATTACCCTGTCGGCGACTTCCTTGACTTCACCTAGCCGGTGGGAAATGTAAATGCAACTAATGCCATTTTGATTCAAATCTCTTATCACTTTAAACAATTGTTCCGTCTCATGTTCTGAAAGACTACTGGTGGGTTCATCAAACATCACCACTTTCGCATTGATAGACAGTGCCTTGGAGATTTCAACCAATTGCTGAGAGCTAATTGGCAATTCCTTGAGAATTATCGAAGGGTTCAAATGGAGACCAACCCTATTCAGCACCTCAGTGGCATCATTATTCATCTTATCAAAATCGATAACCTTCTTGAGATGTCGATACCTTGGTTCCCTTCCAAGAAAGACGTTCCCTGCAATGGACAAATTGTCACACAGGTTCAACTCCTGGTGGACCAACGCTACACCAAATTGGGTGGCTCTCTCCACCGATCCAATGGAAACAGCATTTCCCTCTATGATTATTTCTCCCGCATCAGGTACATATACCCCTGCAAGTATTTTCATCATAGTACTCTTGCCTGCTCCATTCTCACCTACCAAAGCAAGTGTCTCTCCTACCTTGAGGTTGAAACTTACATCGTTTAGAGCTCGCACACCCGGAAACGATTTTGAAATATTCTTCACTTCAAGCACATATTCCTCTGGTAGATCGTGCCCTATCGACGATGGCTTTTCTTCGTTTTTCATAATTTTTTCCATATCAACCACAATCAGCCCACCCTTCTTTGAGTCCAACAAACAGTTGAATAATTCGATAGTATTCGTAGTCGGTACCAATGCATCCGGTCTTTTAAAAACCGGTCAGAGTGAGCCCCGACCGGTTTCTATACATCGAATTACATTCCTTCGCTCACGATTTGGCCTATGAAACTATTTGGTTGCTTCAAGATACTTGTTACCATCGGAAAGCTGGGCCTTGTATTTTCCCCAAACTTCATCAATGTTTTGTCCGGTGATCTTTAGTGCCGGGACATCGATCAACTTGTCGGCGGGGATGGAAACCGCTTCACCGCGTGCTTTCTTCGCCAATATTTCTATGGTTCTGACAGCATAGGTAAAGGGATCCTGGCCGAGAGCCGCATACGCGTTTCCGTCTTTAACTGCCTGCAACAACTCATTCTCCATGTCAAACCCGATTATCTTCATCTTTCCAAGAAGTCCAGCATCGGCAACGGCACTGATAATCGCTGGAGAACTATAACTCCACATGCCAACCATCAAATCCATTTGCGGGAACTTCAAGATCGCATCTTCAGAGTTGGACTTGGCTTTGGACTGATCGCCACCATCTGTTCTCGTTTCAAGCAAGGTCCATTTTCCTCCACCCAATTTCAGGTTTGGAGTGTTGGGAGTCATTTTGCCGGGATATTGTGCAACGTACGGTTCGCCATTCAATTCATCGATCATTCCCTGACGTCGTTCGATTGCATTCTGTGCATCCAGGCGTCCAACAATAATCATGAACTCGCCACCATTCGGAAGCACTTCCGTAACAGCTTGTCCAGCCATTCTTCCTGCAGCATAGTTGCTCATACCGACGTATGCCAATCTATTGCTATTCGGTGCATCGCTGTCAAACATCACCATTGGTACAGTTTCCATAATCTCATTCAAAAATGGTGTTACATTATCCGGATCGGTTACACTGATACCAATACCATCCACACCCCTGGTGACCAACGACTCGATGAATCGCTTTTGCTCTTCAGGAAGACCATTTGGAGGAAGCAAGAATTCAACATCGATATCCAGATCCTTCTTCAGAATCTCAACTGCCGCCGCAGAATATGTCCAAAATTCGTAGGGTCCATTGGTGATAAATCCAATCAATGGCTTTTCAGCGACAGCCTCTTTCTGTGCCCCTGCAGAAACTGTAAAAACAGATACAACAAGAAGCAAAACCATGAAAACTACAAACAATCTTGACTTCATACGTACAACCTCCTTATCGGTTTACTCAGTCATGTTAGAAACCGTCACACGATCTGTGACATATGTTCATTATCAATCAAGGAAATACCGTTGTCAACATTTTTATGAGAATTTGACAACATTTTGCCAGCATCACCAATTTATGCCATTTTCCTATGAAAATACTTAATAAGTATATTTAATGTAAATATTTATAATAATTTCTATTCATGAATATGTATTGATAAATTAATACTGTATGTTATTTTTCAAACATTTTGAATCATTCCCAAGCAGATTTTTTCATAATTTCCCAATGATGTATGCCTCTTGGAGACTGTTCCGGCAACTCCTCTTTGTAATTAGGATTCCACGAACATCAATCAGTGTATCGGGGATTCACTTTGGTAGGCTCCGTGGGAATGAATGATATCGATACCCCCAGGGCAAGCCCCGGACCCAGAAAGCGAGGTATGGGTCCTCACGTTGCCTTCACTCGCTCGGGAATAAACAATGTATAATGATGCATGGCACTGCGAGCATCACATTTTCCTGTCACCAGGATAAAAAATCTACTGACAGGAAAAGCGTGCTGATATGGGCAAAGAGCTACAAGCCTATCCATAAAAAGTAATTAACCCTGCATCCATTCATTGGCTGTGAAAATTGACCCCCTAGGGTATCAAGACCGCTTTAACGATGAGTTCATTATTAAGCGCTTCGAATGCCTCCACTATTTGTGAAAGAGGGAACGTTTTTTCGATAAAGGGTTTCACATTCAGTTTCCCCCTCGCTATCAAATCCAGTACATATCTATTCTGGGAAACAGTTGAAGCGTGGGCCCCAAATAGAGAGATTTCCTTATAATGAATTATATTGCTATCAAGAAATCCTTTTGATTCCTTGGGTAGCCCTCCGAACAAGCTGATCCTTCCTTGTTTGGCGATAATACCCAAAGCATCCGATTGGGCACTACCAACCGAACATGCAGTTATAGCGACATCCACCCCGAAATTATCTGTATGCTGCATAATTGTAGGGAATAGGTCCTCTTTCATTGAGTTGATTCCATATAGCATCGGCAGCATTTCTTTTGCTTTGGCAATTCTTGCATCGTTCACATCGATCATGAACACTTTGCTTGCTCCTTGATGGTATGCAAGTTGTGCATGCATCGTACCGATAAAACCAGACCCAAAGATCGCTACAATATCTCCCTTTGAAATATTCAGATACTGTTGGGCATTCACTATACATGCGATCGGCTCGGTCAGAACAGCTTCCCGAGGGTCGAGTCCATCAGGAACCTTTGAAACGTGATCCTGCATAAAGGCTTCAACCGGGATATGGACATACTCGGCGAACGTACCGTCAAATTCAAAGCCGATCGTTTTCAGGGAATCACAGAGATTGGTTTTTCCCTTTCTGCACGAAGGGCACACTCCACATCCAATTGCAGGCGCTACTTGTACACGATCACCGATCGAGAAGTTCTTGACATCCTTTCCGATTTCCACGATGGTACCGACCATCTCATGACCTATAGTCCTTGGTGCCTTGATTTTAGAAGAACCAAATCGATAGGCCCTCAAATCTGTTCCACAAATCGAGGTCGCTTCAACCTTGACTACAGCGCTGGTATTACTTGAAGCCGGTCTTTCAATTTGCTTCAAACTCAACTTATTATCCGAATCATATATGAATGCAAGCATATACGCCTCACTTTATGTTATATTTTTAACATAAAGATACAGCTTCAATGAAACATTGTCAACAATTATTGATTTTTGTAAATCTCCTAACAATAATATCACATTTTATGTCGATACGCTAAACGCTTATACAAGTATCAAGCGGACTCCTCGTGAAATGATTTCCTTTTTCATCGACTCTTCAAGAGAATCGTTGGTAACAATTATGTCGAAGTCTTCAATATTCGCAAAATGAGTCGGGCAGACCTTCCCGAATTTTGAGGCATCCACCAAAAGAATACTTGTTTTACTTGATTCAATGGCTTTTCTCTTTGTTTCCGATTCATAAGAGAGGGGGCAAGTTACTCCAAGTTGGGGGTGTATCCCACCTGCCGAGATAAAAACTTTCGAGGCTCGGGTATACTTCATAAAATCAGACGGATAAGGATTCTCAAACATTTTGGTTTGAGAATGGAAATAGCCACCATAGCTAATCAGTTTGCAATTTGGTTTTCTGCTTAGCTCAACCAGCACATTCAACGACCAACATACTGCGGTAAAAGAAAAAGTATTCTCAATTTCCCGACATAAATACGACATGGTCGTTCCAGAATCGATCATAACCGACTCATCTTGTTCCAAGAGGGTCGAAGCCTTCCTAGCGATTGCAATCTTATCTTCCCTGTTCTTTACAATCTGTTGATTGAACAAGTAATCCGAGTCGTTGAAATCTTTTACATCATCACTATTCGCCTGTTGGGTATCCGAGCCAGAATTATACAAAGCTCCACCGTGAAGATAACGAACTATCCCATTGGATTCCAATATCGCCAAATCACGGCGAATGGTCATTTCCGAAACGTTGAATTTGGTAGACAACTCACTTATTGAACAAGCGTTATTCACTTTTATAAAATTTGTGAGTTCCTGTATTCGTTTTTCTCTCTTTATCATTTTTACCTCAATATCTGCACGAACCGGATTACGAATAGTGTATGCAAATTCTATACTTGAGTACTGCCAAAAGCCTTGATTAAAAATACAACACTCTCCAGTCGTTTGACAAGACAACTCAAGTTGTTACAATTCTAACATATTGCATATTAAAGTTAAAGTGTATTTCTGCTGTTGCATGGCAGGCTTTGACTTCCTACCAATCTGTTGGTTTAGGAATATCCATGGTATCATCAAACCATGAGAATTCCCCTATCCGAGAACCAAGTCGAGATTGAAGTCAAACGATCCCGATTCGTCGCCATCGCCGAACCACTCGACGGAATCGAGAACATCAAGGCAAGAATCGTTGCGACCCGCGCCTTGCATCCGCAGGCAAACCATGTAGTCCATGCAGCGGTGCTTGGTCCCGATGGTACCCAGTTCAGCCAAAGCGACGACCACGAACCGAAGAACACCGCAGGACGACCGGTACTGGAAGTGCTCAAGGGAAGCGGAGTCACAAACGTATTGGTAATGGTCGTCCGGTATTTTGGCGGAACGCTGTTGGGTACCGGAGGGCTGGTGAAAGCATATGGGGATGCAGCCAAAGCCGTGATTGATACCTTGAAAACCGAAGAACTCATTGAAAAATCCAATCTTACCATACAGATCGGCTATGAAATCTATGAGCAAGTCAGAAATCTGCTCGTGGAGAAGGACGGCCGGTCCACCGAAGATTTCGCAACCGGCATCACCATAGGGGCTACGGTTCCGACCATCCATGTCCAGGAAATCGTGGACAGGATCACCGATCTCAGTTCAGGTGGCGCTACGATTGAAGTACTTCACGAATGCTGAACCGCAGCATCTGCCTGCTCGATGAATCTGATCGCAATGGACAACGTCTCCTCGACCGCCTTGGGATCTATTGCTTCGGGAAGATCGTTCGGCGTGTGGTAGACACTCGACCGCTCCTTGTTGTCCCAGGGCATCGCCATGAGGGAAACAGCCTCGAATCCAGCTTTCGCGGCTTCGGCGGCATCGGTTCCCCCGGTCAGGAACGCAATCGGCTGGCTGAAGGCCTCATACCCCATCGACTGTGCGATACCAACACATTTGGTCGCCATCTCCTGTGAAAGTTTGACACTGCCGTTGATATCGCTGGTCAGGAAGAACAGATCCTTCGCCTGATAGGGACAATCCACATTGAAGTTCCAGGTTTTCGCCGAAAGCACTTCCGGGTCATTGCGATGCCGTGCATAGAAGTCGCGTGCACCCCGCAAGCCGGCCTCCTCCCCATCGAAGCTGGCCAAGACGACCCGAGTATGGTGCAACGGATTTCCGTTCTCCGCATTGTGCTTGAAATACCGCGCCAACTGTACAGCCATAGCAGACGAAATCAGATTGTCACCGGCACCGGGTGTTCCCTCCTCCGAAGCGAAGAACCACAGTTTGATCACCCAGGGAAGCGCAACTGTCAACGGGATGGCCGCCATGATGAAAGCCCACGCGGGAACCCCAATGGCAAACACTCCTCCGGTGAATATCTCCACAATCGTCTGCACCAAGGAGACGACCGACAATACGAGGAACGCCCCAAGCCCCGTACCTATCCTAACCATGTAGAGGTGCGGTTTATGGGTGTAGAAATTGAACACGCGGGCACTGTCATGGTGTCCGCTGAACACGACCGTCTGCCGTACATCCTGCTCCGGTTCCACAGTTCCGAATACATTCATACCGGTCACCTTCGGATACCATCGATCGATCACTTCCCTGTACAGGAAGAATTCGTAGACCATGATCAGCAAACCAACGCCCATGAGGAGAAGGGAAAACAATGGCAACGACAGCCATATGCACAGCAATGCCACGGGATACAAAGTCACCAGGATGCGTATCCATCCCAGGAAGGCCTTGGGATGCAGGGAGAATTCTTCCTTTTCGACACGATTGCAGTATGTCGACAGCTCGCTGGCCAACACTTCTGCCGTTTGGGTACACCCGGGAGTTCCCGTCAACCTGCTACCAAATCTCCCGATGAGGTCGGAAACCATTTCCAATGCATGGTTCCCCATACGTGCTGCCTGCAATTTTTCCATTCTTACTTTCGCCATGGGACACCTCGCTCCTATCATGGTCATACGTTCGAGTCCTGTCAAGTTTTACGTGGTACCGGAGAGGGTTTTGCCTCCCCCGGTTTACTTGACAAAGAATGGCCCCGTCAGTATAGTGGGAATCCTGATTGGAGAGATGTCCGAGCGGTCGAAGGAGGCGGTCTTGAAAACCGTTGAGGCGCGAGTCTCCGGGGGTTCGAATCCCTCTCTCTCCGCTAATTTCAATTTTCCGATCAGGTGTAGCGATCTACCTATCGGTAGTTCCCTGGAGAGGTGCGAGAGCGGCCGAATCGGGCTCCCTGCTAAGGAGTTGTACTGGGAACGGTACCGGGGGTTCGAATCCCCCCCTCTCCGTTTTTTTGGTTTTTTACAAGTTTAATGATATGTTGCGTAGCCATAGCTCAGCTGGATAGAGCATCAGATTGCGGATCTGGAGGTCGGAGGTTCGAATCCTCTTGGCTACATACGGCGAAGCCCGCCTGGAGAGATGTCCGAGTGGTCGAAGGAGACGGACTCGAAATCCGTTGTACCGTTTGACGGTACCGAGGGTTCGAATCCCTCTCTCTCCGCTCTTTTTTTTCGTTTCTGTCATGTGAACTTGGAGAGATGTCCGAGTGGTCGAAGGTGCACCCTTGGAAGGGGTGTGAGCTCTAACCGGGCTCCGAGGGTTCGAATCCCTCTCTCTCCGTTTATTCCCCCTTGGTGTTGATGGTAGATTCTGTGCTATCGCTCTTCGCCCAACCCCGTCAGGACCGGAAGGTAGCAGCGGTAAGCGATTGAACGATGAGCCACAGGCGATGTATCGGAGCCAAGGGGGTTTTTCATTCCGACAAGCCCATGGTATAGTCATAGGTGTCTGTCACGGACACTGGAGTAGCAATGGCATACGAAGTAACAGCAACACGCAAAAGACCCCAATTGTTTGACGGCTTGGTCGGACAACAGTTCGTTGTTTCGACAATCAAGAATTCGATCGAGCAGGGTCGCATCGCCCATGCCTATCTCTTCAGTGGACCACGTGGAGTCGGCAAGACCTCCTCGGCCAGGATTCTCGCGAAGGCGCTCAATTGCGAGCAGGGTCCCACACCGTATCCCTGTGGTGTCTGCGCGAACTGCAGGGAAATAACACAGGGGAATTCGACCGACGTGATCGAGATCGACGGAGCAAGCAACACGTCGGTGAACGATATCCGCGTCATCAAGGACGAGGTGTTGTTTCCACCTCAGAGTTGCCGCTACAAGGTGTACATCATCGACGAGGTCCACATGCTCTCCACCAGTGCGTTCAATGCCCTGTTGAAGACCATCGAGGAACCACCCGAATATGTCGTATTCATCTTTGCGACAACCGAAACACAAAAGGTGCCCGCCACCATCCGTTCACGCTGCCAGCAATTCCATTTCCAGTTGATTCCATTGGATATCATCAAGGATGTCCTCGCCCAGACAGCTGCCGAAATGGGAATCCAAGCAGAGGACGAGGCCTTGTTCTGGATAGCCAAGGAATCGACCGGATCCATGCGCGACGCCTATACGTTGTTCGACCAGGTCGTCTCGTTCAGCAACGGTATGGTGACCATGGAGCAGATCCAGCAGAAGTTGGGATTGGCAGGATTGGATAAGATTTCCGCTATTATCGGTGCCCTGTTGGAGGAACAGACGGGGAACGCGCTGCAGGCACTCCATGCGCTGCTGGATTCCGGGGTCTCTGTGGAACAGTGCATCAAGGATCTTGCCGAGTACATGCGTACCTTGCTGCTCATCAGACGGGACATCACCAACGAATCGATTCTCGGGCTACAGATTTCCCAGATACCTGAAGCAATTCGCCAAGCCTATTCGGACGAGCAATTGGAAGCCGCGGTCGAACTCTTCTTGAAGTTGTACCGCGATATCCGCTTCTCGCTCAATCCCCGTTTCGAACTCGAGCTGGCTGTCAGCAGATTGACACATTTGCGTCATATGGCATCCTCGGCCACACTGGTACGGAAAGTGGAGGAATTGAAGGAATCACTGCTTTCCGGCGAGATTGCGCAAGCGCGTCCCCAACTGGTAAAACCAATTGAAACGATAGCTCCGAAAGCTCCTGTACAGCAAATAGTACATTCAACTCCGATTAAAGAGGCTATCGTAGAGCCTACAGTTGCTCCAAAACCGATAGTACCACCAGCTCCCATTCCCGCTCCAAAGCCAACACCGGAACCAACGCCTTTGGCCAGACCTGCCCCGCAGGTCGAACCGCAGCGCAAGGAAGTTCCACCAACACCGGTATCGCCTCCACCGGTAAAGCATATCACCAAGGATTTACTACCGGAGTTGATCCAAGAGATGGCTGCGGAACGCGACCCGGTTGGGATTGTGCTGAGCCAGGTCGTAGAGGTTTCACATGATGACAAAAGCCTCCGATTCACTTTCGCTTCGAACTATGCGATGGAAACCGCTCGCCAGAATTCAGAACGGTTGAAAGCATTGGTTGCGCGGCATACCGGATACGACGGTCCGATTGAATTTTTGAAGACACTACCGAAAGCGGACCTTGCACAATCGGAAAAGAGACAAACCAATGAATTGGCCAACACCATTGCCACCATGTTCAGGGGCGAAGTGTTGCACCTGCAATAACCGGAGGAACCATGAACCCGTTCGATCTTATGAAGAACATGCAGAATATCCAATCCCAGATGCAACAGATGCAATCCAAGCTCGCGGTGATGCGGGCCACTGGGAGCGCAGGGGCAGGCATGGTCGATGTCACCATCAACGGGAAGATGGAAGTCCAATCGATCCACATCTCGGCGGAAGTGGTCGACCCGGAGGATATCAGCACACTTGAGGTGCTGGTCGCCTCCGCGTTCAACGCCGCGGTGAAGAACATCCAGGACCAATTGAAGACGGAAGCCACCTCGCTGGCCGGCGGCATGAACCTATGACTTCCCTTGAACTCCTTGCGAAACAACTGTCCAGGCTTCCAGGCATCGGTCCGAAGAGTGCCGCACGGTTGGCCTACCATCTGATCAAGAGCGATTCCCATTACAACCAGCAGCTGGCCCAACTGATCGCACAGATCCAGGAGTTGGTCTTCCCTTGCAGTATCTGCGGTAGCTATACTGAAACGGACCCCTGCCCCATTTGTACCGATGCGAGCCGGGACCGGACGCTCCTGTGTGTGGTGGAACAACCGCAGGATGTTGTGACCATTGCGGCAAGCGGGGCGTACAACGGCTTATTCCATGTGTTGGGCGGAGCCCTCTCCCCGTTGGATGGAATCGGACCGGACAAACTGGACTTTTCGAATCTCATGAAACGGATAGAAGGGGAAGGTTTCCAGGAAATCATTATCGCAACGAACCCGACCGAGGAAGGCGATACCACAGCCATGTATTTGCGGCATCTATTGAAAGGCAAGCAGATCACGATCACGCGCTTGGCTTCGGGCCTACCCATTGGCGGAGACCTGGAATATGCGGACAGGTTGACGCTTGCACGGTCGATGCGTGGACGGATCGATTACAGGGAATGAATGGTATCGCAACCCCAGGGCAAGCCCAGGAAAGTGGAGGCTTCGCCTCTGCTGCCGCCCCAAGGGGTGTGGTATCTCACCCTACGTTCCCTGCACTCGCTTCGCCTAGACGATATTGCGTTCCCTCTTGATGGTGTCGTATGCTTCTTGGATGGAACGGAATTTTTCTGTGGCGAATGTCGTGAATTCTTCGGGCAACCCTTTCGATGCAACCGTATCGGGATGAAATTCAATACTGAGTTTCCGATAAGCCTTCTTGATTTCCTCGACCGGAGCTCCCGGTTGCAATCCGAGTACCGCATAGGCTTTTGAAGGAGCCGCGGTGAACGACGTGTGTCGACGCTTTATATTGACCAATAGGGCATCCGAAATCCTGAATATTCGCGCAGCCACCGTAATGAGCCTGTCTTCGGATTCGTTGAGAACCCCATCGGCGACAGCAACTCGCACCAAGATATCGACCATCAACTCCAGCAAGGCCGGTTCATGTGCGAAATTCTGGTAGAATTGGGTTGCGAATTGCTCGAAGGTCCCGCCACCGGTGAGCGCGGCATTGAATACCCGCAGGGCCGCCTGTCGACTTTGCATATCGAGCTTCAGGTCCCGCTGGATGAACTCTTCGACCTTCTGTTGCTCTTCGGGCAGCAGACGGCCGTCGACCGTCGCAATCCTTGCAAGCATGGAGAAGGCTCCTACGAAGAACACCATCTGGGACTGCTGTTCGGCCGAGAGCCTGTTCATGTCGCCAAAGGGAATGGAACCTTCCTGTTGACCCGACATTTGTCCGGCCCGATCGAACAGGTTGCCGAACGCTATTCCCGCAATCATGCCCAAGGGTCCGCCTATAGCCAGACCCATGGCGCCACCGATCAATTTACCAATCCAACCCATGGGCGCTTCCTACAGCTTGTCGATCAGCATGGAGCACTTGCCCGATGGAATCGGAAGAGTCTTCTTCTTTTTCTCGGCAAGAATCTCGATGGTGAAATAGTAGAGCTTCTCAGACTCCAATCGGATTTCCCAACCACGTGGTTGCTTGTTGCTCAAAATGGTGATCATGTTCCGTTTCAGGGACAATCCCTCTATTCCCATTGCTTCCAGCGTGGTCATAGTCCAATCCACCGTCTTGCGGGGAAGGGATATCACCAATCCGATGATATCCTCGATCATCAAGGTGATGGTTATGAGTCCTGTCATGGGAATGAACCGCTTCGTCGGGAAGTCGGGGATATCGTTGCAAATCGAAGGGCCCTCTTTGGTCGGCTGGTAGGCTTCCCAGACATCACCCGTCTCTTCCCCATCGGGATGGAGCGTATCGAGAATGAAATAGAGGTGTCTGATGGAACATTCCCGTGCGAACTCAAACTGCCCGTACTGCTCCAGTCCCTTGACCACCATATAGGTGTTGAACGGGACCACGCCACCACGATATCCGTTGCCAAGCTCCGAGAAGTCGGGATCGGATACGGGGATGGTGGGAAACGGATTCTCGGTCCCGAACATCTCGGGGTCGGAAAGGTGTGCTATGAATCCGTCGGCACGCTCTTCATTGGGAATCTCCGCAAGAAGAGTCCAATACGCACCGATATGTTTGCGTTTGGTCCGTTTTTCCTTCACATCCAAATCATAGTAGAAATGGTCGTCGGGGTCCCACATGAGGGAATTGATCCGGGTCTTCAGGGAGAAGTACAACCGCTTGTATCTGAAACTCAGTTCCTTGTCGTTCAGGATATCGCCGATTGCCGAAAGATACAGGGCATTCACCGCAAGCTGCGAATTGAAATCGACAGGATAGTACATGGTGCTCCGATCGATATTGCCGGAAAGGCAAGCCGATGCGGGAACCGAGTAGAGTCCATTTTCCCGGAGGAAATTGTTCTTGAGCCAATCGAAGTGCTTTTCCAGTATCGGGACAATCTCTTTCAACCGCTTCTTGTTACCGATCTTATGGTAAAAACCATGTTCCACATAGGCGAAGATCGGAGAACAGACTCCTTCCGGATTTTCGGGGTCGGAAACCACCGAACCGTCTTCGATCGAATAATCGCTTCTGATGGCTCCCGATTCTTCTTGCCGACCATAGAAATAGTCCATCATGGGGAATGGAGAATAGGTCTGATTGCTGTATACAAGAAACAAGGCCGCCATGCAGGAATGGAGCTGGTTGAACGTTTTTTGTCCCGGGTACCCAAGATAACCGCCGGAGAAACCATTCTCCTTTGTTCCCTGTGCCCAATATTCATCTATCCAAACCCAGGTCCTGTCGTACATATCGACAAAATCCTGGTCATAAAAATGTACCGACGGTACCATATCTTTGATCAACACCAACTCCTCATACTTTCAATCAAAAAAAATACAAAAACACGCACTGTAAACAATACACTGACAAGACGCATTAGTCAAATATAGCCTATGAAATTCTTATAAATTTCACACCGGCCGGAAAAAGTTTCACCGAAATCGACCGGCAACCGCGGGAAACCTCTTCCCCATCGGCATGGCACGGCAACGAATCGGTCGGGGCGGTGATGGTTACCCCGGTTGCCCTGAAGGACGAGAACCGGTCTGTCTTCAACTGGCTTCCAGAGAAGAACCTCACGGCATATTTCAATATTTCCCGCCCTTGTATCGGTTTGTTCGCATATACGATATCCAGCAGTCCATCATCCAACTCCGCATTCGGCCCCATGATGAACATCGAACCCATCCGCCTCCCGTTGCAAAGGGAGATCTGCTGGGTATTGCAGGTGAAGCTTCCATGCTCACTTGCAATCTCCACAAGAACCGGGGCGGGATAGTGTATCATGATTTTCAAGAATCCGAACAAATAGCTGAGCATTCCGCTGATTTTCTTGAAATCGGAGGCCACGAAATTCACCAACGGCTCGAAGCCGATCCCAACTCCATTCACAAAACATCTGCCCTCGGGGAACCTGCCACCGAATACTTCACCGAAGTCGATGGCTTTCCAACTCTTTGTAGCTATGAGCTTGCAGGCATCCTCGACTGTCTTCGGGATTTTGGCGAAAAAGGCGAAATCATTGCCCCGGCCGATTGGAATGAGTCCCACCAGTGGAGAATCCTCGGCGGATAGGCCAAGCTCACGTGTAGCCCGGACAACACCATCGACCACTTCGTTGATCGTGCCGTCCCCACCTGCGGCGACCACAGTCCTATATCCGGAAAGTACCGCCTCTTTCGCCAACTCTATGGCCTCGAGCGGTCTTTCGGTCAGGACCATACGGACTGGAATCCGGTTGCTTGTGAAATAATCCTCGATAGCCGCCCTCTGGGAAAGGGCTCTCCCCTTCGCCGCATTCGGATTCAACACGATGAATATCTCGGGCTTCACTTCTGTATGGGGCATACACTGGTCCTTTTGGAAAGATTGACAATCAAGAGCGTATCATACCCTATTTACATGCGGTTTTCAATCCAATATAGTGCTTTCTATGAATAGAAATAGACCGTTTCTCCCGCTCGACCGATCGGACATGGAACGCAGGGGATGGGATGCGGTCGATGTGGTGTTCATTTCCGGGGATGCATATGTCGACCACCCCTCCTTTGGAGCGGCATTGCTCGGACGCCTTATGGAATTCCATGGATACCGTGTGGGAATTGTCGCGCAACCGCGATGGGACCGTACGGACGACTTCCTGCAATTCGGCAAACCTCGCCTCTGTTGTATGGTTTCCTCGGGAAACATCGATTCGATGGTGAGCCATTACACCGCCAACAACAGAGTACGCAACGATGATCCGTATTCCCCTGGTGGCAAGGGGGGCAAGCGTCCCGACAGGGCCGTCATCACCTATAGTGGAAGGGCTCGGCAAGCGTTCGGAAAAGAGACCCCAATCATAATCGGAGGTCTCGAGGCTTCGCTCAGACGTTTGGCGCACTACGACTTCTGGAGTGACCGAATACGAAGGAGTGTCCTGTTGGATGCCAAGGCGGACCTGTTGGTCTATGGCATGGGAGAATTGCAGACCTTGGAGATCCTCAAGCGATTGTCTGCAGGAGAACCGGTCCAGACGCTTGTCGATATTCCCGGGACAGCCGCCAATATACCCTCGAAATCCTTTGACCAACACAAGGAGGGAAGACCTGGATATGCCTTCGTCCAGCTCCCATCCTACGAACAGGTCTCCGAACGTGAGAAGGTGAGCAATACGCCATCGTCGGAAAGTCTTCACGCCTATGCCACCTCCTTCCAGCAACAACTGCTCCATGAGAATCCGTTCGACAAGACGGTACTGATCCAGGAAAGCGCCGATCGGACTATTGTGGTGAACCCTCCCATGCGTCCGTTGACACAAGCCGAGTTGGATCAGGTGCAGGAACTGCCCTACCAACGGACATGGCATCCCAGCTACGATTCCGATGGTGGTATCCCGGCCCTGGCCGAAGTCCAGTTCAGCCTGACCAGCAACAGGGGATGCTTCGGCTCTTGTTCCTTTTGTGCCATTACCAGTCATCAAGGACGTATTATCACCAACCGTTCGATAGCCTCATTGGAGAGAGAGACTGAAGAAATTACAGCCTTACCTAATTTTAAGGGCTACATACACGATGTTGGGGGCCCGACGGCAAACTTCCAGGGCATCGCCTGCAAACGTCAACAGACGCATGGGCCATGCCAAAACAAGTTGTGCCTGTATCCCGATCCCTGTAACAATCTCATCGATTCGCATCCAGCGTATCTCCA
Organism: Spirochaetae bacterium HGW-Spirochaetae-4; assembly: GCA_002839335.1. GTDB lineage: Bacteria > Spirochaetota > Spirochaetia > Sphaerochaetales > Sphaerochaetaceae > UBA8525. Next base: position 57,674 of record PGXU01000005.1, read on the forward strand.
GCGTTTGGAAGCGATCGAGGCAGTTCCCTCTGTCAAGAAGGTATTTATCCGATCGGGAATCAGATACGACTACCTGATGGCGACAGGAACCCCCGAATCACGGAAAAAATTCCTCGACCGGCTGGCGTCGAACCACACGAGCGGACAGCTGCGGGTAGCACCGGAACATATGGATCCGGCAGCACTCGATGCCATGGGCAAGCCAAAGGTCGAGTGGTACGAACAGTTTGTCGACGACTTCATGGAAGCCTCCCGACATGCAGGCAAGGAGCAGTACTGCATCCCCTATTTCATTGCGGCGCACCCCGGCACCACCTTGGAGGGTGCTGTGGCGTTGGCCGAGTACCTACACAAGACACACTTCATTCCCGAGCAAGTCCAAGAGTTCTATCCCACCCCGGGAACGGTCGCGACATGCATGTATTTCACCGGACTGGACCCACGTCCAGGCAGGAATTTCGCGTCTATCCATGTCCCGAAAGGAAGGGAACGCCATATGCAGAGGGCATTGCTCCACTACCACAAGCCGGAACACAGGACGCTGGTCCTGGAAGCGCTGCAGCTGACGGGTAGGAGCGATTTGATATCGGTTTTGCTCGGAGCTCACCGGCGCAGCTTGCCCCAAAACCCCAAACGTGGTACAGCTCGACCATGACTACAGCCCCAATGCCCGACTTCGTGGAATCCAGAAAAGAGTTCCTCTCACGCCTCATCTTCCTGGCCCTGCCGATAATGTTGCAGAACCTCCTGGTTGCCTCCGTCTCCTTCATCGACACGATGATGATTGGAATGGTCGGAGAATCGTCACTTGCGGCTGTTGGCTTGGCGAACCAGATGTTCTTCCTCATGACACTCTTCTTCTTCGGAGTCAGTAGCGGGGCCGCCATATTCGTGGCGCAATATTGGGGAGCGCAGGACAAGACCTCCATGCACAAGGTCATGGGAATCGCGTTGATAGTAAGTCTTGCCGGGGCATTCTTCAGTTCCATCATCTCGTTGTCGATTCCGGAAACGATCATGCGGATCTTCACCAACGACCCGGAGGTTGTCGCACGGGGTCGCGAATACCTGGTGGTCGTGGCGGTCAGCTATGTGTTCACTGCTGTGGTGATGACTTTCTCCGCATCATTGCGAAGCACAGGTGATGCCAAGACTCCGCTCTACATTTCGTTCTTCTCCATGAGCCTCAATGTCGTGCTCAACTACCTGTTGATCCTGGGAAAGTTCGGCTTTCCACGGTTGGAGGTGCGGGGAGCCGCATTGGCCACTGTGATCGCACGTGGCGTGGAAATGGTCCTGCTGCTGCTGTTCATCTATGGAAAGAAGCGAGCGGTCGCCGCACCACTGCGAAGCCTGGTCTCCTTCAACCGCACCATGGTGAAACGGTATTTCGTCACCTGCCTGCCGGTGATATTGAACGAACTGTTCTGGTCGCTTGGCATGACCACCTACAAGGTCGCCTTCTCACGGATGGGTATCGAGGTGATAGCCTCGGTCAATGTGAGCGAGTCGATCCAAGGGTTGTTCTTTGTTGTCCTGATGGGTATCAGCAACGCCAGTGCGATCATGATCGGAAACCGGATCGGTGAAAACCACTTGGATGTGGCGAAGCTCTATGCGAAACGGTTGCTGGTCATCGGGTTCTTCACTGGTGCCGTTCTCGGTGGATTCCTGGCATTCCTATCGCCATGGCTTCCCCTTCCATTCAACCTGAGTCCTCCGGTCGCCCGTATGACTACCTTGTCCCTGATCTCCTTGGGTCTGTTGATTCCCATCAAGGCCTACAACATGGTGCTGGTCGTCGGTGTGCTCCGTTCGGGGGGAGACACCCGGTTCTCCATGTTCGTCGAGCTGGCCGGGGTCTGGTTGATCGGAGTTCCCTGTGCCTTCCTCGGAGCTCTCGTATTCGGTATTCCGATCTACTACCTGTACCTGTTTGTCGGGTTGGAAGAGGCATTCAAGTGGATTGTGGGGATGTTCAGGATCAAGAGCGGCAAATGGGTAAACAGGCTCACCGAGGACCTGCCTGCCACGGGCGGGGACTTGGCTTGACCGTCCGATAGCCGGGCTTTATATTCTAGGTAAGAGGCACCATATGGGAACCACCGTCCTGATCAATGGAACCATAGTCACCGGTTCGGCGAAATTGCAGAATTGCGGTTTGTTCATTGATTCCGAAGGAAACATCGGAGACATTTTCAACATGAAACGCTTCCAGCAGAAGCGCTTTCCCCCAGGCACAGAAACCATCGACGTCAAGGGCGCCTTCATCGCACCCGGATTCATCGACACCCATATCCATGGAATCGGAGGATTCGGAACCGAAGACGCGAAGACCGAATCGATCCTCGGCATGTCGGAACGGTTGGCCGATTTTGGGGTGACCGGATTCTTTCCAACCATCTACACAGATACGACCGAGAGGATGCTCGCATCGATCGAAGTCACGGTCGAGGCGATAGGAGAGGAAACCGGAGCCACCATACTTGGGATCAATGTGGAGGGTCCGTTCATCTCCTCGGCCCGGTTGGGGGCACAAAATGCCGACGGCGTCAAACCGGTCGACGTGGCCTTGTTCGAAAAGATTATTGAAGCGGGCAAAGGCCATATTGTCTGTATGACGGTAGCCCCAGAATTGAAGGGGATGCGAGAATTGGCACTCACTGCAATCAAACGGGGTGTCGTTTTGCTTGCAGGACATACGAATGCCACCTATGAGAACATTATTGAGGGCATGCAGGTCGGAATACTCCACTCGACCCACTTCTTCAATGCGATGAGCCGACTCCACCAAAGGAACCCGGGTACGGTCGGAGCTATTCTGATCGAGCAGGATATGCAGTGCGAAGTGATTGCCGACGGAGTACACGTGCACCCGGAATTGGTCAAGTTGCTTTTAAAAGACAAACAAGTCAGGAACGTCGTATTGGTTACCGATTCCTTGAAGCCAACCATGCAAAAGGGTGGCGAGCTATTGTCCAACAAGGAAATCGCAATCCTGGCCGATGATGGGGCGTTCCACAGGGCGGATGATCCCGATGTCATGTTGGGCTCCTCGCTTACCATGCTGCAAGGTGTGAAGAATCTCGTGGATTGGGAAGTTCCCATCGAGTCGGCGATACAGATGGCTACCGCCAATCCGGCACGTATCTACGATATGTCGCTCATGGGACGGTTGACTCCGGGATACCTGGCAAATATCGTGGTTTTCGACGAGGATTTTGTCGTCAAGGGCCTGTTTATCCGTGGTACTATGATACGTGACAATTTTTCATAACAACTTGCTCTAGGGGGAATGCATGGCTCAACATGGTGCATCTGAACGTGCGGTCGAAGGCTTGCAGCCGCAAAGGCTTTGGAATTATTTTCTCGATCTTACCCAGATTCCGCGGGAATCGGGGAACGAAGGTCAAGTACGCGCATACCTGGTCGAATTCGCCAAGAAACATGGGTTCGCTTTCCAAGTCGATGATGCTGGAAATGTGATTATCAAGGTTCCGGCAACGAAAGGAATGGAGCATGTCCCCTCCCTGGCATTGCAAGGCCATATGGATATGGTCTGTGTAAAGGAGGACGATGTCGAATTCAACTTTGCCACCGATCCATTGGTGCTTGAACGCGACGGGGATTGGCTCAAGGCCAGAGGAACGACTCTTGGAGCCGACAATGGGATCGCTATTGCCCTGGCCCTCGACCTTTTCACCGATCCCGAAGCTTCACATGGTCCATTGGAAGCGATTTTCACCACTTCGGAAGAAACCGGATTGGAAGGCGCCTTCGGACTCGATGCATCCATGATAGATAGCAGGAAGATGCTCAACCTGGATAGTGAGGAAGAGGGAATCTTCTTCATCGGTTGTGCCGGAGGTGTTGAAATCAACGCATCCGTGCCGCTTGAACTATCCCCGGTCACCAAACGTGAACTCTTGTTGGATGTGACGCTCGACGGATTGCTTGGGGGACATTCGGGTGGAGAAATCCACAAACAGCGTGCAAATGCGATATCCTGTATGGCCCGTCTGTTGCGAACGATATCGGACGAATGTACTGTCCGGTTGGTGCACATGGCAGGTGGCACAAAACGCAATGTCATTCCCAGCAGTTGCCGTGCAACCGTTTCGATACCCTCGGAACGGCTTGAGCTTGTAGAATCGATTGCCACACAAGTATTGAAGGACCTCAAGAAGGAATATGCACAAGCAGATCCGGGAATCAACCTGATTATCGCCAAGTCAAGGAAGCAGGCGACCGAAGCATCGACGGCACAACAGAGCGAGGCTATGATCAATGCACTGTGTCTTGCTCCACACGGTGTCGAACGGATGAGCCAGACCATTGACGGGATGGTGGAGACCTCCTCCAACCTGGCGGTTATCAAAACCACTGACAAGGCGTATACCTTGGTCACCAGTCATCGATCGTCGATACTCTCTTCCCGTGACATGATTGCGAAAAGGGCCGTTTTGGCTTTCGAGACCGCTGGAGCCACATGCAAGCTGGAGAATCCGTACCCGGCATGGACTCCGGACCCGTCCTCACCGCTTGCAGGATTCTGTGCCACGGCATGGAAGAAGCATATGGGCAAGAAAGCGCAGATAACCGCAATCCACGCAGGGTTGGAATGCGGTATCATCAACTCGCTTGTGGAAGGCATGGATTCCGTTTCGCTCGGCCCGAACCTCATGGATGTCCACTCGCCCAAGGAACGGGTTTCCATTTCTTCGACTGCGAGAATCGCCGAATTCCTGCGGCATCTCTGTCCGATCATTTCTTGAGGAATCTGGAAACACGATCGTCAAGGTGAAACCGATTATTCCACTGTTTTCTTCCGGCTCCAGTCCTTCACACTGCGAGCCAGTTCTTTTGCTGTGCCGATTGCCCTTGCCTTATCGTCTTCAGTAGGAGCCCCTTGATATTCTATGACTCCGACACAATCCCACTTCAAGGATTCAACGAAAGGGTCGAATTGCTTTTGGGCACCGCCGGACCATCCGAAGGAACCGAAACGCATGACCTTGCGATTGTTCACATGGCTTCTCTCGAGGATATCCAAGATATGGTACATGGGAGGGAACATGCGGTATTCGTACGTCGGCATGCCGATAACCAGGCCGCTTGTGCGCCAAGCGGATGCCAGTACGAAGGAGGCATGCTCCTTGGGGACCTCATGCATCCTTACCGTCAAACCTTCATCCTCAAGTGTCTTCTTGATTATGGGGACAAGTGCTGCCGTATTGCCGTACATGCTGCTCCATACGAAGGTCACTTCCGCTTCGGCTGGCCCGTTCATATCTTCGGCCAACGTCTTGTACAGTTCGATAATCCTCGCAGGATCTTTCCTCCACACGATTCCGTGGCTCGGGGCAACCATACGGATATCGAGTCCAGCCAATTTTTGGATACCCCGCAGTACGAATTGGCTGAACGAGGAGACGATGTTGGCATAGTAGCGTTCGGTTTCGGGTATGAGCAGCTCCCATTCGGCTGTGGTCAATTCGTCGTCGAAACAATGTTCATATTGGCCGAACGATCCGAAGGCATCACAGGAGAAGAGCACCCCGTCCTCCGGCACGTACGTCATCATCGTCTCAGGCCAATGGATATTCGGCGTCTCTTCGAAAACCAGAGTCTTGCCCCCGAGATCGACAGTCTCTTTCGACGCGACAGATCTGACCTTTTCCGTTATTCCGTAGAAGGCTTCGACAAGCGGAACCGCTTTTTTGGTACAGAGGATTTCGATGTTGGGATTCTGTTTGCACAATTCGGCCAACGAACCGGTGTGGTCCGGCTCCATGTGGTTCAAAACAAGGTAATCGATATCCTTGAACGATAGGCCAAGGGCGGCCATCTGCTGCTCGACAGCACCAACAGCTCCTTCCCAATCCTTCACAAGATCGATGAAGGCAGTCTTCTCGGTTCCCTGCACAACATACGAGTTCAACAACACCCCATGAGGTATCGGCCAAATGCCCTCGAACAAATCCCTATCGCCAATACGTGCATATACACGGTGGATGCCAGGTGCCAAAGTATCCGGTTTCATGCGTCCTCCCACATCGGTTTCGTCTTCCCGTTATATCACAAATCATGGCCGATTGGTAGATTCGTGCCAATTTTGCTGCGACAAGGGATGAATGGTATCGCAACCCCAGGGCAGGAGCCGGACCCGGGAGGCTTCGCCCCCGCTACCGCCCCAAGTGGCGGGGTATCTCACCCTACGTTCCCTGCACTCACTCGGTAATGGACCAATAGTAATTGTTCCGCTACCCTCGTTTCGTTGGGGAATCAAATATGCGCGGTTCTGATTCGCAAGGAGGACATCTCATGTTGTCGATGTTTCCAGTCCGGCATACATTCCCCAAGCATTCGCTTGAAGGCATCTCCATGATTGAAGTGAACCAGATGGGCAACCTCGTGCAACGCCAGATAATCCACCAATGGTAACGGCAGCATCAATGAACGGATCGCAAACCGCAGGTCTCCCTTCTGGGAGCAACTGCCCATACGCTTGGGGTAGGAGGCCATTGAAACCACCACAGGTCGGCTCACTTCGGCTTGCCCGATCCTGCTTATCCACTTCTCCACCAGCTCGCCATATACCTGGTTGCCAAGTTCCACGTACCAAAGCGTGATCGCTTTTCCGATTGCTCCACCTTTTGCCCCATTGCGGGCGTGGACCACCAAGGTATCCTCCACAAGCTCGCAAGTGGTGGTAGCTACTCCACCCCTCTGGACCTTCAGGATCTTCTCCTCCCCAAAAACCAGGAAGCGGTCGCCGTCCATGTACGTATGTTCGGGAAGAGTCTTTGGCAATGAGCCGATAGCCGCAAGTTTCCGTTCTATCCAATCGACGTGGTCCGCGACAAACCGATCTATAGTTGTCCTTGGGGTTCTGCTTGGTGCTGAAACCACTACACGTGCATCGTCGGTTACTCGCAAGGCAATCCGGCGCCTATTCGATTTTCTGATGAGTTCATACTGTACTTTGCCAGCTGTTTTTACTACAATCCTATCCATGAACAGTGCATCTCCCATGAAACTGCATCTACAACAACCCTTATCCTATACACATATTCTGGAAAACCCCAAGCAGTGCGACCAATCCTTCGACATGCTTCTGCGAAAACTCGAGGAAAGCCCTATCGGATCCGACGGATGCATGGTTTGCTCTGCGACGATGACAGATGAAATCTGTATCCTGAACTGCCATTCGGTTGCCTTCCGCGAGCCGGAGGAAACAGAGCCAAGCCTTATCGCTATTCCCATGGGAACCTACCTGTTCTCCCAGCTTACCTTTCCTCCCCAAACCGGAACAGCCCTCATCCCCCTACTCAATCGGTTCGTCCTATCGGGGGATTCCCAACAGGAAGATGAAATGCAATTCTTCGTCCGCGTTTACAAGGAGCGTGAATCCGACTTTGCGATCCAACTGATCGCCGCTATACAAACCACAACGGAATGAGAAACGGCGCAAGGAGCGTCATGATCACTCCGTGTGCGATCGCCAAGGGAACCACAGAATCGCCAAGACTCTTTTTCAACAACGGCAGTGTGACGTCCATACTTGTCGCCCCGGCTATGCTGATGGCGGAAAAGGAGGCATGGGATAGTGCAGATACAACCGGAATGAGGATGAATGCCAGCGACTCCCTGAACAGATTGCTTAAAAAGGAGACTGCTCCCAACTGGGGGTCGCCGAGACTGCTGATCAAGACTCCCGATAATGAGTACCAGCCGAATCCCGAGACAAGCGCCAGGGAGTCCCGGAGAGTGTAGGTGGAGACCAAGGGGAATACCAAAGCACCCAAATACGTTCCCAGGACGGTTGAGAGTGGCAACAGGAACATCAATGGGGATTTCAACAGGGGAATCAGATCCACTTCATGCTGGACCATCTGCATACCCACAAGAAACAGCAATAGATAAAGGATAATGGTTATCATCGAGCTTTCAAACCAGTCGAACCAAGGGGTTACCAATGCCATGGCAATCCCGGCTATCACAATCGAGATCATAACCACCGGTGTTTTCAGCCTGTCCCATGTAATCCGTTGCACGACACGTTGCGAAGGGCTCACCTTCCTATTCAGCAGCAACCCCAACAAAACGGCGGTGACGATGCATCCGATAGTCACCAGAACCGTAGCCACAATCGCATCGAGCCCAATCTGCATGATTTGGGATTTGATATCGGGAATCCTCGCGGTGTTGACCCCCATGAGGAACAACAAGCTGTAGAGGATACCATCCAAGGCTTTCCCGGTTCCCTTATGGAACCGCTGTTTTCCCGCCAAATGGGCAACCAGCGCGCCAAGACCAAGGCTGAGGAACAATTTGAGGAGATACCATAGCGTCTGCATACCGACACACTAGCGGAAACATCTGCCTTACTCAAGCAAGTCCTTGTACCTTTTGTCCATCATAAGTATATTTGTACAAACGTGGAGGATCAAGGGTGACAATCGAACGGATCAGCGATACCATGCAACGGCTTGTTTGTGCCGACGGCAAAGAGATTACTTTAATTGGAACGGCACACGTATCCCAAGATAGTGTCGATGAAGTTGCCCGAACAATCGACGAGATTGGTCCCGACCGCATCTGCGTGGAACTCGACGAAGGACGCTATCGTTCAAGGACCGAGGTCCAGGGCTGGGAAAACCTCAATATCAAGACGATACTTAAAGAGAACAAGGGCTTCCTGATGCTCGCGAACATGGCCCTGTCGTCATACCAAAAGAAACTGGGAACCCAGATGGGAGTATCTCCCGGCGATGAGATCATGCGTGCCGCGAATTTGGCAACCGAAAGGAATATCCCCCTTTCCCTTTGCGACCGGGAAATCCAGGTGACATTCAAGCGCGCTTGGCGCCTTTCCAACTTGTGGAACAAGCTCAAGCTGATATCCTCTCTTCTGACGGCGGTCTTCTCCAAGGAAGAGATAAGTAACGAAGAACTCGAACGGTTGAAGGAAACCAATGTGCTGCAATCGATGCTGGACGACATGGCAAAGGAGTTGCCGACTGTCAAGCGAGTCCTGATAGACGAGCGCGACCAGTACCTGGCATCCAAGATATACAGCTCCCCCGGAACCCGGGTCGTTGCCGTTGTCGGTGCAGGACATGCTCCCGGATTGGTTGCCCACATAGAAAAGCTCGACCGGAATGAAATATCGGACGATGTGACATCGATCTCTTCTGTTCCAGCGTCGTCGAAGGCCGGGCATATAATTTCATGGACCATCGTGATTGCCTTGCTCGGAATCATCGCGCTTGGATTCATCCGATCGGGGTGGGACCAGGGTCTCGAAATGTTCCTCTACTGGTTCGGATTGAATGCATCGCTCACCGGTCTCGCGGCCATACTTTCCCTGGCCCATCCGGTCACGATTATCCTGTCCATGCTGGCAGCTCCTGTAACCGCACTAAGCCCAACGCTTGGCGTCGGTATGGTTGCGGGAATTCTCGAAGCTTCGATGCGCAAGCCCAGGGTAAAGGATTTCGAGCATGTTTCCGACGATATCATGACCTTCAAGGGATGGTTCTCCAACCGGATTATCCACGCCCTCTTGATCTTCATGACAACCAGCATTTTTGCTTCCATTGGAACGTTTATCGCCTTCCCACTGTTGATCAGCAGACTTGGTGGAGCGGCATAGCAAGCAGCTTATATTAGTTAGGGAAACTTACTAATTCAACCTCGCTTCTACTGCCATTCATTTAGGCATGCTCTGGATGCATCGATTTGGAGGTATTCGGCCAATTCGTTTGTTAGGAATGCTAACTAATTGTTTGGAACCATGGTTGAAATGAGATTGATCGCATCTATGATGCGCTCGCAACGGAGTATCGATGCGATAGGCTCCAAGGGCATTGATTGTGGAGCAATGATGGTTGAAAACCCCATATCGACGGCACCCTTCACCCGTTTGTCCCCGAACCCGACAGGCCTGACCTCACCGGCAAGACTCAATTCTCCCATAGAGACGAGTGTGCTGGGCAACGGTTTGCCGGTTGCCGCCGAATAGAGCGCAAGCGCAAGGGGCAATTCAATGGAGACTTCCCCCAACTTGATACCACCTGCAACGTTCACATAGATGTCCTTATCGGAAAAGAATATCTGCGCGTGCCGTTCGAGGACTGCGGCAACGCGGGTGACACGTGCGGTATCTATGCGCTCCGAATATACACGGGTGTATCCACCTTTGGCGGGAATAGTCAAAGCCTGGATCTCAACGAGAAATGTCCTGCTCCCCTCGATTACGGCGGTAAAGGCGATTCCAGCAGGTAAAATTCCCGATTTCCGCTCGCTAATGAAAAATCCAGCCGGGTCCAGGACTGGAACCAAGCCCTTCTCGGTCATTAAGAAAATACCGATCTCGTCGACCGAACCGAATCTATTCTTCACAGCCCGAACAATCCGGACTCCGGATCCTGCTTGCTCGAAATACAGAACGGTATCTACGATGTGTTCTATAGCCTTCGGACCTGCAATTTGGCCCTCTTTGGTAATATGGCCTATGAAGAACAATGCGGTACCCGCCTGTTTGGCGGCATCTACCAATTCCATGGTACACATTCGCATTTGATTGACCGAACCGGCGGCGGAGGGAAGCTCGTCACTGGACAAGGTCTGCAGGGAATCGACCACCACGACGTCGGGGTGTTGGGTCCGCATGATTTCAAGCAAGGGCTCAAGCCTGGTATCGTTGAACATTGTAATCGACCCGAGGGGTACGCCGATCCGCTGGGCTCGCATCCGGACCTGCCCCGGAGATTCTTCTCCGGATACATACAGCACTGTCCTGTGCTCGATGGCTCCCAACAGTTGAAGCATAAGAGTGGATTTCCCGATGCCTGGTTCTCCACCAAGCAAAACGGTCCCTCCACGCATGATTCCACCACCCAATACTCTATCAAATTCCGATATTCCACAAGAGTACCGAAAATCTTTACCCAATTCAACTTCTTCCAATGTAACAGTTTGCTTTTTGTTAGGAGTGCTTACTAATTGTGATTTTCCAGATTTTGCCTGTTTTTTGACAACCTCTTCGACAAAGGAGTTCCAGGAACCACAATCAGGACAGCGGCCAAGCCATTTGGTCTCGACCCGGCCGCATTGGGAACATACATATTGGGTGGAAAGATCTTTCATAGCCACTCTTAGAAATCCAAGAGTTCCACGTCAAACACCAGGTAGGAATTTGGAGGAATAACTCCGGGATAACCTTGTTGGCCATACCCCAACTCGGGAGGAATGACAAGCGTCCGTTTCTCACCCTTCTTCATAGTCACCAGTGCTTCATTCCAGCCTTCGATCACCTGCCCGACAGCAAACTGCGCCGGTTCTCCGCGTCTAACTGAACTATCGAACATCTTACCGTCAAGCAACGTACCGGTGTAATGAACGGTGACATTCGCTCCATTCTTGGGAGTTTTTGTTCCCTTCCCTTCCTGAGTAACAACATATCTCAATCCGGAGGGTGTCTTTATCGCATCGGGCCATCGGTTCTGCAATTCCCTTTCGAGAACTTCTTGGATCTTCGACAGTCTGGAATTCTCCAAGTCCTGTGCTTTAACCACCTCATTGGCAAAACTCTCTTTGGATACAACGAAAGCTTCAGCATCGTTTCCAACCCGGAGTATCTTGACTTTTTTCATGACATCGCCCTGTGCGATAGAATTCACGATATCAAGTCCTTCGACAACCTGTCCAAACACACTATGCTTGCCATCCAGCCAGGGTGTGGGGACATGGGTTATGAAAAACTGGCTCCCATTCGTACCTGAGCCAGCATTTGCCATTGAAAGCACTCCTGGTCCTGTATGTTTCAACCCATCGACTATCTCATCCGGAAATGTATAACCTGGTCCACCGGTACCCGTCCCCTGTGGACATCCGGTCTGGATCATGAAGTCGTTGATGACACGATGGAATTTCAATCCATCGTAATAAGGAGTGCCTGGACTTTTTAAATTCAGCACACCTTCCGCCAATCCGACAAAATTCGAAACGGTCATCGGAGTCTTGTCATACGAAAGCGATACTACGATATCTCCACGATTAGTGGTAATTTTTGCATACAATCCATCTTGCAAGTCTTTTTCCATGATAATTCCTTTCTTATGTTTACAATTCTATTGATTCTTCTTCTTGAGACAACAATCGGTAAAGACGCTCCAAATCTTCCATCGAATGGTACGTGATTTCCAGCTTTCCCTTCTTAAGCGTACCTTTCAGTTGGACTTTGGTCCCACAAGCTTCCAGGAATTTTTGCTCCAAGACCAATAGATCAATTGGTCTTTCGTGGTATTCCTGTTGCTTTTTACTCGAAGCAGCACGTTTGCCTTTATTCAAATCACCTGCAAGCTTTTCAGCTTTCCGTACCGACATTCCTTCTTCCAGAATCTTGTGGTAAAGATACTGTTGATCAGCCGGATTGACAACCGACAATAATGATCTGGCATGTCCAGCAGTGAATTCTTCATAGAGAAGAGATTCCTGCATCTCTTTAGGCAACTGAAGCAAACGGATACTGTTTGCAATGGTGGACCGTTTCTTCCCGACTCTTTCCGCCAGTTCTTCTTGTCGAATACCGGCTTGTTCCAACAAGAACAAGTAGGCTTTGGCTTCTTCAATGGGATTCAGGTTCTCACGCTGGATATTCTCGATCAAGGAGACTTCCATTCGTTGCATATCACTAAATCTCTTGACTATAACAGGTATCTTTTCCAACCCAACCGAAAGTGCTGCACGATATCTTCTCTCACCGGCTATAATAGCGTAGTCGTCATCACTAATCTTCTCAACTAACAACGGTTGCAGTATTCCTTGCGTTTTTATTGATTCGGCAAGTTCATCCAAGGTGTCCTGGTCAAATTGTTTTCTGGGCTGATGTGGATTTGGATGCACCCTATTGATTTCAAGAAGCATGAGTTTTCCACCCTCGATTTCACTGGCTTCCGAATCCAGGGGCGTTTTGAAAACGGCCTCAAAAGAATAATCATCCATGAGGGAACTTATCCCTTTCCCCAATCCATGTTTCTTGTTACTTGCATTAGACACGGGCAACCACCTCCTCGGCTAGGCTTTCGTACCCTTGGGCTCCAGCACTCGAGGCATCATACAGATTAATGGGCAAACCATGAGACGGAGCTTCCGATAATCTCACATTTCTAGGAATCTTTGTTTGAAATACCTTATCAGAGAAATAGGCCGTAACATCATCCACCACATCATTCGCCAATCTGGTGCGTGATGTATACATGGTAAAAAGGATACCAAGGATTTCGAGATGAGGATTTAGCTGTTTCTTTACATTACCGATAGTACGCATGAGAAGATTTAGACCTTCCATCGCGAAATACTCGCATTGCATGGGGATAATCACATATTCAGCCCAGCACATTGCATTTATCGTCACAAGTCCAAGTGAGGGCGGACAATCGATAAGGATGTAATCCCACTCGTTGTTTATGGATGCCAATGCATTTTTCAAGAAAAATTCACGAGCCAATTCATTGACCAATTCAACACTCAAACCGGCCAAATCGATTCCACCAGGTATTGCGTACAAATTCTCGACGGGAGTTGATTGATATGCTTCCGAAACTGTACATTTTCCGACAATCACATCATAACTACCTAATTTTTTTGGATCTGCAGAAACTGCACTAGACATGTTTCCTTGAGAATCCAAATCAATCAGTAATACCTTATTCCCTTTTTGAGCAAGATATGCCCCGAGATTGACGGCAGTGGTAGTTTTACCAACACCACCTTTTTGATTAGAAAAGATTATTTTTTTTGCTACCATGCTTTCACTATACATAAACCCCAGCATTCTGTCATCCAATACTTCAGGTATTGACCATCAATTCCTATATCTGTATCTTTGAACCAGTTATTTTGAGGAGGCCAATCATATGATTGATAAGGTTAAAGCTGCTATCGAGAACATCAGACCCGATCTGCAGAACGATGGTGGTGATATTGAGTTCGTCAGCATGGAAGGTAACGACGTGACAGTCCGTCTTGTCGGCTCTTGTGCAGGTTGCCCGATGTCGCAGATGACATTGAAGAACGGTGTCGAGAGATACATCCGAAGTGTCGTCGACCCTAACATCACGATTATTTCTGAAAATTAATTGCATTGTTTCACGTGAAACAATTGGGATTCCCAAGCGTTGAACGTGAACAAATCAGTTAATGTTTCACGTGAAACAATCAGCCACCCTTACCGGGTGGCTGAATTATTTTTATGGTCTTATGTTGTTCTAATCTTCAGTTACTTCTTGAGTCTCTTCGGGCTCCTCGTCAATTCCAGCATCTATTTCGTCGAGCTTCTCAGCGTCGGTCCGTGCGATTGCCACAATCGAGTCGGAGTCTTTCAACTTAGTTATACAAACACCCGAAGCGTAAGCCTTCTGGATCGAGATCGAGGAAACTGGAATCCGGATAGATTGTCCCATCGAGGTAATGCAGACAACGTCGTCATCATCATCCACAGATAGTGCACTGACAATAAATCCTGTCTTATCACGGAAGGTATAGATCTTCTGTCCCATGGTACCTCGGCCATGCGTTCTGAATTCATCGAAATGAATTTGTTTGCCTTGGCCGTTTTCGGTTATCATGAGGATCCGCTTGTCATCGTCGACCTTTAAGAGTCCAGCAACCTCATCGTCGTCGATCAACCTGATACCCCGTACACCACGAGAAGCTCGACCCATGGCACGTACATCGCTTCCCGCGAACCGCAACCCTTTGCCCTTTTTGCTGATAATCATGCAATCATCACCTTCGGTCACCAATTCACAATTGACCAAAACATCGCCTTCATCAAGAATTATTGCGGTAATTCCACGAGTCTTTGCATTCCTAAAGAGGGGTAGGTTGACCTTTTTGGCAACTCCATCTTTTGTTACCATAAGCAAATAGAGATAATCCTCAAACTCTTGGAAATTGATTATCGAGGTTATTTCCTCACCATCTCCAAACGGAAGTAGCTTCTTGATACTTTCACCCTTCGAAGTTTTTGAACCGATCGGCATTTCATGGACTTTCAACCAATAGGCTTTACCGGCATTGGTCACCACCATCACATAATCATGGGTGGAGGCTACAAAAAGGTGTTCAACAAAATCCTCATCGCGCAAAGTAGTACCGCGAACTCCACGTCCGCCTCTTCCTTGACTGCGATATTCATCAGCAGGAACACGTTTTACAAAACCCTTGTTTGAGATGACGACAACAACGTCCTCTTCCTTGATGAAATCCTCGATATTCATGCCACCAAGTTCTTCCAAGGTAATTTCAGTTCGTCGTCTATCGCCGAACTTTGTCGAGATTTCCTGGATTTCGTTTTTAACAACTTGCAATATTTTTGCTTTTTCTGAAAGAATATCTTTATAAAATGCAATTTTAGTATTTAATTCTCCCAATTCGTTCAATATCTTATCTGTTTCAAGATGACTCAACCGGCCTAATTTCATATCGATGATAGCCTGGGCTTGAATTTCCGAAAGTCCAAATCGTGACATGAGGTTTGCCGCCGCGATAGTATTGTCGTCAGCCTCCTTAATCACCTTGATTACTTCATCGATATTATCCAGACCGATTTTCAAACCAAGCAATACATGTGCCCGCTCTTCTGCCTTTCGCAAATCGAACCGGGTCCTTCTTTCCACCACAACTTGCCTGTGTTCAACGTAATGCCTGATCATATCGATCAGACCCAGCTGTTGCGGCCTACCGTTGACAAGTGCGAGATTGTTTACGTTGAAATTCGACTGCAGCGAGGTATGCAGGAAAAGCAGGTTGACCACAACCCTTGCCACGGCACCTTTCTTCAGCTCGACAACCAAGCGTATGCCATCGCGGTCGGATTCGTCCCTGACTTCGCTAATACCTGTAATAACAGCCTTTTTCAATTCGGCGATACGTTTTACCAATTCGGACTTGTTCACCTGATACGGCAATTCGGTGAAGATGATCTGGTCTTTGCCGCCGTCGGCTTCCTCGATCTCGTATCTCCCCCGAACAACCACCTTTCCCCTACCGGTTGCAAAAGCACTGACTATGCCACTTCGGCCACAGATAATACCGGCAGTCGGGAAATCAGGCCCTTTTATGTGTTCCATGATTTCGTGCAACTGGATATCGGGATTGTCGATATAAGCAGCTACAGCAGCGCATATCTCCGTGAGATTGTGCGGAGCCATGTTGGTTGCCATACCAACAGCAATACCACTGCTACCATTGGCCAGTAGGAAAGGAATCGCAGCAGGAAGGACCAACGGCTCTTCCAACGAATCGTCGTAGTTGGGGCCAAAATCAACGGTATCCTTCTGGATATCGTTGAGCATCTCCTCTCCGAGACGGCTCATTTTAGCTTCCGTGTATCTCATGGCCGCAGCCGGGTCCCCATCGATGGAACCGAAGTTTCCCTGTGGTTGGACTACAGGATATCGTAGCGAAAAATCCTGTGCCAATCGGACCAACGCATCATATACAGAAGCATCACCATGCGGGTGATACTTACCAAGTACGTCACCAACAATTCTTGCTGCTTTCTTGAAGGGCGTGTTGTATTTCAATCCCATTTCAAACATGTCATACAGTATTCGCCTGTGGACAGGCTTCAAGCCGTCCCGCACATCTGGCAGGGCCCTGCTGACAATTACAGACATCGCATAGTTGAGATAAGATGTCTTCATCTCATCGCCAATGCTTGTTCTTAGAATCCTTCCGGTCTGTTCTTCCATAATTATAATCCCTAAATAACCTTATACATCCAGATTAGAAACATACATTGCATTTTGCTCAATGAAATTCTTTCTAGGTTCAACTTCTTCGCCCATCAACATGGTGAAGATCTGATCAGCCTCGACAGCGTCCTCAAGGGTAACTTGAGTCAAACTGCGCGTATCGGCATTCATGGTAGTTTCCCACAACTGATCGGGGTTCATCTCACCGAGACCCTTGTAGCGCTGAATGGGTATCTTGCTAACGTCGCCTTCCTTTGCATTCTCCTCAAGAATCTTCTTTCGGGCATCCTCATCGTAGGCATAGAATATCTTCTTGCCCACTGTGATCTTATACAATGGAGGCATAGCAAAATAGACATACCCTGCCTCGATCAACGGCCGCATATACCTGAAGAAGAAAGTGAGGAGCAGGGTCCTGATATGGGAACCGTCGACATCCGCATCGGCCATGATTATCACCTTATGGTATCTGACCTTTTCCACTTGAAAGTGGGCTCCAAGTCCGGCACCCAGTGACGCGATTACGGGTTGCAGCTTGTCGTTCCCCAGGACCTTTTCCTCCCGGGCTTTCTCGACATTGAGCATCTTTCCCCACAACGGGAGGATCGCCTGCACAGAACGGTCACGTCCCTGTTTTGCGCTACCTCCGGCTGAATCTCCCTCTACAATGAAGATTTCACACTTCGCGGGATCCTTCTCCGAACAATCCGCAAGCTTACCAGGCAATCCGGAACCCTCGCTGCTCTTTCTGATACGCATCCGTGCATCACGGGCAGCGAATCGCGCCTTTGCGGCAAGTATGGCCTTCTCAAGTATCGCTTCGATAACCATGGGGTATTCGTCGAAGTAATCGTTGAATTTTTCATATACCATTGAAGCGACAATACCTTGGACACGGGGATTCCCCAACTTCATCTTGGTCTGGCCCTCGAACTGCGGGTCGGGAATCTTTACGGAAATAACCGCAGTCATACCCTCCTTCATGTCGTCACCAGTGAGGGAATCGTCAAACTTCTTCGCCAGCTTCGACTTTTTCAGCTGCTCATTCATAATCCGTGTCAGACCACTTCTGAAACCAGCCAAGTGGGTACCACCCTCACGGGTGTTTATATTGTTGACGAAAGTGAACAACACTTCGTCATACCTATCGTTGTATTGCAGGGCAACCTCGACCTTCACATCATCCTTCTGCCCATCGAAATAGACAGGTTCCTCATGAACGAGCTTCTTAGAAGTGTTCAAATGCTGGATAAAGGATTTGATACCGCCTTCGAAATGGAAGGTTTGTTGTCGCAAAGTCTCTCCACGCTCATCTGCGATGGAAATGACAATCCCCTTGTTGAGGAATGCGAGTTCCCTGAAACGCTCGGTCAACACTCCATAGCTGAACTGGTCGGTCTCAAGTATGGAACCGTCCACCTTGAATCGGACCACGGTTCCGGTACGATCGCTTTCCCCAATGATTTCTACCGGTTTCACGGGAACACCTTTTTGGTACTTCTGGTAGAAAATCGACGGATCACGATAGACAGTTACTTCGAGCCACTCCGAAAGGGCATTTACGACAGAGACACCAACTCCGTGCAAACCACCGGAAACCTTGTAGGTGTCGTTGTCGAACTTCCCTCCGGCATGCAGCTGCGTAAGTACGACTTCCAACGAGCTTATCTTTTCGACCGGATGGGGTTCGGTGGGAATACCACGGCCATCATCCTCGACGCGAATTATATTGTCTTTTTCAATTGTGACGGAAATGGTGTTGCAATAACCGGCCATCGCTTCATCGATACTGTTGTCGACAACCTCGTACACCAAGTGGTGAAGGCCATCGATACCAGTCGACCCAATGTACATTCCCGGTCGTTTTCTGACCGCCTCCAGACCCTTGAGCACTTGGATATTGTTTGCCGTATACGACCGTGCTCCAGCCCTTCCATGCATGGCATCGTGATGAACCGCAGTGTCAGCAGGCACTCCCTCGAAAACGCTATCAACCATATTACTATGTCCTTATAAGATATAAAAATGAAATTGTACCAAATGGTACCATTTTTACCAAATTATGTAAAGGGTACGGACCAATTTTAAGTAATATTTATTTCTTTTCATCACAATATTTTATAATGATATTTCTAGGGGTTTCCCAGAGTACCGCGGTAAGGCTTGCCAATCGCGATTCGCTGATATAAGATAGCAGACATGCCGCAAGAAAAGTGGAACTATAATCCGTTCTGGGACGAGGTCGTCTCACGCATGCAATCCTCGCTCTCTGAGCAGGAATGCATAACTTGGTTGAATCGAATCTCATACGCCGGATCGGAGGACCACAAGCTTGTTTTGGCTGTGCCGTCCCTGTTTATTCGCGACTATGTGTCTACACAATACAAACCTGCCATACAGTCGATGTTGAATGAACTGACCGGAGAGGCTGTTACTGTCGACATCCTCGTAAAGAAGATGCCCGCACAGACCGGGAGCCAGGGACAGTCCGAAGGATCGCAACACAAGCATGCCGAACATGACAAGTCGGTAAAATCCCACCAGGTCTCGTCACCACTGCCTAAGGCGCAAAAGAAACCACGGGATCCCAATATAAACACCAGCTATCAATTCGAAAGCTTTGTCGTTGGTGACAACAGTGCATTCGCCTACAGCGTTAGCATGGCGATCGCAAAGAATCCAGGAGTCAGCTACAATCCTTGCCTCATCTATGGCGGTGTCGGTCTCGGAAAGACCCATCTTATCCAATCCATAGGAAACTATATCCAGGATTATACCCCTGAATTGCAGGTTGTATATGTCACCGCCGAAATGTTCACCAACGAATTCATCCAATCCATCGGAGAGGAGAAGACACCCCAGTTCAGGAACAAATACCGGAAGGCGGACGTGCTGCTTATCGATGACATCCACTTCCTCCAGAAGAAGTCCTCGACACAGGAAGAGATGTTCCATGTCTTCAACAATTTGTTTGAAGCCAACAAACAATTGGTGTTCACGTGCGACAGACCGATAAACGAGCTGCAGGACATAGCTGACCGCCTCAAGAATCGATTTACCAGGGGAATCAATGTAGATCTTCAACCTCCCGATTTTGAAACGAGGCTGGCTATCCTGAGGCGTAAGTGTGAGGGGAAGGCTTGCCATATATCGAGCGAGGTCCTGGAGTACATCGGCAAGAGCGTCAACACGAATGTCAGGGACCTGGAGGCGAGCCTCACCAAACTGATAGCCTACAGTAACCTGCTCAACAAGGAAATAACCTTGGACATAGCACGGGAACAACTGAAAAGCACATACTCGATGTCCAAGGACCAGTCGATGTCAATCGACTCCATTATTCGCGTTATAGCAGATTACTTCAATATATCTCCTTATGATATAAAAGGTAAAAAGAGAACTAAATCTGTAGTTCTTCCTCGCCAGATTGCAATGTATGTCGCCCGTACGATAACCGATTTCTCCACGACGGAAATCGGATATGAATTTGGAGGAAGGGACCATACGACTGTCATGCACTCGGTCCAACGGGTCGAAGGGATGATACAGAGTGATATTGCCGTAAGCAATTCGATTCAAAACCTCATACGCCAGGCACAAAGTTTCAAGCGCGAAAAATAGAAAAACAAGTTGGGGAAAAATTGGGGAAAAATTGTTGATACGGGTGGATAACTTTCGAAGCTTGTGGATTCCTGTGGATAAAAAGTGGATAAACACCCCATTCCATCCACAGGATGTGAAAAATTATGAAGATATTGTATAAAGAATTATTGTCGTTTTCCACAGTATACATGATACTATTACTACTACTGCTGTATATATACAAACTAATAGGAGTGATCATATGAAGTTCGCCTGCCAAAAAAATACGTTGCTCAAGGAAATCATCCTAGCCCTTGATTTCACGTCCCAAAGGAACACATTGTCTATCGTTTCAAACGTATTGCTAGAGACACATGCAAACACTTTGATCATCAAGGCAACTGACCAGAAAGTTGGTTTTAAGACTGAAATAGCTGTAGAGACAATCGAAGCTGGCTCAACAACGGTGTTCTGTGACAAATTTCTCGGAATTCTTCGCACATTACCCGATGAGAACATCATTTTCGAGGAAATGGGAGACAAACTTCTCATTCATCCTGAAAAAAAATCCATCGATTTTGAACTTAGGACGATTTCCTCCGAGAAATTCCCCAATTTGGAAGAAGCTCCTGAACATGAATACTTTTCTCTCGGGCAAAAGGATCTGTTCACCATGATCGACCAGACAATTTTTGCAATCAGCGATGATGAAGCCAGATATTTCATGAACGGTGTATATCTCGAGCACGATGCGGAAGGACTCGTCATGGTAGCGACAGATGGAAGAAGGCTTTCGTTTATCAAGCGAAAGTTCGAACAGGCGATACCATCCTTCAATCCCATCATAATCCCAGCCAAATTCTTGACCCTCCTAAAGAAGGCTGGAACTGGAGAAGGTGAAATCTCAATATCTGTCAACGAATCGATTATTTTCGCAAAGTTTGGAAACCAGGTCATGTATTCATCGCTTATAAAGGGACAATTTCCCAATTATCGACGTGTTATTCCCGCTTCGCAAACGAATACTTGTCGAGTTTCTGTTGCTGAAATGAATGAAGCCTTGAAGCGAGTATCACTGTTGGTTGAGAACAAAGCGAAACGTGTATACCTGGATATTGAGGCGGGTGGAATCACCATCAGTTCCGAGGAAAGTGATTTTGGGCAAGCAAAGGAAATAATCAATTGCGAGTATTCGGGAGAAAGTTGCCGTCTTGCCATGAACTATTCCTACCTCGTCAGCCCTCTGCGTGTTATGGAAGGCGATCATTTCGCCTTGTGTTTCACTGAATCCAATCGGGCGGTAACAGTGAAGCCGGATCCTGAAAAGGATTTTTTCCATATCATCATGCCCATGCAGATAGACTGATGAAATTCCGTTCGCTTGGATTCCATAATTTCAGGAATCTGACCGATTCTATCGTTCCGACCGATACGAAACACATTGTGTTGGTCGGAAACAATGGACAAGGCAAAACAAATTTCCTCGAAGCATTGTATGTGCTGTGTTATGGTTCCTCGTTCAGGGCGTTGAATATCCGGGACATGTGCAATCATGGTCAAAAGGAATTTTCCCTCTCGGCGATTGTCGAAACCGACGATGGATCAAACCAGCAGATACTGGTCCGTTTTGGCGAAGGTAAACGTGAGATTCGGATTGATGGGAAGGAAATCCGTGATCGGAGGGATCTGATCTACAATATTCCCTGCATTGTCTTTTCGCATGACGACATAGAGTTTGTCCGCGGTACCCCTGAAAGTAGGCGTCGTTTCTTCGACCAGACTATGTCGCTGTATGATCCGTTGTTTTTCGATGATTTGCGGAGATACCGGGTTGTTTTGAAACAACGCAATGCTGCGATAAAAGAGGGGTACACTTCACTCCTTCCGGTATATGACAGACAGCTCGCCGCATTGGGAATGTCTATACAGGACCAGCGAAGGCAAGCTACCACCGAATTCAATGCCATTTTCGGTACATTGTATTCCTCCGTTTCACAAACCGAAGACGATATGCATATTGCCTATCGTCCATCCTGGGGAGATTGCAAGAATACCGATGATGCCGTTGAAAAGCTTGCGAAGACTTTGGATCGCGATATCCGCATGCAGACCACGGCAAGTGGTATCCATCGTGATCAATTCATCGTCATGAACAATTCACATAACTTTGCATTGAGCGGTTCCACTGGACAAATGCGTCTGGCCTCGCTGATTTTCAGAATCGCACAGGTGCAAGCCTTCCGACAGAAGACAGGAAAGGACCCGATCCTGCTTATCGACGATGTATTGCTCGAGCTCGATGTTATCAAACGTGGTCTTTTTCTTGAGCAATTGGGCGGTTATAGCCAAGCTTTCTTCACATTCCTACCGGAGGAGAGGTATTTCTCCCAGATAACCGACGAAACCGGCTTGACGTATCGGGTGGAACAGGGGAATTTTTACACGGCATGAAAGAAAAAACCACACAAGAATTGCTTGACATGTTGCTCTCCCGACTTCATATCGATGATTCGAATCCATTGGCCGTAATCTATCACGAATGGATGGAAATTGTTGGTCCGGACATTGCCGCGCACACCAAGATATTCGATGTACGGGGAAAAGTACTCGTCATCGAGGCCGACCACCCTACTTGGGCATCGATGGTGATGATGCGGAAAAAACAAATTATCGGAAGATTGAAACGGCAATTTCCGGAATTGGAAATTTCCCAATTGCAAGTCAGGTCACACTCGTAATGCGTCTACTTGACATGATGTCTACACGACCTATATACTGCCCCATCGGGACTGTGTTCCCATCAACTAGATAAAATCCGCGTAAAGCGATACATATTTGGAGATTTCCCCATGAAGAGAACTTACCAGCCAAGTAGAACAAAGAGAAATAGAAAGTTCGGTTTCCGTGCACGCATGGCCACCAAGGGTGGACGTCTTGTTCTTGCCAGACGAAGAGCGAAGGGCAGGAAGAAGCTTACCGTCTGCGATGAGAAAAAGCCTTACTAAACAAGAAATTGTAAAAAAGAAGCCAGAAATAGATGCGATATTCCGCAAAGGTAAGAAATTCTCCTGCTCTGGGGTGCGATTGTTGGTTGCACCTAATGGGCTTGGTGTGGACAGGGTTATAGTGATTCCTGTCCGCCACTTTGGAAATTCCGTTGAGAGAAACCGGATTAGACGGCAAATCAAGGAAATCTGGAGAATCGAGAAACCGAAATTTCGTACTGGCTTCGATTTTGCATTCGTGGTGTATCCAGGGAAGGTTTTAGATCATGAAACGCAAAGGAAGCAGTTGACATATTTGTTCTCACAGGCAGAAGTCTATCTAGCCGACTAGTTCCATATACCTTTCCTGTTCACACCTCATAGACGGAATATATTCAGGAGTGGATATGGATAAGAACACCATCCTCGCTATTGTACTCTCGGTTATTGTCATTTCAGTGGGATTGACCATCCAGAGTACATTCTTTGCACCGGATCCAGTAGAAGCGCCACAAACGGTGGTTACAACCGACATTGGAAGCCAGAGTCCTGCTACAGTCCAGCAGCCCACAACAGATGTCCCGATTTCCTACGCGGCATCTGCCCAAGCTTGGGATAGCGGTCTTCCAGGATCATTTGTACAGACAGGCACCGCGTCTACACAAGAGAAGTTCAGTTATGAGACAGACGTCTTCATCGTTGAATTCAATCCTGTAGGAGCCGCTGTTTCCAGTCTCCGTTTGAAAGACCACCTGGACAATGGACAACCCGTAGAGACGATCTTCAACAACGGCGATTATCCGGCAGCCTTCTCCCTCTATGCAGGAGACGATGCCACAAACCCGATTGATGCGACTTTCAATTATAGGATAGTCCAGGACACAGTCGAATTTTCACAAACATTCGCGATAGTCGGAACAGACGGTACTCCCACCGATGAAACGTTCACCCTTACAAAGTCATATCGCTTTGGGAAGTCGGATTATCTATTTGAGATTGCCGTCGAATTCAAGAATTCCCAGAACAAGGCCATTCCGTTGAATTACAATGGATTCGCCTATACCTTGGCATTCGAACCGCAACTCGGGCCTGAATTCCATGAAACCCCGGATGGGAACTACACCTATCGAAAATTCTATGTCGAGCAAGATGGGAAGAAGAGTACGCCCAAATTGCGCGACGGGGTATACGAAACCAACGATTTCATCACATGGACCGCGATTGCCAGCAAGTATTTCTCTGTGATCGGGATTCCTGATGCGACACGCTACTCGGTGACCCTGACAGAATCGAAATCCGATGATATTCCACTTGAATCGAGAATGTATTTCTCGCGCCCTGCCTACAAGACGGCCACAGGGAAGGATATCTTCAGGTTCTATGTCGGTCCGCAGTTGAAGCATCACATGGCAATATACAATGAAGCCGACCAGAATGCGTTCGGTTTGTCAGACCTCCATTTGGAAAAGGCCTTGGACAGCAGTTCATGGCTTGGTTGGTTGGAAGCTGCCCTCAAATGGTTGCTGCAATTCTTCTATAGTCTGGTTCCCAACTACGGTATTGCCATTATCCTGCTCACCATATTGATCAAGGTGGTCCTCCAGCCCTTCAGCAAGAAAAGCATGGAGTCGACATCCAAGATGCAGGCTCTCGGGCCACAGATGGAAGAGCTCAAGGCAAAATACAAGGACAATCCGACAAAACTTAACCAGGAAATGGGAGAACTGTATAAGAAGGAAAAGATCAACCCGCTTGGTGGTTGTCTGCCGATGTTGTTCCAGTTCCCTATTTTCATTGCATTATATGGCCTTTTGAACAAACACTTCGAGCTACGGGGCGCCATGTTCATCCCCGGGTGGATCGAAGACCTTTCCTTGCCAGAGTCGATCTTGCATTTTTCATCGTTTTCCCTGCCGTTGATCGGAAGTGACATCAGGTTGCTTCCAATCCTGTACGGAGCTTCAATGATCTTCTCGTTCAAGATAAGCCAGGCGGGTACCCAGCAAAGTGGCATGACAGGAAAATTCATGATGTACGGAATGCCGGTCATGTTCTTCTTCATCCTGTATAACGCACCTTCCGGATTGCTTCTGTACTGGATGGTCATGAACGTCATTTCCATTGGGCAACAGGTCTATATGAATAAGAAGCGAAGGAAAAAGCAGGCGCTTCAGGTTGCGGCGCAACCGGTTTTCCAGCAGCAAAGAAAACCCAAAAAGAAATGAAAGGTACCAATACCCCAGGGCAAGCCCTGGACACAAGAGGCTTCGCCTCCTCTACAGCCCCGAGGGGCTCATGTATTGGACCTTACGTTTCCGTCATTCGCTCGGGAGAGGGCCCATCGTAATGGTTCCTTTCCTCTCGCTTCGTTTGGAAATAATTGTCCTAGGAGATTGAAATAATGGTAAGAGAATTCGAAGGTAAGACCGAACAAGAGGCTATTGCTTCAGCAATGGCCGAACTTCAACTGGAACAAGACGAATTGGATATAGAAATTGTGGATTCCGGAAAACGCGGTTTGTTCAAGAAGAGCAATGTCCGTATCCGTGTGTACCTCAATGACGATACGGCACAAGATTCGGAAGTTTCGGAAGAGATCGGGGATGTGGAAGAATTCGAGCAGCAGGTCATAGATTTCCTTACGATACTGCTGGAAAAGATGGGGTATCCTGGATTTGTAAAGATCAACTACCGGAAAGAGGGCAAGTTGGCATTGAACGTGGTTTCCGACCACTCTTCGATCATCATCGGCAAAAAGGGAAAGAACCTGGATGCCATCCAACTGATTGTCAATGTGTATGCGGGACAATTGAACCCCGGAGTAAAGGTGATAATCGATAGCGAGAATTATCGTATGCGCCATGAGGAGCAGCTGGTCAAACTGGCCTATAGGACTGCCGAGCAGGTGAAACGCAATGGCCGTTCAAGATTGCTCGACCCCATGAATCCCTTCGAACGAAGGCTGATTCATACAGCGTTGAACGACTTGGAAGGGGTTACGACAAAAAGCGAAGGCGAAGGATTGTTCAAGCAGGTCAGGATATCCATCGATGATGAATTGCCCCCATTGAGACGGGAATAGGTAGCTGGAGAAATAGTTATGTTGAGACACGGTAGGCAGATGTTCACAAGTGAATCGGTAAGTGAGGGACATCCAGACAAGGTTTGTGACCAGATATCCGATGCTGTCCTCGATTCTTGTCTGGCAAAAGACCCCTATTCTCGTGTTGCCTGTGAAACATTCGCTACCACCGATAGAGTAGTGGTAGGTGGAGAGATCACCACACATGCCACCTTTGACGTCGATGCGCTGGTCCGGGAAGTCGTCAAGGAAATAGGCTACGATATCGAGGGTTCCGGTTTCGATTACCAGACTGTCCAGGTAATGGAATTCCTCCATCAACAATCTCCTGATATTGCAATGGGAGTCGATGCTTCGAGCAGTACGTTCGGCTTGCAGGGTGCAGGTGACCAGGGCATGATGTTTGGGTATGCCTGCACGGAGACTCCCGAATTGATGCCGGCACCAATCATGTTCAGCCATAGGATCCTCCAGCGTGCGGCAACACTTCGGAAAGGACGTGATGTAACCTGGTTGCGTCCCGATGCGAAGGCACAAGTGACCGTCGTCTATGATCATGGAGTGCCGGTCGGAATAGATACGATCGTCGTATCACATCAGCATGATGAGAATGTACAGCGGGAAGAATTGGAAGAATACATCAAGACACAAGTCATCCAACCGACTCTCGGTGCCTCCGGACTGCTTTCCGACAAGACCAAATATTATATCAATCCCACAGGCAGATTTGTAATCGGCGGGCCAACCGGTGACGCCGGATTGACCGGACGAAAGATCATCGTCGATACGTACGGCGGCATGGGGCGTCACGGTGGAGGTGCCTTCAGCGGCAAGGACCCATCGAAAGTCGACCGGTCGGCAGCGTATATGGCTCGATTCGTGGCAAAAAACCTAGTTGCATGGGAAATGTGCACCCGTTGTGAAGTCCAGTTCTCCTATGCTATCGGCGTTCCGGAACCGGTCTCGATTCTTGTCGATACCTTCGGTACGGGAATTGTAGATGATGAGGAATTCGAATCGCTGGTGAGAGCCGAGTTCGACCTGTCTCCAGCCGGTATCATCGAGCAGCTCGATCTGTTGCGGCCTATCTACCGTGCCCATATGAACTACGGTCATTTTGGAAAACCAGGAGTCCCCTGGGAGACGATTCTCCCACGACCCAACCTACACTAGCGAAAAGGTCCGTTCTATCTGTGAGCGGACCTCGCCAACCTTGTCCTTGGAGAATTGGGCTCCCCTTTGCTGGATAATCTCACCCGCCAAGACCGATGCCACATACCCGGCATCTTCTATCCTCAAGTTCTTGCACAAACCATACAGGAAGCCTGCGGCATAGACATCGCCGGCTCCTGTCGTATCCCTGGGAGTGACCGGTCCCTGAACCGGAATCTTCATCAGGCGGCCCTTGTGAGAAATGAAGGATCCCATCTTGCCATTCTTGACAATTGCGGTCTCGCACAATTTGCCCATCGATTTGCAGCATTCGTAGGCATCGTAATTGTCAAAAAGGATACGGGCCTCCTCATTGTTGGCGAAGACCACATCCGCATGGTCCGAAATCAAGCGGAGGAATTCGTCGCGGTTTCGACCAACGGCGAACGGGTCGGCGATATCGAAGGTGACGGTAGTATTGGACTGTTTGGCAACTTCCAACGCCAACTTGACCGAAGCCTTTTGCGTTTGCGTATCCCACATGTATCCGGTGAAATGAAAAAAATCAGCTTGACTGACGGTTTCGACGACCACGTCGGTACTTCCAAAATACCTGTTCGCTCCCAAATAGGTGTTCATCGTCCTCTCGGAATCGGGTGAAATCAGGATAATGGAAGAGCCTGTCGGTTCGTCGCAAACAACCAACTCATCCCTAACCTTGAGATCCTTCAAGCGATTCCTGTAGATTTCACCGAATTCATCGGTTCCAACTTTCCCGGCCAGTGTCACATCGATACCGAGACCTGCCAGGGTTATGATCGTATTGGGGCATGATCCGCCGCAGGAGTAGACCTGTTCCTTTGCCTTGATGTAGTCAAGAAGCACCGTCCTGCGTTGTTCATCTATGAGGTGCATGGCTCCCTTATGGATACCGAACTTTTCAAGATCATGCTCGGTCACCTGGACTATGATATCGATCAAAGGATTTCCAATTCCATAGACCTTCGGCTGCACATTTTTCATGGTTCCATACTACCCGTCTTTTTCCTTCCATTCAACTGGATTGTCAAACGGGAGTTTCCCCTGTACCATGGTGCCATGGGTTCATATGTGATCACAGGTGGCTTTCCTTTGAACGGTAGCATCAGAATCAGCGGCAACAAGAATGCCGCCCTTCCTTGTATCGCCGCAACACTGCTTACGGATAGTCCCGTGATTTTACACAACATACCTGCTATCGAAGATGTCAACGTCATGATCGAACTGCTGAGGAACCTTGGATCACAAGTCGAATGGATAGGGCAGAACAGTATCCGTATCCATTCGTCGCCAGATCTTTCACATGACAATAGGCAATTGTCCCCACAATTGGTCGATGCCATCAGGGCTTCGCTCCTATTGGCAGGGCCCATGGTCGCAAGGACCGGCGGTATCTCGTTACCGCCACCGGGCGGGGATGTCATTGGATTCAGGCGTTTGGACACCCATTTTTTCGCTCTGGAAGCACTCGGCAGTACGTGTAGGATTTCGGATGATGGATTTCTGGAAATCACTTCCAAGGAATTGCATGGTGCCGCGGTCTTCTTGGATGAAGCTTCGGTGACCGCCACCGAGAATGTCATCATGGCTGCCGTTCTGGCGAAGGGAAAGACAACCATCCGGAACGCTGCGAGTGAACCGCATGTACAGGATCTTTGTACCCTACTGATCGGCATGGGAGCGGAAATCTCAGGGCTTGGTTCCAACCTCCTTACCATAACCGGTGTCCCGAAATTGGGAGGGACAGAATTTTCCATAGGTGCCGATTATATGGAGGTGGGTTCGTTTATCGGGCTGGCTGCCGCAACCGGCGGAGAGCTGGAGCTCACTGGAGTCGATATTGTACAATTGCCAATGATTGCAAAGGGATTCGGAAGGATCGGTGTCAGCTGGAATGTCACCGGTGCAGATTCGATTCTTGTGCCCAGGGATCAGAGTCGAATCATACAAAAGACGGTGAGCGGACAGACACATAAGATCGACGATGCACCATGGCCAGGATTCCCGGCGGATCTGTTGAGCATCATCACTGTCGTCGCAACCCAGATGAGAGGTTCCGTACTCGTCCACGAAAAGATGTACGAATCGCGCATGTTCTTTATCGACTGGTTGATTCGAATGGGGGCGGACATAATCCTGTGCGATCCTCATCGTGCGATTGTCAACGGACCCATCCAGTTGAAACCGGCTGAGGTCGCGAGTCCAGATGTCCGCGCGGGTATGGCGTTGGTCATCGCCGCGTTATGCGCCGACGGAGTCTCCACGATCCAGAACATCTACCAGATCGAACGAGGATATGAACGGTTGTCGGAGAAGCTTTTAGGTGTTGGAGCAAAGATACGACGAATGACATAACCGTTTGTTTTTCAAGGAGTTCCATCCACTTTCAAGAGGTTTTCCCACAATCCGTACCACACTATTCAACAAGTTATCCACAACCTTTTCCCATGGCTGTGGGGATACACAAGGCCAACTACTTGTCAAGCCCGTTAAAGGGCAGGGGGAAACACTTTGCTGGCTATTTGTCAACTTATTCTTTATAAAAGAATTAATTGTCTAGTGACTTGGTAGGACCAATGGAATACCTATATAAGAATTATTGGCTTCAATATAGGTATTTAGCCCCCTGCGGAACCACTTTCTTCCACAAGTTATCCACAACCTTTTCCTAACAATCATTTGATATACCATGGACAGATTCCTCGTATGATTCATTTCGATTCTTGTACTGTAAAAAGCACCGATTCGGTAAGTATTTCAGTGTAGGATAGCCCGTGGGCGTCCTGGGGTGCAAAAACGGAAAGCTGTTCGAGCTCCTTGAACAGCTCCCTCACGTTGCCGGGCCAGTCATACCTTCGGATCCTCTCCATGGTATCTGGGTCAGGTCGACGGATCTCACCGATGGATTTCAGGTAATGGTCGATCAACAGCGGCAAGTCTTCTTTCCTTTCCCGTAGTGGTGGTATCGTAATGATCAACCGATTGAGACGATTGTACAAGTCGAATCGGAGCTTCCCGTCGTCACAGAGTTTTTGCAACGGTGTATTCGAAGCGGTAATGAGTTTGAATTGTGAGGATTCCGTCCTATCGCTTCCGATAGGCCTGAATAGTTTCGTCTCAAGCAATCTGAGGAATTTTCCCTGGACATCCTGTGCAAGATCTTCGATTTCATCAAGGAACAAGATTCCCCCGTCGGCACATTTGACGAATCCTTTTCTCGCTTCCTTGGCATCCGTATAGGCGCCCCGTTCATTCCCGAAGATATAGGTGTCCGACAATGATTTCGGAATAGAGGAACAATTGACTATGATATAGGGGTCTGGGCATCCCGACTCCATCCTTAGCAAAGAGGCGACCACTTCTTTGCCTGTTCCTGTTTCCCCATTGATATGGACCGATGTAAAGGCCGCCCCGATTCTTCTGATGATATTCCGAATCTTCACCATTGGCTCCGAACTGCCGACAAGTAGCGACGAATGCCAATCCGACGTACTGTTCTCGGTATATCTGAGCAATTGGGAGGCAGTCAGATGATTGATAATCGAACAAAGACCTCCCATCTGTATGGAAGCGTCGATCAGCTGATCGATTGAGAAGGGCTTTTTCAGAATACCAAATCCAACGTCTTGCAGAAAATGGCAGCCCCTTTCGTTTCCTATTTTTCCCGACAGGAAAATCTTTGGTCCGGGAATCTTGTGTGACAACACCGTCTCGAGGATTGGTATCAATCCTCGTTCCGTATAATTCTCGTCTATGAGTAGGATCGGATGGGTATCGGTTTCGAGCTGTCTTCCCATTTCCTTGAATTGTTCGGTTGAATTCGAAGAATAACAACCAAGGTGCAATTGGCGATTGATCGATCCGCGAAGTTTCGGATCCTTGGTAATGAGAAACAACGACACCTCACCCTTCCTCCTTGGTTACCCATACATGGTAAGCGAGGATCGGCGATAATGGAATGTCGCAAATATGTTACAGGTGGCTTACCAACAGTTGCTGTGCAAGCGCCACAGAAACTACGGCTGCGGTCTCCGCCCTAAGGATGTTTGTCTTCAGCAGGACGGGATAAAAACCTCCCGAGACCAACTGGTCCACTTCCTTTTCGGAAAAGCCTCCCTCGGAACCGACCACCAGGGCAATCGGAGTTCGGGGATGAGCCTTGGTATGGCTCTGCAACAATTCGGTAAGCGACAACTGGTTGTCGACCGCCACCTGATGCAACACCATCGCAGTCCCCCGGTTGTTCCACTCCGAGACGACCATGGAGATATCGATCGGTTCCGCCACTGTAGTCATGACCGGGGACCCGCACTGTTGCAACGCTTCCTTCACCACGGTCCCGTACTTGTTTCGCCGTTCCTCTTTCTTTCCGGAAATATCGACAACACAATGTTCACTTGAGACGGGGATGATCCGGGTCACGCCAAGTTCTGTCGTCTGTCTAATTATCTGCTCCATCTTCTTGCCTTTGCAGAGGCATTGGTAGAGATGAATTTCCGGGAAGGGACCCCGGTACGAGGGGAGGGAATCTGTGACGGAAGCCGGTTCCGTTCCCGCTCTCTTGCAGGAAAGCCGGCATTCTCCCTTGTCGATTGCAGTGATTGTGATATCCCAAAAGGCTCCGGTGGCATCCCTGGCGGCGAAGCTGGACCCCTCCTTCATCCGTAGGACGCGTGTCAGGTAGTGGGCATCCTTGCCTGACACGGAAAACAATTCTGTCCCACGGAATGTGGTGGGCAGTACATATACGCGCATTACTTGCCGGTCTCCAGGAACTCCAACGCCCGCTTGAGCACACGGTCGTACTCGGGGTCTGCAACAGGTCTCTCGTCGAAGGGCATCTGGAAAACATACTCGCGTCTCAACAGCAATCGGTACACATCCTTTTCAAGGGGAGGGTCTTCCCCCACAACCGTATCCATGAAGAGTTCCATGTTTTCCGCGGTGAATTCGGGATGTTCTTGTACAAAATCGGCCGCTACGTTGCTGTTGATGAATTCCATGTAGGTATCCATCTGCTCGTCATCGATCTGCACGTCCTCGAGCTCAATATCAACGGGAATTCCCACCTTGTGGATATCGTTTCCATTGGGGGTCCGGTATTGGCTGGTTGTAAGGGTATAGTAGCCGTCACCGAACGGAGACACGACCTGGATCAACCCCTTGCCATAGGTGGTGGTTCCAATCAATGTCGCCCTACCGTTGTCCTTCAATGCACCGGAAAGTATTTCCGAACTTGAAGCCGAACCCTTGTTCACCAGTACCACAACCGTCATATCTTCGGGAACAATGGTATTGGAAGATGCCACGAAGGTCCTGTTGTTGGTGGAATTCTTGCTGTTCACATGAACAATCGTCTGGTCCGCCAGCAGCATATCCGCAATATTCATGGTCGAGTCCACAATTCCACCAGGATTGTCCCTAAGGTCGAGGATCAACGCGGAGATTCCCTGCTTCATGAAAGAAAGCAACTCCTTGCGAACCTGGTCTCCCGTCGAGTTGGTGAATTGGGTGATGCGCAGATACCCGATACCATTTTCGAGCATATCAACGGAAACAGTCGGAACCGATACTATCTTGCGGATGACCGTGACATCGAAAGTCGAATTCCCCCGTTTGATCGATAGCACCACCGGCGTGTTGGGAGTTCCCTTCAGCGCCTTGGAGGCCTCGTTCGCCTCCCAATCGTCGACTGCTTCTCCATCGATATGGCTTATCAGGTCTCCGGAACGCAACCCTGCGGTCTCGGCGGGTGATCCGGGGAACACGGATGTGATATTCACCATATAGGTCTCGGGCTTGGTATAGTCACGGTACTCGATATAGTTCTTCGAGATGTAGGCACCGATTCCTCCGTAGGTACCAGAGGTCTCTTCACTGAAATCGGCGGCATCCTCGGAAAGGATATAGGCCGAGTACTCGTCTCCAAGGCCGGTGAACAAGCCTTTCGCCATATTCTCATAGACCGCCTTATGGTCGATGTCGAAGAGGAAGTCACGTTCGACCAGGCGATATAGGAGTTCCAGTTTCTGCATATTCGTGGTTATCTCATCATTCGATGCCGGGCGGGAAACTGCGGGAGCTCCGGTAAAGAATGCCGGTATGAGTTTCTCGTCTATTCCGGTTGCCGCTGCGGCTTGGCTGACCATTGCGGTCAAGACAACCAACAGTATGATGGTTATGATCTTTTTCATTCTTCCAATATATAATAATTCATTCAAAGCGGCCACAAATGTATGGTTGACCATCATTGTTTCTCGGCGTACACTTCCGCCATGCTTCAATATGTAGCCTATCCTGCATGGATTTCACCGCTAGTAATCCCGGGGCTTCCAATCCGCTGGTACAGCATGATGTACCTGGTCGCTTTTGGCATCACCTATATCCTGTTTGTCAGGCAACGGAACAAGGGGTTGATCGACTGTTCCAACGACGACACCTATACCCTGTTCCTCTTTGTGATCGCAGGCCTGATACTGGGTGCCCGCCTGTTCTCCACCTTGTTTTACGACGGATCCCTGTATTACTGGAAACATCCTTGGCTGATTTTCTGGCCGTTCTCAAATGGTCGGTTTGTCGGTCTGCCCGGTATGAGTTATCATGGCGGGTTGGTCGGGGCCGTTGCCGGAGCCTTGCTGTTCGCCCGCAAATATCGCATGAATTTTCTCGATATCGCCGACACCATGGTGGCGGGTATTCCTTTGGGATATACCTTCGGCAGATTGGGGAATTTCATCAATGGCGAGCTGTGGGGCAGGGTCTCCACCGTCTCGTGGGCAATGGTTTTTCCAAACGCACCCCCATTCTCGACCAACTACGAGTGGGTCAGGAACATTGCCGATTCGATTGGCATGCAGTATGTCGCTGGGGCGATGGTGAACCTTCCAAGACATCCGAGTCAATTGTATGAAGCGCTGTTCGAAGGCGTTTTGCTCTGGGTGTTCCTCTGGTTCTTCATTCGCAAGAGAAGCCGTTTCAAGGGCTATACGTTGAGTTGGTATCTTATCGGGTATGGGCTAACACGGTTTGTCATCGAATATTTGCGGGAACCGGATGCCAATTTGGGCTTTATCATCTCCGGTGGTGCACGGACGGAACCCATCGCGTTGTTCTTGTCTCCCCTGAACATTTCCATGGGCCAGTTGCTCAGTTTCGCCATGATTGTTGCCGGTGTGGTGTTCCTATTGGTTGGAAACCGCAGGAAGCCGATGGAAGTGAAGAAGAATCAAGCTAAGAAAAAGAAGAGGAATTGAAATGTCTGGTGTTGCACAACGTTTGGAAATGGTCAGGAACATCATGCGGGAACAGCGTGTGGATGCGTGGATTGTGAATGGAAGTGATCCCCATGTGAGTGAGTATGTTGCCCCCAGATGGAATACGAGGTCCTGGTTGTCGGGATTCACCGGTTCTGCCGGAACCATTGTGGTCACATTGGACAAGGCGTTGCTTTGGGTTGATTCCAGGTACTATATTCAGGGGGCACAACAGATAGCGGGAACACCCATCGAATTGATGAAGCTTGATGCACCCTCGGTCCCCGACCATGTCCAATGGCTGGCCAGCAATATCCCCGCCAACGGGGTAGTGGGTATCGACGGTCTCACCATGACTGTTTCCGCTACGAAAGCCTTGGCAAGCACCTTGTCGAAAAAGGAAATCGCGCTGAAGTACACCGGGGATTGGTTCGATTCCATATGGAAAGACCGGCCGGCAGTCCCATCCGGGAGCGTGAATCAAATGGATAGTGCTGTTGCTGGCTTTTCTGCCGAAGCAAAATTGCAAAAGATTCGCCAGAGCTGTAGTGAATTGGGGTGTACCCATACCATTGTCTCATCCTTGGACGACATTGCCTGGATATTGAATCTTCGTGGTTCGGATATTCCCTATAATCCGGTATTTCTCGGATATCTGCTCATCGGGGGGCAAGATGCGGTCCTCTTTACCAACCCTGACAGGTTCACCGCCCAATTGAAGGCCGATCTCTCACAGTATGTGGTGGTTAGGGAGTACCACGATGTACACCAGTATCTTGGATCGGCCTTTTCCGAGACCGATGTTGTCTACTACTCCCCTGACAAGACTACGGTACGTATACGGGAATCCATTCCTGCTTCCATCGCCCTGGTTGAGGGGCGGGATATCTCGACAACCTTGAAGGCTCGAAAATCGCCGGTCGAGATCGAAGGTATGCGGCGGGCCCATGTGTTGGATGGCATAGCCATGGTCAAATTGCTGGCCAAGGTATCACGGAATTCCGAGACCTACAACGAACTGACCATAGCGGAGCTATTGGTTGCGTGCAGAAAGGAGCATGAAGAGTATCTCGGGCCCTCATTCTCTCCGATCGCCGGGTTTGGGGCCCACGGTGCTTTGGCCCATTATAGCGCCACAGTGGACTCCTCGGCTGTTCTGGAGGGAAACAATCTGCTGGTACTCGATACCGGTGGGCAGTACAAGACTGGTACAACAGACATAACAAGGACACTTTTATTCGGCGAAGCGACCGAGCAGATGAGAAAGGATTATACGCTGGTGTTGAAAGGGAACCTTTCGCTTGCGGCACAGAGGTTTCCGGCCGGAACAAACGGCTACCAACTGGATGTGCTTGCCAGGCAATTCCTCTGGCAGACCGGATACAATTATGGCCATGGGACAGGCCACGGTCTCGGGTTTTGCCTGAATGTCCATGAAGGACCCCAGAATATTTCTACAAAACCGATCGCAGTTCCCCTGGAGGTCGGCATGGTAATCTCCGATGAACCTGGTGTATATCGGGAAGGCCTGCACGGGGTGCGAATCGAGAACCTGGTCGTTGTTCAGCACGCCGGAACGACGGAGTTCGGGGAATTCCTGGCATTCGATGTACTGACACTCTGTCCATTCGAAAGGCGGCTTGTCGATACCAAC
The DNA here is from genome assembly GCA_002839335.1 of Spirochaetae bacterium HGW-Spirochaetae-4. Classification (GTDB taxonomy): domain Bacteria; phylum Spirochaetota; class Spirochaetia; order Sphaerochaetales; family Sphaerochaetaceae; genus UBA8525. Next base: position 94,189 of record PGXU01000005.1, read on the forward strand.
CTGCTTACTGAAGCCGAACGGCAAATGGTCGACGCGTACCACGGCTGGGTGTATTCGGAGCTTTCGGACAAATTGTCACAAGATGATGCGGCATGGTTGCGCGAAGCGACTTTACCTCTTTGAACTCTATAAGTATATTCGTTATAACGTGACAGATTATCCCAAGGAGATTCATACATGGTCGAACCATTGAAGAAACACAACAAGATACAAAGAAAGGGACCCGTAGTTCTGGTTATTATGGACGGAGTCGGATTCGGAAAATATACCGAGGGCGATGCCGTCGCGGAAGCCAAGACCGGAGCACTCGATTCCCTGTACAAGAGCTCGCCTTGGACAAAACTCAAGGCACATGGAGTCGCCGTTGGCTTGCCATCGGACGACGACATGGGCAACAGCGAAGTCGGACATAATGCCATCGGTTGTGGCAGGGTGTTCTCGCAGGGGGCGAAGCTCGTCGGAATATCGATCGAAGAGGGTGTGATTTTTGCAGGCGATACCTGGAAGAAGCTTACTGCGAATGTCCACGAATCCGGGACCTTGCATTTCATAGGGTTGTTGTCCGATGGCAATGTCCATTCCAACGTCGACAATCTCAGGAAGATGATTGTACAGGCAAAGGCTGATGGTGTCCGCAAGGTGCGGGTACATGCATTGCTTGACGGTCGCGATGTCGGTGAAACGAGCGCGCTCGAATACTTCGATCCGTTCGAGGAGTTTCTCGCTTCGTTGAATGACGATTCGTTCGATGCCCGGATCGCAAGCGGTGGCGGAAGAATGGCCATAACCATGGACCGCTACAATGCCGACTGGGATATGGTGAAACGTGGCTGGGAGACGCATGTGCTTGGCGAAGGAAGACAGTTCGCCTCAGCCCATGAGGCGATCGTCACCTTGCGCAAGGAGACCGGGGCCATCGACCAGGATATTCCCCCCTTCATTATCGCGGAACATGAAAAACCAGTCGGGGAAATCCTCGATGGCGATAGCGTGATCCTCTTCAATTTCCGAGGCGACCGGGCGCTGGAATTGACCAAGGCTTTCGAGGCGAAGCACTTGGAGGAGTTCGATAGGAAGCGGCATCCGAAGGTTGAATATGCTGGGATGATGGAATATGACGGGGATCTCCATGTCCCAAGCCAATACCTGGTGACACCGCCCTCCATCGACCGGACCATGGCCGAATATCTTGTCGCAAGCAAGGTCCGCCAATTCTCGATCAGCGAGACCCAGAAGTTCGGGCATGTGACCTATTTCTTCAATGGAAACCGTAGCGGCAAGTTCGACGACGATTTGGAAACCTATATGGAGATTCCTTCGGACAAAGTCCCCTTCGAACAGCGGCCTTGGATGAAATGTGCCGAGATAACCGACCAGGTCATCAAGGCGATCAAGAGTGGCAAGTATGATTTCATCAAGCTCAACTATCCCAATGGGGATATGGTCGGCCATACCGGAATCTATCAGGCGGTAATCTGTTCGATGGAAGGGATGGATCTCCAGCTTGCACGGTTGAAGACAGCGGTGGAGGCAGCGGGTGGAATTCTGTTGTTGACCGCAGACCATGGGAATGCCGACGACATGTTCGAACATGCGAAGGATGGTTCGGTCAAACGTAAAGCCGACGGTTCACCCAATGCAAAGACCGCCCACTCGTTGAATCCGGTTCCCTTTATCATCGTGGATTCCGATTACCAGGGAGAGTATGAGAAGGAACTTCGCTCGGGATTGGGTATCAGCTCGATTGCGGCGACCTGCATGAACCTGATGGGTTTCGAACCACCAGAGGATTATGACCAGAGCATCATTACCATGAAATGACCCTGATTGCACACAAATTCGCCGTCCCTTTTTATTGGGACGGCTTTTTGTATGACGGGCATGTCATCATTCTTGGGTGAAAGTCCCAAGGGGCGTAGTTGTCGACGAACCCGATAGCGACTTGCAAGTTTCACATCGCG
>PGXU01000130.1 GCA_002839335.1 Spirochaetae bacterium HGW-Spirochaetae-4
GTATACGGGGATTGGTCCCGATCCACTTGGCGAGCACCACCTTCTGCTGGTTTCCTCCGGAGAGGGTGTCGGCATCGACATGCCATCCCGCGGCACGGATCTCCATCATCTCCCCATAGGTTTTCGTTACTTCCAATTCCCTTTTGGCGTTGGTGATACCGAAGTGGCACAAGGAGCCCAGCTGTGGCATGGTGATGTTCTTTCCGATACTCATGGAAAGGATCACTCCCTGCCGTTGCCTGTCTTCCGGAACGAATCCGATTCCATGGGTCATGGCATCGTGCGGGCCCTTCGGCGCATACGGCTTGCCCCCGACCGTCATCGATCCACCATTACGCTTGTCGATACCGAAGATCGTCCGCATGACCTCGGTACGCCCGGCACCGACAAGTCCGAAGAAACCGAGGATCTCACCCTTGTGGAGGCTGAAGGAGACATTCTGGAATGCCCCCAGTTGGCTGAGGTTCTCGACCGCGAGAATCTCGTCGCCGATATTCGGATCCTTCTTGGGAAACATATGGTCGATATTGCGCCCGATCATCATGTTGATGATCTCATCGGTCGACGTATCGGCGACCTTCCCTTCACCGATATACTGTCCGTCACGCAAGACGGTATAGTAATCGCATATCTCGAAAATCTCTTCGAACTTATGTGAAATGAAGATGATCGCCTTTCCTTCCTTGCGCAATTGCCGCACGATCCGGTACAGGTCCGCGACTTCCCTGGTGGTCAGGGCGCTCGTCGGCTCGTCCATGATCACCACCTTGGCATTCAAAGACAGCGCCTTTGCGATCTCCACCATATGCCGTTGGGCTACGCTGAGGTTCTTGACCAATGTATCGGGGTCGATGGACAGTTCCAACTGCTTGAGCAATTCTCCCGTCCGCTCGCGCATTCCCTTCCAATCCAACCGCTTGGTTTTCGGATGCCTCAGGTGGTGTCCCATATAGATATTTTCGGTGACACTCAATTCGAGGAACATGGAAGCTTCCTGATGGATGGCTACAATACCAGCCTGCTGGGCATCGATAGCGTTCTTGAAATTCAACTCACGGCCTTCCATGGTAATGGTTCCACCGGTTGGGAAATACACTCCGGTAAGAATTTTCACCAATGTCGATTTCCCCGCACCGTTCTCCCCTATCAAAGCGTGGACTTCACCTGTTCGCACCGTGAGGTGCACGTTGTCCAAGGCCTTGATCCCAGGGAAAAACTTCGTGAGGTCGCGTATGGTCAACAGCGTCTCTGCCACAGGTAGTTCTCCTCTCAATTAGGTATATACTGACGAATGCGAATGCAACTGTCCATCCCCGGTCCCCTCCTCGATGGATGGAACCGGAGAAAGACAGCCGACGCCAGTCGACGTCGGTTGTCTCCAAGACCGTCCGATCTAGAAGATCGCGGCGTACTCTTCGATGTTGTCCTTGTTGAAGACGAACGGAGTGCCCATGACAGCGACACCGCGGGCTTCGACAACGACCTTGCCCATCTTGCCGGCATCGAACGAATCGCCGACAGCACCGGCAACCTTGCCAGTGATCAAGGATTCGAGGATGTAGGTGGATGTGTATCCGAGGTCGATCGGATTCCAGAGAGCCATCTGACCGACGGTACCATCGAGGATATACCCCTTCATTTCGGAAGGAAGACCAAGACCGGTAACTTCAACCACGCCCGACTTGCCTTCATCCTTGACTGCCTGGGCAGTTGCGAGCAAACCGACGGTGGTCGGACAAATGATGACCTTCAGGTTGGGGTACTTGTTCATGAGGGCGACTGCTTCGCGATAGCTCTTGTCCGGAGCATCGTCACCATAGACGACTTCAACCAACTTCATGTCCTTGTACTTGGCGTCCTTGATCTCTTCCTTCATCCACTTGATCCATGCATTCTGGTTCGTTGCCTGGGCAGAAGCGGAAAGGACAGCGACATCACCCTTCATACCGGCCAATTCGGCGGCGAGTTGGATCTGCTGGCGACCAATCAATTCTTCCTTGGAGGGAACGAGATCGACAATACGTCCACCTTCGTTGATACCAGAGTCGAACGAAATGACCTTGATACCGGCAGCCATGGCCTTCTTGGTCACGGGAATCAATGCATCGGCATCGTTGGCGCTGATGGCGATACCATCGACACGCTGGGCAATAAGGGTTTCGATGATCTCGATCTGACCCTCTGCAGTGGTCTGGACAGGACCCATGTAGGTGGTCTTGATGTTCCCCAATTCCTCGGCTGCCTGCTGGCTTCCCTTGAAACAAGCGTCAAAGAATCCGTTTCCCATGCTCTTCACCAAGATGACGACATCGTACATCTCTTTGGCTGGAGCCTCTTTGGCACCCTGGGCGAACACCATCGTGCTCGCCAACATCGCGATGAGCAAAAACACAGCAACTTTCTTCATGTGTGTACTCCTTTTCCGGATTTTCCGGTGATCTATTTGATTCCGAACCTCGGGTTCGGGTATCAAGCATTCAAATTCGAACGATAC
>PGXU01000085.1 GCA_002839335.1 Spirochaetae bacterium HGW-Spirochaetae-4
GGGCAGCATAGACATCAAGGGGACCACTGAAGAGAACGGAACCATTGAAGAGGCACTGAAGAGCTTCTCCATCCCCTCGTACCGGTGCACCAATGCGACATTCACGGTCAACGGCACAGCGTACGACATCACCAGCGCATCGCTGAAGATCGACAATGCGTTGGAGAGCGCGCCGCGCACCTATGCCTCGGGCCTGTACGCAGGACAACCACAGCATGGAAAGAGAGCTGTGACCATCAACTTCGAGATCCCCTACAACGCCGAGGTGGAGACACTCAAGAGCTCGTACCTGACCAGCGAGGAAAACGCTTCTGTAGAGCTGACCTTCTCTTCCCCTTCGGCGGGACACAGCATCACCATCACCCTCTCGCATGTGGCGATCAGCGAGGTGGATGCGAACATTGGGGGAACGGGCATACTCAGCTCTACCGTTGCAGGCGAGGCACTCAGTGTGGGCACCGAGGAGCCCATCACCATCGTGATCACCGACAAGATTTCGACACCCTACGGAGGATAAGAACCATGTTCATCAAGACAAAACATTATGACAATTGCATACAGAAGGTACGCATCGAAGTGGGAACACTGGTTGGCCTCGAGGCCGACGACGAGGCGTACATCGTGCTCAAGGAGCTGCCCACCTTGGAGATGCTCCGTCTGAAGGAAGCCTCCGAGCAGGGGGAGAATCAGACGCTCACCCTACTTCGAGATCTGCTTCCCTCAATCCTGGTTGATCATAACTTCTACGAGGATGCGGATGCGAAGAAGAAAATGGACAACCGGGAGGTGGCTTCATTGGTGTTCGAGTCGCTGGATCTGACGGTGAAGGTCGTCAACGAATACACCCATGCCGCTTTTTTTTCCCGTGCGGACGCGAGCGGCGCCAGATCGCGTCCCTCTGCTGCGAGGTCTTCAACGGACGACGTAGCGCCGAGCTCTACAGCGAGTACGGCCACTGGCTCTTCTACATAACCGATATCTATCTGCCCTGCTGCGACTCTGAGAGCGGGGACTTCAGGCACCTACCGTTCGCTGGTTCTCTCATGGACCAGCCGTACATGAGCATGCAGATCCTCAAGCTGATTCAGCTCAACTATCGGAGGCATCTGCATGAACAGGCTAAGAAAATGACACAAAAACACTAATCACAAGGCGTCCATGGGGCGCCTTTTTCATTGCATAAGGGGAACACGAGTATGGCAGCACAAGCGAAAGTCATCATCAAAGGCCAGAACGACATCGGAGGGGCTGTCAAATCAGCTGCAGCCGACCTGGGAAGCCTCAAGGGTGCGGCAACCAAACTGGGTGGAGTGCTTAAAGGCGCCTTCGCCGCCACCGCGATCATCGCTTCAGTGAAGGCTTTGGGCAATGCAGTATCGGCAACATTCTCCGAGTTCTCCGCAGCCGAACGATCCTACAAGCAACTCGCACTTGCTCTTGGCGACAGCACCTCGTATGAGAAGGTTACCGCCGTGGTCGAGCGGCTGAGCAGCCAGACACTCTCTGGCAAGGGGGATATCGAGGCGATGGTCGCCCAGTTGGCCGCCCTGGGCAAGAGTGCCGACGAAATTGAAAGCATCTCCGAGGCTGCAGTGTACCTGTCCAACGTGACGGGCAAGGACCTCAACGGCTCGATGATGAACCTGCTGGATTCGTACACCGGGGCCACCGGGGAGCTGAGAAAGCTCGGCATCGAGCTCGATGGCCTCACCGCCGATGAGCTCGCACACGGAGCGGCGGTCGACAAGGTGATCGACAAGCTCGGAGAGTACTCGGCGATGATGGCCGATGGGGATACCGCCCAGCACCTGACGAACATGAAGAACACCTGGGGCGACATCCGCCAGCAGGTGGGCGGCATCATCGATTACAACTTCGGTCCATGGTTGGGCAATCTCGATGTAGCCTTCAGCGGCATCAAGACCAACCTCACCAATATCATCAACTACGTGGGAGCGGTGATGGCGAACCTGCCCTCCGCTTTCAAACTGACGCTCTCGACCGTGTGGGAATTGCTCAAGCGCACCTTCGAATGGGATTCGCTCAAGCTGATCATCACCACCACAGCCCAGAATATCGGCATCGTCATCAGCGCCATGCTCAAGGCGGTGTTCGAAAGCATTCCCAAGCTGCTGGGCAATGCAGTGGTGGGCATCATCAGCTGGGTCACCTACATCGCGCTGAACATCGAAAGTGCGATCCTGGGGGCATTCCAGAATGCGATCAACAAGGCGGGGGACAAGATCCAAGGCACCTGGGTGGGAAAGATCTTCGGCCTGGGTGACAAGCTGGCCAACCTTGATATGGGCGCAGAAGAAAGTAAAAACGAAGCTACGTTCTACAAGCAGCAGGCCGACCAGAGCTTCGAGAATCTGGGACCGCTGTTGCGTGATGCGCTCACCGATGCAATCGATACCGCCCAGACGGTCGTGCTCAATAGTGCCGACATGGTCTCTTCCCTGTACGGCGATATCGGCCTTGATTTCAAGACTGCACTCGATGAGATTGTCGCACCTGATCTTGAGGCGATCGCCCAGAAGGCTGAAGCGGCGAATCAGACCAAGCTGCTTTCCCAGATCGCCTCCAGTGGTGAGGGCACGGCAGCCTCTACAGCTGAGACAGCCGATAACACGAAGCAGACCGACACACGCATGGGCTCTCAGATCGCCTCGATGCTCAGTGAAGGATTGACCAGTGTGTTCACCGGCCTGTTCGGGGACGTCACCGGAGGCCTTATGGGCATGGTGGCCACCGAGATGCTGGGAGGGGTAACCGCAATCATCTCAACATTGCAGCCGATCATCGACATCATCTTCAACACCCTCTCTCCCTTGGGCATCCTGCTCACCATCCTCCAAGGGTTCGTCTCGGTGATGGAGCCGGCGCTCACCGCGGTATTCCAACCGCTGGTGGACGTGTTCACCTGGATCGGGACCACCTTGGCAAGTCTGTTCCTGCCGGTCTTGGATGTGCTGCACACAGCCTTCGCCTTGGTGGGAAACATCCTTATGGCGGTCCTTACCCCTGTATTGCAAAGCCTTGCCCCGGTCTTCCAGGTCATCAGCGGCATCATGATGGCATTCTCACCCATCCTGTTGTTGGTGGCCAAGGCGTTCACGATCCTCATGAGCCCACTGCAGTACGTCGCGGACCTGTTGTCGTGGCTCGGAAGCTGGGTGCAGTACCTCGGGTCCGTGATTGCCACCGCGGCCTACAACCTGGTGCACCCGTTCAGAAAAAAAAGCTATGCATCCAGTCCCGGATCCTTTTCCAGCGACGCCTTCAGCGGTCTTGCCGATCGCCTGGCAAACATCGATGCGATCGCAGACCAGGGGAGCGTGGCAACCGACGCGGTCTCCACCACCACGGCAGTGGGAAACGCAGGGTATCAGGGAGCGACGCAAGTAACCATCAACATCTACCAGCAGGCGCCGGTCGTCGGCAGCGACGGGATGCGCGCCTTCGCCCGGATGATCCGAGGCGAGTTCGAGCGGCTGGACTACTACGGAGTAACAACCTAGATGAGCATCATACACAGCCCCTCTCTCACCCTCACCTTCCTGGGAGGCGACCTCGAGGCGGGACACTCCTTGGTACAGACGATCGGCGAACAGCACATCGTACGAAGGGCTGTCACCTTCCACCAGCAATTGCTTAACGGCTTGAAAAGCGCCTCGAATCAGGTTGATCTGCTCTTGGATAAGGCTTGCCTTGCAATCGAGGACATCATTGCCACAGAAGGCGATGTGAAGGCCGTCCTTGCCGATGGGACGGAGACCTTGTTCACAGGATATCTCTCGACCAGCTACAACTGGATGCTCACCCACGCAGGGAAGCAATCGTTGGCGATCACCATCGAGGACACCGGCACCCGATTGTTGGGAAAAGCCTTCATCGAGAATGGCCGCCACCTCTTCAACTGCACTGCCAGCGAGGCGATCGAGGTGATCTGTACAAGAGCGGGCCTCACCGTCTCGCCTGCTTGCATCTCCCTTGGTGCGTCGGTCACCCGAAGCGTGGATGGATCGGTCACCTGCGGCGAGCTGTTGGACCAATTGGTGTATGAACTGGGTCATGTGTATTTCTTTGATGCACTGGGGCACCTCAGGCTCTTCAAAGTGGACTGTACCTCCACTGAGAACCTTCCCACCCTCGACAAGGACGACTTGGTTGTGGTCGGAGGCAAGGCGATCACGATTTCCAAGAAGATCCGCCAGTACAAGAGTGCGCGCGTATCCTTCACGCGCCTGGGGACGGCAAGCGACTATCTGGTGTACCGCAATACCACAGGACGAGGGGATGGACACCCGTATTGTTACCTCAAGCTGGAAGGGGGGCAACACTTCGACGGCAGTGAAATCTATACCGAAGCCGAGTGGACTGAAGCCCAGGCGGACAGCTTTCGCACTCCAGCCCTCATCGAAGCCTGCAACGCCGCTAGTGAGATCGATATCGTGGGATCGAGTGACATTATCGCCGTCTCGAACGTACGCACCGAGTTCACCGCCGAAAGCGGCTACATCACCGCGAGTATCGCCGAAGCAGGCGGTCCGTATCTACAGGTGGCGGCGCACAACGGCGGAAGCCTCTCCTACCACATCACACGCCTGGATGCCTATGCCAACATCATCTATGTGCGTGACACGAACATCGTCAGGACTGCCGACAGTATCTACGAGGGAGAAAACTCGGACAACCTGCTCTCTGAGGAGCTGTTGTTCGTACACGAGCGAACCCTGGCCCAAGCGCATGCGAACCTCCTGGGGCAGTACCACCGCCATGCTGGCAGCCAGTACACATTCTTCTCGGCCGTCGACTTGAAGTGCGGCACCCTGGTACGCCTGATCGACGATGCCTTCAGCGGCCTGAATGTTTCAGCTCTGGTGACCGCACGCACCTTCACCGATGAGAGTGCGATGTATCGCTACGAGGCGGTGGGCATCTCGGCATTCGACCTGAGTGCCCCAGCCTACCTAGAGGTGCTCGACAGGGGCAAGAACGACACCGTCGGTTCCCCGGGGCCACCGGGGGTGGACGGCTCGTCGTACACCGTATCCATCCAGTCATCCAACGGTTCGATCTTCCGACCCGAGCAGGTCGATACGATCCTAACCTGCCACGTCTTCCAAAACACCACCGAGATCACCGAAGAGCTGGATGCCTCGCGTTTCCAATGGAAGCGCCTCAGTGCCGACCCGATCGATGACGGGCGGTGGAACACCTCATCAAAGGCAATCGCCCATAAGAGTGTCGAAATCAAAAACGCAGACTGCGTCGGGCGTACGGTCTTCTTCTGTGAGATCGACCTGACCGGCTACGAAGCATAAGGAGCACATACCATGGCAAAGACAAGCGCCAGTTTCACGCTGATGGATTATACCGACGGTATTTCCCTCATCACCGGTATCGACAGCAATCTGCCCCTCACCAGCCTGTACGATACATCGAACCAGACCCTCAATCCCTCGTGGGCAGGAGATACCTCGCTGCAGCTCACCCCTGTGGTGCGCAAGGCCGGAGGGACCGATGTCGTTTCTACCATGACAGCCAAGGCCTGGAAGCGCCGCATCGCGGGTTCTGCCACCTGGACTACGGTCACCAGCGGTTCCAACGGTGAGACAATCAATGCCACCAGCGGGGTACTCACGGTGAGCGAGGACAAGCTCACGACCGATGTGTGGCAAATCGACTACCAATTCAGCGGCACCTACACCGACCCGGTTCTGAACCTCGCCTTTCCCGTCACGATCGTCATCACCCTCTCTCGGGTGGCAAACGGAACCTCATTCGTGGTTGCCCGGGCCTACGCCACCGGCGGCAGCCAGTTCAAGAACCACAGCCCTTCCTCGCTCTCGGTGAAGGCTGAGCTCATCCGCGGTACCACCAAGGACACGACAAACCTCGACTACCAGTGGAAAAAATCGATCAACGGGACCGTCTGGGAGGATATCGCCGGAGCAACTGCGGCCACCTTGACGGTCACTCCTTCCATGGTGGATTCGTTCGCCATGTTCAAGTGCTCGATTCTGGACACCGACGCCACCTCCGACACTTTCAACATCAGCTACGACACCGAAGCCGTTTCGATCCTGGACGTCACCGATCCCTACCAGGCGGTCATCGAGTCCACCGCGGGAAGCTATTTCAAGAACGACACGGGAAGCACCACCCTCATCTGCCGCGTATATCAGAATGGCGAGGAGATTGACGGGACCGGGGTGAGTCTCACCTACAGCTGGACCAAGACAGACAAGGACGGAACAGCGGTGGCGTTCACCCCCACGGCGGTTGCCCATGGGTCGATCGTGACCACCAAGAAGAAGGCCATCTCCGTCTCGCACGATGATGTGACGGTCAAGGCCACCTATTTCTGTTCGGTCAGCTGACCAAAAGGAGAACACATGGCACTAACCGGCGCAAGCTATACCCTCACATCCCTCAGCGATGCTCCCTCGTACCAACTGCAGTTGACGATGTCTTCTGCCTCCTTGGGGACTTTGGACCTGGCTTTCTATAAGAACGGGTCGCTGTACACACCCTCGGTATACGTATATGCACGCAGCTGGGACGGCAGCAGCTGGGCCCAAAGCGGTGCAAGCGGGACCATGACAGGAGGCGTACGTTCGTACAGCTACAGCTCGGTGGGGGCTTTCGATGTGCAGATCTACACCGATTCGTCCAAGACCGAGCTGCTGGCCACCTCATTCGTCTCCTACGGTGAGACCGGAGAAGCGGGATCTGATGGGGAGGCGGGATCCAATGGGCTCAGTGTCACCCCAATCCACCAGTTCGCGCTTCTTGAAGAAGGGGTATCACCGGGGGCCGCTACACAGTGGAGCGAAACCTTGCCCGGCCCTTGGTATTACGGCTATGAGTACTGGACGCGCGTCAAACAGGTGTGGAGCGACTCGACTCTCCAAGAACCCCATATCACCTACGCAGAACCTTTTTTGGATGTCGGGGCGAACACCCTGCTGCGCAATTCGATCTCGTTTGCCATCAGGAGCAGCCGAAGCACCTATGAGCGCAATGTACGCAGCGTGGAAAACTCGATCGTGGTCCTCAGCGCAGACAGCCGAGGGTACGAGAACGCTACCTTCCAATGGCTGATCAACGCCGAATCCTATGCGGGAGGAGAGCTGACACTCACCATCCCCAAGAAGCAAGCGCCAGCCCAGATCGATATCACCTGCACGATGTCTTATACCCGTCTGGGTAGTACCGAGACGATGATACGTACACTCACCCTCTCGGCCAACGATGTGACCGAGTACACCAAGAGCTACGGGATCCTGGGGGATCCCGGGACCATCAGCGATGCGATCGAAGGGGATTGCTATGTACTGCAGACGGGAGACGACTATGTACCCCAGGTGTTCGCCAGCGGTTCGTGGATTCCCATCACCAGCCAGAACGCAGCCCAATATCCTGAGGCGATGAGCACATGCGGCAACGCGGTGCTCCTCGGTGGGGCGAATATTCCCGTCACCTCCACCGCACTGTACGCGTACTATCGTACCCTGTATGCGCAGTCGGCGAATATCGATGTGCTTTCCACTCAGGATCTGCAGATCATTGATACCGGACGCATCCGCTCGATGGGAAAGCATGCGATCGGGGATGGGAATTCGGGATTCATCATCAACAGCGACGGCACCAGCGAGTTCGTCGGTACGGTCATCCGCAACGCCGATCTCTCGGAGACCCGCATCGAACGACTTGATGCTGATGTGCTGCGCACCGTCAACGAGGTACGTACCGGTGAATCATTCAACGGCTCGTTGTCCTCCACTCCCTATTGGGACTTGGGGACGGTGATGGGGGACCTCATCGCCCAGGTCACGCCCAACGCTGTGGTGCACAAGGGTGGCTCGTTCATGGCCACCAAGGTGGAAGGTGGCTCTGTATCCACCGTCTTCGAGAACGTGTTGCATGTCACCTCTTCTGGCGAGCACGATCAGGACCGCAGCCTGCTCAGCCAGCAGGTCACCACGGCAAATGCTGGAACCGCTTTCACCGTCCCTGCCCTGCCTGCTTACACCCAGTCTCCACTAAAGCTCGGAGGAGTCAACTACCTTGCGAAAATCACCTCCACAGGTGCTGAGGTTGCAGGCAAGAAGCAGTACTCGCTCGATGGAGGGGGCACCTGGAGCGACTACGAGAGCCGCACCCTCGACCATGCATCGGTGGCGGGCAAGACCGTCAAGGTGCGCCAAGTGCTCAGCGGCGCCTTGTATGACCCAGGCAGTTGCACGACCGGACGGGTATCGGGCATCAGTTCGACATCCTCATCAACCCCTCACTTGGCGGAGGGAAACGGCAGGATGGTAGTCGCGTGGGGCTCGACGCTCAAATCATTTCCCACCGGGAACGTGGGCTCGGTCTCATCCTATTCGCTGAGCACCGCGTATCCTTCAACCATCGGTCTGGCATTCGGCAATGGTATCTTCCTGGCCCTCTGCTCGGGTTCGGTCCAGCGGCGGGTGCTCTCCGGCGGAGCGAACGGCACTTCGTGGACCGAGCTGTCCAGCGAAGCCTACGACAACCTGTTCTTCGCCAACGGATACTTCTATGCACATGTATTTGGCGGAGGGGCCTCCGATTGGAAACGCTCGACCAACGGAAGCGGGTGGGTAGCCGCAGGTTTCACCTGTGCCCATCCATTCCCATCCTACAATAACGATTTCATGAACTCGCGCATCGCATACGGAAACGGCGTCTACATCCAGGTAAGCTATGTCACCCTCTCATCAGCATCGGTGTATCGAAGCACCGATGGGCAGAACTGGAGTGCGATCAATATCGCCAGCACGTGCCCCAGCGGCATAGCTTGGGGCAACGGATTCTTCATCGCCTATGAATACGGCAGTGCGTATTACTATGTCTCGGGCAACGGAGGAACCACCTGGTCCAAACGCTCCCTGGGATACACGCCCACCAAGATGGGATCTGCCGTCTATGCCGCCAGTGGAGCCAATCCCGCTTCGACGGGTACCACGCTACAGCGGGTGTTCTACGCCATCGACAGCGCGGGGTATCTCAGTGCGCTGACGCTGGGTGAGGCAACACCCACCTCCTATACGGCGGGGACACTCAGTGCAGCCTACAATTACAGCGCCTACGATGTGGGCATTAATCTGCTGGATGGGCAGGGGGCAAAGATCAGCAGCCATACTACAGCCAAGGATTATTATGCCGGCACGTTCATCTTTGACGGGACCAACCTTTCTGCAGCTCTAGGCTCGTTCTACTACAAGTTCGCAGGCATCTTCAAAGCTGGCACCCAGGTGGCTGCCGGGGCCTTCGACATGTTCCAAAGCATCGCCATTGCCTGGAGCCGCATCTACAACAGCATCGAAGGACCTGTGGCGAGTCCTGCGATCGTAAGCTGGTCGGGAACCAGTTTGACGATAACCGGTGCAGGGGGAGCGACCTCTCGCATCCGCAGCAACGACCTGTTCTCGGCCCTTTCGATCTCCTTCACCGTGATCGCCGAGGCGAAGGGAGCATATACCAAGGCCCTGTATCCCCAACAAGCTAGCCAGTTTGATATCGGCGTGTCCTCGAATCCGTATGCGAATGTCCATGCGAACACGTTCCATGGAACTCTACAAGGGAGCGTGAGTGGGAATGTGAGCGGTAACGTCACCGGTAATGTGACGGGAAATGTGAATGCACAAGGCACCCCCAACAAGGTGTGGGGGGCTGTATGGAACTAGGAGGAACAACCATGCAATGCAATGAATGTGGACGGCAGCTGACCAAGCTGCCCTTTATCTTGGACGACAGTGAGATCGCCGACATGCAACTGGCGATCGACAAGATCAATACCGCGCAGACCGCCCTGAAGGCTGATGTGTACGCATCCTACCGATTCGAGCAGGAAAGGGACATCTACGCCTACTTCAAGGCAGTCTTCGATGAGATGGCAGAAGGCAGGTTCCTGTATGCCACCTGGGAGCGCCGCGTTCGTAGCCATTACAGCTACCCCGCAGGCGAGCTTCTGGTGATCAACGGCGAATGCTTCGCCCATGAGGAGTCGTGATGGGAACCTATAATGATATCAGAAGCCGCTTCGAGGCGATCCAGGAGGCCTTCCGCGTCAATGGTTACCAGCGCTACGACAACTATTATGTGTTCTCCCCGCCTGCTGGCTTCGCCATCGGTCTTCCCATGAAGGCTTCGGACATGAACAGCATGAAGGATGCGCTGCAGGGTAATACCCGCGCACTTCTGTACACCACCTACCCCATCGCCTCGGTTGCAACCGGAAGTCTGATCAGTGCCAATCTGCTGAACCAGATCGACCAGTACAAACAGGACATCAATGATCTGCGCGGCTGTGCCAATTGCAGCAACACGTGCACCTCGACGTGCTACAACGGCTGCCACAACTGCACAGGAGGGTGTACTGGATCGTGCACCGGGTGCAGCGGTTGTTCTGGCTGCAGCGGATGCTCGGGCAACTGTTACAGCTGCAAAGGGGGACTGTGGTGTGTTTCGTGCCATGGATGCACTGGATGCGGAGGATGTCGCGGCTGTGGTGGATGCACCGGCAATTGCCAAAGTGCCTGCTCGGGCTGTACATCCTGCAGTACCAACTGCAACGCCAGCTGCAACGTGAACTGTTCAGGTGCATGCAAGAATTCCTGCTCGAGCGGCTGCTCGAACTCATCACGCATTGGAGGCTGATATGCTCATTCCCTTTAGAGAACCCGGCTTGTTCAACGTGACGCTGAACACCACCGAAGACTGCAACCTCAGGTGCACCTACTGCTATGAGGTGCACAAGGGAAGAAGAACGCTTTCGATGGATGATGCAAAGGCCTTCATCGACCACATCCTCACCGATCCCGATCCAGCGGATTTGTTGGATGATCCTGATCCGGTGTTCCGCAAGGCATACCAGAAAGGGTTGGTTGTGGACTTCATCGGTGGCGACAGCTTCATGGATGTTTCGTTCTTGGACGAGATCTGCTCCTACACACTGGCCAAGGTGATGACCACCGACACCCCCAATGCCAGGAACTGGCGGGGGAAGCTCCATTTCTCCATCTCAACCAATGGCACCCTCTTTTCCGAGCAGGCTCGCAAATTCTGCGAGAAGTACAAGGACCTGTTGCTGGTGGGCATATCGCTGGACGGCTGTCCTGAGATCCATGATGAGAACCGGGTGTTCCCCGATGGGTCCGGTTCGATGCAGAGCATCATTCGCCATTGGCCGTGGTATATGAAGACCTTCCCTATTCAGTCGATGCAGACAAAGTCCACCGCGAACCGTCAGAGCATCCCTTATCTTTACGACTCGCTGGTGTATTTGCATGAGGAGCTTGGGTTGCGGTACATCAACCAGAACTTCATCATGGAGGATACGGGGTGTACCCAAGCCGACTACGAGGAACTGGACCGTCAGATGGAGAAGTGCACCGCCTATGTGCTTAAGCATCGCGACGATCTGTTTTGGGGCATGCTCAGCAAAGAGCAATTCGGCTACGCACATCTGTCCACAGGACCTGACTGGGACTGTACCGGCCACTGCGGAAGCGGTGCCATGCCCGCGCTCTCGGTGGACGGCAGGATCTATCCGTGCATCAGATGGCTACCGCATACCCAGGTAGACAAGGCCGATTTCATAGTAGGGACTGCCAAGGAAGGGTTCACCCACAAGGAGAACTTTTTGAAGGTCCGTGAAGGCGCCTATCGCTCCAATTGCTCACTCGATGAAAAGTGCAGAACCTGCGAGGTGGAAAGTGCCTGCTCATACTGCATCGGGGGCTGTTATTCCGAATTCGGAGAGTTCAAACGGACGACCTACATCTGTGAGATAACCAAGTTACTGGTCAAATGGGCCAGACGGTATTGGGATGAGTACAACCGGATCGAGGGGTTGGATCCAATCGACTGGGCTGTTGAAGCCAGGGAGAAGGGGGATAGGCATGGGATCCAGAGTATCAAACAATGAACGGCATTGAATATCCAATGCTTGGGACGATATTCTTAGGGATGAAGTAAATTACTCTTTTGCTAGAATCGTCTCTGTTGGAAACTCAGAAAGATCTATATGTCTATCATCGTTTTGAACCTTTTGCTGCGAACTGATCTGGTTTGCAATCTTTTCAATAGTAGTCATGACCACCGGCATAGCCGGTGGCTTGCTGTCAGCCCTGTAAGGGCCTGATACCGGCAGCAGCTAAAGCTGCGTTTCACAACAGCATCCATTGCTCGCAACCCCTAAAGGGGTGCTTCCGTCATTCCGCTCCGAACCGATCCGCCTCTTCCTGGTTTTGGATGTACTTCTTGATCACCTCTTCGTTCAACCCTATGGTGCTCACATAGTACCCACGTGCCCAAAAAGTTCTATCCTTTCCGGTTCTCCTCCTCCATTCCGGATGTCGATCATACAGCATCAGGGCACTTTTCCCCTTCAGATACCCCATGATTCTCGACACCGATTCTTTCGGCGGTATTCTCACGCTCAATTGGATGTGATCCTTGCTGATCGACCCTTCCACTATCTCAATCTTCTTCATCTCCAACAATTGCCGCAAGATCCCTTTCAACTCCTCGCGACATTCCCCGTACAACACCTTCCTCCGATACTTCGGGATCCACACGATGTGGTAGGTGCAATCCCAGCACGTGTGTGCTAGACTCTGTTCTGTCATCTGG
>PGXU01000086.1 GCA_002839335.1 Spirochaetae bacterium HGW-Spirochaetae-4
CCCTGCGTATGCCTTTGAGTGCGTGCATGAAGCTGACACCACCGCCGACAAACGATCCGCCATAGCCGACCCACAGCTCCTCCCCATCATTTTCCTTCTCGCTTCCCAAGTGGATCCTTGGGTGCAATGCCGGGGTAAAGAGGGCGACCAGACGCATGAAGTAATACCCCCACCTCTGGATAGCCCCCAAGCGAATGTCATTGAGGAAAACCGGGGTGGCTACTGTCGCCAGGGCATCGGGAGCGTTCTCGGTCCCGGAAAATTCCTCACCAAGCCGCAAGGTCAGGGCTCCTCCCATGGATGTCCCCACCACATACAACTTGTCGTATTCCATCCGCTTGTCCCGATAGTAGGATTCGAGATATCCATACCATTGGGTGAATGTCGTTCCATACAAATCCTCGGGTTTGGTCCCGAACCCGGGGAGCAGGGGAACATAGACGTCGAAACCCTGCTCAAAAGCCCTATGGGCCGCGTAATCGTATGAATAGGGAGTACTCGGGTACCCGTGGACCATGACAATGGCTTTTCGGGCCGGTGGGTCATGTTCCAGTACAATCGGGAGACAACGACGATCGAATACTTCATCGATATTGGTCGTCAGCGGTTCAACGTTCCGGTCATGGTATCCCCATAACAATGCGCTCCAACTAAAAACCAAACCCAGCAGTATGGTGGCTACTACATATACCATACCGGTAGCATAGACGATATTGTGGCACCCGGCAAGGATGGAATAGTAAAAACGGCTCTCCGAAAAATCGAAGAGCCGTCGTATGGGGACTAGAGTCTGGGTTTACATGAATACTGCCAATGCGGGGCGAACGCCATCGATCAACTGTTCCATGTAGGGAACTACCGCGAGCAGGACGCCGGCTGCGACAGCCGAGCCGAGTACTCCCGCGACGTTCGGGCCCATGGCATGCATGAGCAGGAAGTTCTGCGGGTTGTATTCTTGACCGACCTTGCTTGAGACGCGGGCTGCCATGGGCACTGCCGAAACACCGGCGGAACCGATCAACGGGTTCACCGGGTGTTTCGGGTCGAGCTTGTTCATGACTTTCGCGATAAGGACACCGGTTGCGGTTCCCAATGCAAAAGCCACCATTCCCAAGAGCAGGATGCCCAAGGTGTTGAGGTTGAGGAACTTGTCCGCTTCCATTTTCGATCCGACCGACAGGCCGAGGAAAATGGTCACGATGTTCATCAGTGCGTTCTGCATGGTATCGCTGAGGCGATTGACCACTCCACACTCCTTGGCGAGATTGCCGAACATGAGGGCTCCGACCAGAGGTGTCGCCGAAGGAAGCAGGAGCGCACAGACTGTAAGCACCGAAATCGGGAACAGGATCTTCTCGATCTTGGAAACGGGTCTGAGCTGTTCCATCTTGATCAGGCGTTCCTTCTTGGTGGTCAGAAGACGCATGATCGGTGGTTGGATGATAGGTACCAGGGCCATGTACGAGTAGGCGGCTACGGCAATCGATCCTAGAAGATCGGGAGCCAGCCGGCTGGTCACATAAATGGCGGTAGGCCCATCGGCACCACCGATGATACCGATCGAAGCGGCTGCATGGAGGTCGAAGTTGATTCCCGGCAGGAAGCTGAGCAACAATGCTCCAAGCAATGCCACGAAGATGCCGACCTGTGCGGCAGCACCCAAGAGCAATGTCTTGGGGTTTGCGATAAGGGGTCCGAAATCGGTCATTGCGCCGACACCCATGAAGATGAGGATCGGGAACAATCCGGTTTCAATACCCATGTCATAGAGTAGTTTGATAAAACCTACGCCGCCGGATGTACTGGCTGGATCTATACCTGCGATATAGGCAAACGGAATATTGGCGAGAATACAGCCGAAACCGATCGGTATGAGCAACAACGGCTCGAATCCTTTGGCAATGGCCAGGTACAACAGGCCGAATCCCACAAGGATCATCACCACGTTGCCCCAACCGCCGGCGGAAAGGAAGCCGACGAGACCGGTAGTCAGCCACAATTGATTAAATGCTTGTCCAATCATGTCAAAACTCCCTTAACCGATAATGGCGAGAACGTCGTCCGCCATCAGCTGATCACCCTGTTTGACCAAGATCTTCTTGATTGTTCCGGAAACCGGTGCGAAGATCTCGTTTTCCATCTTCATGGCTTCCATGACAAGGATCAGGCCATTCTGTTGGACTTGATCGCCCTCTTTTACCCCGATACGCAATACGAGTCCGGGCATTGGAGCTTTCACTTCGGTCCCCGCCGATGGAGCGGCAGAAGGTGCTGGGGCGGCGGCATGAGCAACAGGAGCTGCAGGTGCAGCTGCCGGAGCGTTGCTTCCGATTACCAGAAGGACCTCATCCGCATTCAGCTGGTCGCCTTGCTTGACTTTGATTTCGGTCACAACACCGGAAACCGGAGCGAAGATTTCGTTCTCCATTTTCATGGCTTCCATGACCATCAACACATCGTTCTCCTTGACCGTGTCTCCAACCGATACATTCGAACGGAGGATCAGGCCCGGCATGGGAGCTTTGACCGAAACAGCAGTCGTCGCTGCGACTGGAGCCGCTGCAGGGGCTGCCACCGGGGCTGCGATTCCCTCTTGAACGGATACGTTGTATGCGACGCCATTGACCAAGGCTTGTCCTTCCTTGAGCTGGACCGCATAGGTGTTGTTGTTGACCTTGACGGTGTAGTCGTTCCCACCGCTCTTTGCCGGTGCGGCAGCTACGGGTTCTTCCTTCTTTTCCGCACTCTTCAAGCGGACACCGTTGACCTTTGCCTTACCGGTGAGGTAGAGGATTCCCTTATCCTTGCAGGATGCGGCAATGAAGATATTCTCTTCGGTCTCCGGCAGCTTCTCGGCCTTCAACATGGCTATCGCCACATCACGGCCCTTCTTGGGATCCTTATCGTTGAGATCGACAGCCTTCTCGGTGGTAGGCGCAAGGTTGAGCTGTTCGGCGGAAATCTTGATGACTTCTGCATCCGGTGCGACCGGGGTCTTTCCGAAATAGCCGAGGACCATCTTTCCGTATCCTTCCGCTATCTTCTTCCAAGGCCCGAACAGTACGTTGTTGAACGCCTGCTGGAAGTAGAACTGTGAGACAGGGGTAACACTGGTGGCATATCCGCCCTTTGCGACTACGTCGCCCATGGCTTTGGTGATCTCGCTGAAGCGGTGCATCATACCGTTGTCACGCAACATCTGCGTATTTGCGGTAAGGGCTCCACCGGGGAGGGGGAAGAACGGGATAAGTGGATTGACCATGGTGGCTTCGGGAGGGAGGAAGTAGTCGGCCATGCATTCCTCGAATACCTGTTCGGCTTCCATCACCTTGTCGATATCGATATCGAGGGTGAATTCCGTACCACGCAAGGCGTGCCACATGGTGATCACGTCGGGTTGGCAAGTACCGCCCGATACCGGTACGAGTGAAAGGTCGACCTGGTCGGCACCAGCATCGAGTGCGCTGATATACTGCTGGATACAGACTCCGGCGGTATCGTGGGAGTGGAAAACGATGTTCATGTCCTTACCGAGCATTTTTCTTGCCCGCTTGATGGTCTCGTGGACAATCCGTGGAGTACTTGTCCCTGAGGCATCCTTGAAGCAGACCGAATCATAAGGAATGCCTGCATCGAGGATATCCCTGAGGGTCTTCTCATAGAAAGCCGGATCGTGGGCACCGGTCGCCCCCGGGGGAAGCGCCATCATGGTAACGCAGACTTCGTGTCGGGCTCCGGATTCGTGGATCGCTCGGCCGCTGTCGATCAGGTTGTCGACATCGTTGAGCGCATCGAAGTTGCGGATTGTGGAAATGCCATGCTTCTTGAACAGTTGGGCATGCATCTTGATGATGTCACGCGGCTGGGAGTCCAGGCCTACGACATTGATTCCCCTGGAGAGGGTCTGCAAGTCGGCGTTCGGGCCGGCTACCCGTCGGAATTCATCCATCATGTCGAAAGCGTCTTCATTGGTGTAGAAGTACAGCGATTGGAAGCGTGCCCCGCCGCCTGCCTCAAAGTGACTGATTCCAGCATTGCAGGCAGCTTCGACCGCCGGCATAAAATCCTTGGTGAATACTCTGGCTCCATAGACCGATTGGAATCCGTCTCGGAAAGCCGTACACATAAAATTTACCTTTTTCATTGGAACTCCTTGGAAGTGTTTCTAGCGCTTTGACTGCGCGACGGCTGCGGCAATGGCCGCGGCGATTTCTGAACCCACAGTTTCGACAGCGGGGGATCCAGAGGCGGAAACCGGTCGTTTCGCGAGGGTCGGTACTTTTTCAGGAAGATACTTCCGTACGAAGAACGAGAGGAACTTTGTCGTGAATACCAGCAACGTGAGGAATAGGAATACCACCCCCATTCCAAGTAGCAAGAGTATCAGACCATTGTTCACTTGCTCGACAAGTAACTCTTTCGGCAATTGGTGTAGCATGTGCTGTGCTCCTTGAATCATATTGTCTGCACCCATCCATAGGTGCAAGAGAATTCAATCTACTATAGCTGGAATACCTATGTCTTTCAAGGTGTATGGTTTACATATTTGGCTCTTTGGATTACGGAATCACACCCGGGTAGATGGTTTTCCCTTGCATTTTATATCTCCTGTCACTACATTTTTGGGCAGGGACAGGAGAGGTGCGATGGCTGCTTTGGATTTCGAGAAGCGAGTTGCCCAGCGGACGGCGATTCGGGAACATATGGACAAGATCGGGCGAAAGATCCTGGTGATGAGCGGTAAAGGTGGAGTGGGAAAGACGACGGTTGCGGTCGGACTGGCCCAGGCCCTTGCGGCCCGAGGTGAACGGGTGGGCCTCCTTGATACGGATTTGCACGGACCGAATGTCGCAAAGATGCTGCAGGTCGATCTGGCAAGTAGATTCTCCGAAGGTCCCGACGGAATGTTGGTGCCCGTGGAGGTCAATGGGAATCTGAGTATCGCGGGAGTCGATTCGGCTATGGAGGACAAGGAGGATGCCATAATCTGGCGGGGTCCCATGAAAAGCATGGTGATCAACGATCTTCTTGCCCGCGTCGCTTGGGGCCCCCTCGATTATCTGTTGATCGATTCGCCACCAGGTTCGGGTGACGAGCAGCTCACGGTCTGCAAGAGTATTCCGGAGTTGACGGGAGCAATCATCGTCACCACGGCACAAGAGGTTTCCTTGCTCGATGCGGTGAGAAGTGTAACCTTTTGCCGGAAAATGGGAATTGCCATTATAGGTGTTGTGGAGAACATGAGCTCCTTCGTGTGTCCCGATTGTGGGAGTACGACGGCAATATTCGGATCTGAAGGCGGTCGTCGGATCGCCGCCAAAACCGGTACTCCTTTTCTTGGTTCCGTGCCGTTGGTCGCCCACCGTTCCGACGGTACAAGCGATACGCATGCGTTGGATGAAGCTTTGGATGAAATAGCCCGGATTGTGCACGAGGGTATGACCTGTTCCTCGGTGGAAGAGAGGTGATCGATGGATGACAAGACCCGTTTGACCTGGCGAACCTTGGGGCGGGAGAAGGTGTATGCAAGTCCGATTTTCGATATACGCAAGGTCCGTCGCGAATCCTCGGATGGAAGGAAAGGGGATTTTATTGAAATTGATGCGCCGAAGTGGGCCACGGTAATTCCGTGGTTCCGCAATGAAGCAGGCTTGCCGTGTTTCCTCATGGTACGGCAATATCGGCACGGCAGTGATTCTGTCACCATCGAATTTCCCGCGGGAACCGTGGATCGCAATGAAGATCCGAAAGATGCCGCACTGCGCGAGTTGCGGGAGGAAACCGGGTACATCCCGACCGGCGAGGTTGTCGGGATCGGCTCTGTATCACCGAATCCGGCTTTCATGAACAACCGGGTCTGGTTTTATTTTATCGAGGGAGTCGAGCGGGTGGGAGACCAACATCTCGATGCCCATGAACAACTCGACATATTGACGATTCCTGTTCAGGAGGTGCTCGATTCCATGGGAACCGAAGCCTATGACAACGGAATCATGATGATTGCACAGGCTTTTTTCCTGCGTTTCGCGCAAAAACGGCCTGATTTGTTGAAGTAGGGGGAATACATGCGCAAATTTGCATTGTTGCTGGTGGTGGTTCTGGTCAGTCTGGTCGGATTTGGTTGCCAGAGCGTATCGTTGCTTGAACGTAGTCGGACGATTTCAGTCCAAGGTAGTGGAAAGGTCTCGGTGTCACCCGATATCGCCTCATTCTCCATCACCGTTTCGGAATTGGCCGAAACTACCCGAGATGCGCAACTGAAGACGAATGAGAAAGTAGGGACAATCCTTGCCATGGTACGTGCTGTCGGAGTGGAAAACAAGGATCTTGCGACCACTTCCCTGGAATTCTACCCGGAGTACCGTTGGAAAGAGGATGAACAGCTCCTTGTAGGGCAACGGGTCAGGCAAACCATCCATATCACCGTGCGGGGAATTGGCGGGACTTCGAATATATTGCCAGCTTTGATCGATGAGATAGGCTCCGTTTCGAATATTTCCATGAGCTCCATCCGATTCAGCAAAGAGGATACGACCGCCGAATTTTCGGAAAGCAGGAAGATGGCAATGGAAAAAGCCCTTCAGAAGGCTTCCGAATATGCCCACGCGGCGAACATGAAGTTGGGGAACCCGATTTCCGTATCTGATTATTCCAGTACGGATTACCAGGGGGTATCACGCAACACCATGGTCAAGGCCGCCGGAGCCTACATGATGGAGAGCATGCCCGAGGCGGATGTGCCGACCGGAGAACTGGATATCACAAGTACGGTCTCGGTCGTATTCGAGTTGTTATGAACCGGCTTGCGATCCGCATGGAACCAATGAATGTGGATCGCTGTCGATCAACCGGTCCTCGGCTTCAATGGGAATCCGCATGGTAACGTGGGGAATCCCTGCTTCGGTGGTATGTTCACCGGTCTCGACAAATCCTAGGGAATTGTAGAAGGAAGCGGCCTGCTGCTGGGCATGAAGGTATATCGGGGCGGTCGAACCGCTCATCCGTACAGCCCGCAGTCCTTCACGTATGAGCAGCTTCCCCAAATGTCGACCCCTGTAGGGCTTGAGTACTGCAATTCGTTCGAGTTTCACACCTTCTGCGGTTTCCCGGAAACGGAGTGTTCCCACTGGAATACCTTGGATCCACAACAGGACATGCCCACTTTCATTGTCTTTTCCGTCCTGTTCGATTGCGATCGGGACTTGTTGCTCCTCGATGAACACCTGTTCCCTGATAGCGATACAATCCAACAACGATTGCATAGCAAACGGCTGTCGCTGCTCTTCGATTGGAATCACCGTTATATGGCATTCTTTTTGCATCATGGTCATCAATCCTTGCAGGTTTCCCTACGATAGGTCCTCAGTTCCTCAAAGCCTTCAGATGGTAGATCCGTGAACCGAAATCTCCCAGAACCCGGGTCTCCTTGTCAAATCCTGTTCCACCGAACTGTTGGTTCATCACGATACCATGATAGGCGAGCACGTCGCCACCGACGATGTAATACTCCAATTCGTTGTCCAGATGGACTGTCTCGCTTACCAGACGCTGCAGTGTACCGTCATTTTTCAAACGGATAGGGGAAATCGTATTCATCAGCGATCCGAATACCTTTATGTCCATCCGCTCCTTGCGGGGGGTGACCGCATAGTTGGCTTCCGGATCTGCAATCGGGATTCGCAGTATGTCGGCATGTGGATTGGGTTCGTTCAAAGTCTGGAAAAAAAGCACCAGCATTTCACTCCTATCGGGAGTGGCGACAACCCAACTCGCCTGATTGTTTCCATTCGCGATCGGTTCGATCCGGAAGAACTCGCCATATTGCAGCAAGGAACGATGCACCTTGTAAAAAGCAATCTGTTGACGAACCGATTCCTTCTCCAATGGGGAAAGCTGGGCAAGGTCCATTTCATATCCGAGGACACCGAACGACGCGACATTGAACCTCGACTCTATGTTCGATTTGCGCAACGTCTGGTGGTTGGGCGATTCCGAGACATGTGCTCCGATAGAGGAAAGCGGGTACCCGCAGGAGGTTCCTTCCTGGATATGCATCCGGCTGAGTGCGTCGGTATTGTCACTCGTCCAAGTCTGGGGCATGTAACACAGCATGCCGAGATCGAACCGGTTTCCTCCCGATGCGCACGACTCGAACAGTATGTGGGGAAAGGCATCCACAAACTTCTGCAACAGCGAATAGAGTCCCAGCATATAGCGATGGTTGAATTCATCCTGTCTGAACTGGGCTGTACTGCTGTGCATATCACTGAAGGTACGGTTCATGTCCCATTTGACATAGTCGACTTCGGCAATCCGCCAGATGGTCGACAGGGAATCGAACAGATATTCCCGGACGTCCTCCCTGGTCATGTCGAGCAGATATTGGTTTCTTCCGAGCGAAGGGGAGCGGTCGGGAAGTGCCACCACCCAATCGGGATGTGTCCTGTACAGTTGGCTCTTCCGACTTATCATCTCCGGTTCGCACCAGAGTCCGAACAACATGCCCATACCATGGATCTTCTTGGAGAGGCTTGCGATTCCATCGGGTAATTTCTTCGTGTTGACTGTCCAGTCGCCGAGACTTGTCGTGTCGTCGTCCCTGCTGCCGAACCAACCGTCGTCAAGCACGAACAGCTCCACTCCCATGTCGGCCGCCTCCCTTGCAAGACCGAGCAGGGAAGTGTCGGTGAAATTGAAATAGGTGGCTTCCCAGTTGTTGAGCAGGATCGGCCGTTGGTGATATTTCCATGTTCCCCGAACAATGTGTCCGTTTATGAACCTGTGGAAATTGCGACTGGCTCCGTTGAGCCCTTCGTGGGAATAGGTCAGGATAGCCTCCGGTGTATGGAACTTCTCACCCGAGTGCAATTGCCACGTGAACGTCGCGGGATTCAGACCGGTGAGCACCCGCAATTTTCCGTAAGGTGACACCTCCACGTGCTGGGCATGGTCGCCACTATACAGGAGGTTGCAGCCGAAACAATCCCCGTGGGATTCGTCGGATGCATCGGAGACAAGGAAGATGCAAGGGTTGTGTCGAGACGAGCTGGTTCCGGTCTTCGAATCGTTCACATGTACCCCGGGTCTCAGGGTATGGGTGCTCCTATACCGCTCACGGGCCCAAGCCCCGTCGAACGTGACCAGGTCGTATCGGCTCGAAGGCAAGTCCAGTTGGAGGCTTGCCAGTCGTTTCAAATCGATTGTCTCATTCGAATCGTTGGTGATTGCGACCTTGCGCACAATAGTATCGGCATGGTCGAAAGTCGTAAAGGAAAGTTCCAAACGGATCGACGAGGTTTTTTCCAGCAGCACGACTATCAGGGTAGTACATTGGTTCTTGTCCCCATACGATTCCGGGAGACCGGAGAAAGCCCTGGGTTTTCCCTTTATGATCCTATGCTCCTTGTACAGGAAGTCGGAGACGCGGTCACCGTTGGGACGGCTGAAGAGGATCGGAGGCTCACGGAAGTCCCCCTTTCCATATCCGGAGTATTCAAGGCAGATGTTGTCCAGTGTCAATGCCGGATGCTCCTCATCGTAGGAGATCGCGTTGCCGGTGGGGATGGTGTGCTTGTCGTACAAGGGCTCCACATGGTCTGTGGTGCGGATTCTCCTGCCGTAATAGAGGTGTTCCAGGTGATGTGTTTCATTGACCCTGAACATATAGGTTGTCCACGCGGTATGAAGGGTAAATACCAGATTCTTCTCAATTATCATTACAGACTCCTAAAGACAGAGAGTTGTGGATGCTGTTTTTCCGTGATACCATCATGATGCTGTCAGTATAGCCTGCTCCGACCGATTTGACACCCGTCTGTCGCAAGAAATCGGAACGGAACGTAGCAATTTGTCTTCAAGGGGAGGTCCTATGGACGTAAGAAGGTTGCAATTGTGGGAAGGTCGGCATGCCACCATGCTTTCGAATGAATCCATCAGGTCTGTAATCGAGGATCGTGGCGGAATGGTTCTTGAGCTGAGCAACAACAATGCCTCCGGTGGAAGAGTCAATGCCCATCCACAGTATTGGTTCCACGGCAAGGGATACTCTGTCGCATCCGATGACAATCATGAATTCTGGCGGGACAGCACACTGCTCTACTATCTTGGAGGAAATTTCCTCTGTTTTCCCAATTTCGGACCTGACCATCGGGTAGGGGATGTCTACCATGAACCGCACGGATGGACAGCGAATGGCCTTTGGAATGTTGCCAAGTATGGTACAGATGCAGAATTCGGGGCGAATTGGTTGTTGTCCAATATGAAAGGCCCCGATTCGGCATATCCCTTCGAAGCTTGGAAGATCGATATGCTATTGCCCGGGCATCCCGTCCTCTACAGTAGTGTTACGGTAAAGAATGCCGGAACTGTTCCTCTTCCCGCCAATGTGGCGTGGCACAATACGACCGGCGCTCCCTTCCTGGAATCCGGCAGTGTGATCAACTTGTGTGCCGATAGCTTCAGTACGGTTGTCGAGAATTCCGAATTCGATCGTACCGGACGATTGGCCTTGGGTAAGGAATTCAGCGATTTGACAAAGGCTCCATTGAGGAAAGAGGGAACGTGCGACCTGTCGCTTGTCCCCGGTATGATCGGGTATACCGACTTCGTGACCGGCAAAGTCCCCGATGATTCCCGGTTGGGGTGGAGCAGTGTGATCAACCCACGACAGAAGATGGTGTATTTCTCGTTCTTCACCGGTCCAGCCGCCGCCGAAGCGAACGAGATTCCCTTGCGGTTCAACAATTTGTGGATGCAATATGGTGGCCGCCCATTCACTCCTTGGGCGTTGTATGACGGTGGAACGGACCAGACATTCTGTCTTGGGGTCGAGAATGCTGTCGGACACTTCGCGAATGGTCTGGGACGAGCCGCCTCCGAGGAGACGCTGTTGGGAGCTCCAACGGTGGTAATGCTTCCCCCCGGAGAAACGCGTGTACAGCGGTATGGGACTGCTTTCACCAGCTTTGAGAACAGCAAGATGGGTGCGGGTGTCCAGTCGGTGGAGCAGGTTGTCGAAGGACTGGTGCTCAAACGGGGCAAGTCCTGGGCTTTTATCGATAGCGATTCCACATTCCATTATCTCAAGAAGATGGAGAGCAAGCTGTTGCACTTGTAGGTCCGGTTGCCCTATGGGGGGATAAGGATATGAGAAAGGGGACACCGTGTTGCGGATGTCCCCTCGTCGTAGGTGCCGACCGGATTCGAACCGGTGCATGGAGGTTTTGCAGACCTGTCCCTTACCACTTGGGTACGGCACCATTGCATTTGGGAAGATACCAGAAAACCTGCCGATATGCAACCCCAGCCTTTATTGACTTACCGACAATGAATATGATCTATTTTGAATGATTATATCATTTCGTTGGATTGACAGACATTCAAACGTTCATTATAATTCAAAAAAGTTCAAAAAGAATTTGGAAAGGAGCCTATTGTGGGAATGATTCCCGCCGATCGACAGCGTCAGATCCTCAGTCTGGTTACGCAGGACAAGGTTGTGCAAGTCCAGGATTTGAGCGAGCGGTTCGGTGTCAGCGTTCTCACGATCAGGAGAGATTTGGACTATCTTGCCGAACAAGGCCTTGTCGAGAGGACACACGGCGGAGCAACGCTCCGACGGAGCCTTCCCATTGAACCTGCATATGCCCAAAAAGCCCTTGAGTTCCCCCAAGAGAAGCGTGCGATCGCCGAAGCGGCGGCAGCTTTGATCGACGATGGGGATACGGTGTTCATCAATAGTGGCTCGACTACCTTCGAAGTGCTCAAGGCCCTCAAGGACCACAGGATTACCATTGTCACAAATAATATCGACGCGGCTTGGATCGCCAACGAAGAGGCGCAGTTCCGTCTTGTTTTCGTCGGAGGCGTCTACCGCACCCGCTCCCATTCCGTTTCCGGGGGTCTTTCCCAACCGATCATCGACCAGGTGTATGCGAACAAAGCCATCATCGGTGTCGATGGGTTCAGTCTGAGTGCGGGTCTCACAACTCCGGTCATAGAGGAAGCCGAGACGACGCGAAGGATGATCGACCGTACTGTCGGCAAGATCATTGTAGTCGCCACCGGCAACAAGATCGGGGTACTGTCGAATTTCAGTACCGTAGCGGCTACGGATATAGATGTGCTGATTACCGATGACAGGGGCGATAAGCTTCTTTCACGGGATGAGCTTGGGGATAAGGATATTGAACTGATAATTGCACGGTAGCGGTCTGCGAAACATGGATTGCACAGGCTGCTGGTGTTGCTTGTAAAGAATAGGGAGGTGGGCAATGGCTTACGAGGATGCGTACAAGGATTGTGTGTGGGTAGATTTTGAGATACTGGAACGGTTCATGATCGATGCGTTGAAGGCGAGTGGCGTTCCCGAGGAAGATGCGAAGGTGATCGGGGATGTGTTGATCGAGTCGGACAAGCGTGGAATCGACTCCCATGGAATCGGACGTCTGAAACCAATCTATATCGATCGGATCGCTATCGGAATCATGAATCCGGTGACGGAGATAGAGGTCCTCAAGGATGACATGACCACTGCTGTCCTCGATGGCCATAACGGCATGGGGCATGTGGTTGGCAAGAAAGCCATGGAGATGGCTATCGGGAAGGCCAAGAAGTACGGCATGGGTATGGTTGCGGTTCGTAACAGCAACCACTATGGTA
>PGXU01000087.1 GCA_002839335.1 Spirochaetae bacterium HGW-Spirochaetae-4
CCCGCCGAATCAATATCCGCAAGGGTCCAAGGGCGTTGGGCGCGATTCCACGGCTGGGTATTGGTGTCAGACACTCGCAAACCGTCTGGCCCGGAATCATGAGCGCCATGTACAAGGGCGACTTCTCCGCGAACAGCATCCAGAATTCGGTCCGTGAACTTCATCTGCTCGATACGCTTGTCTCGGGGACTCCTTCCAGGGTGAACCATTTGTTCAGCTTCGGACCGGTCAAGGAAGGTCATACCGGAAGTACGTTCGAAGGTTTGTATACCCAGGGTGTCCTTGAAGCGATCAAGTTCCCTGAATTCCTCCGCTATGGAGCCGATGCGGACCACCTGCAGGTGAAGCGTGGTAGCGAAGGTATCGAACGGACCAAGAAGTTCATCGATGCCGCACGCTATTACTCCTTCTATACCTTGGATGTCTCCGACATTCTCGATTATGCTTCACTTACCACGTTCTCCAGCAAGCAATCGGTGGAGTACTTGGAAAGCTGTATTCCAAACCAGGCCTTGCGTTCCGATGTCCTGTGGTACCACAAGAAGAAGAAGAGTCTTGGAAAACAGTACCTCCAATTGGATGAGGGCCAGATCGGGCGTTTCGTCGGGAAATACTGGCATGCACTCGATGCGATTGAGAAGTTGTACCAATATATCGATACATTGAAGGACGGGGAGGCGTACGACCTCGAATTGAGCATCGATGAGAATCCTCCTCATGTGAAGACCTTCGATACGATCACCACACCTGCCGAATTGTTGTTCCTTGTCGATGAGATCCGTAGGCGTGGTTTGCCGATCACCCACCTGGCTCCGAACTTTGGAGTCGAGAAGGGTGTCGATTACCGGGGCGCCGACGGGCTTGGCATGTTCGAGCAGCGGGTAGGTACTCTGCACAAGATCGCCTCGGAGCACAACATGATGCTCGATTGCCACTCGGGTGACGATTTGAGCCGGGAGACCAGACGGTTGTTCAAGCGGGCTACCCGTGGGAACATCCACTTCAAGATTTCTCCATCCCTGCAATCGCTGGTAGGTGAGGTCGTGGAAAAGGTCGAGCCGGAATTCTTCCGTTTCTGGTGGAAAGACACGCTCAGACACACCAAGGAATTGGCACAGATGGGAGTTCCCTTCGCAATCCATTCGTTGAATCTGGTGAAGTGGGCGGGAGAGATGGACAAGCCGTCGTCGAAGCACCTGTTCTTCAAGGAATTCTGTTACGCGACCTTGGGCGAGCGTGACGAACTCGGGCAATTTGTCAACCGCGACAAATTCTACTCGTTCTCATCCGATTTCAAAACCGAAATGGATGCAGTCATGGAGGAGCGGATCCTCGAGGTTGCGGGAGATTTGTTCGAACCTAAGATTTCACTGTAGTCCTGCATGTCCATCGACCGGAGCTCCGGTCGATGGACTGCAGTACGATATACTCTTGAAGGATTTCTTGAAAATGGCATATGATTGCAGGGTAAAACAATACGAGTGCTTATGAGGTAGGGGACATACTATGATAGCGACCAAGCGGACCCAGAAGTCATCGATACTCTTGCGACAATACTTGTGCGATGAAGTGACGCGCATCATCAAGTTGAGGATATTCAACCTTGAGTATCCACGTGGTAGCCGGTTGTTGGTCGAATCGTTGGCCCAAGACTTGAAAGTGAGTATGACGCCTGTGCGTGAAGGCTTGAAAAGTCTCGTTGCCGAAGGTCTCATCGTATATGACGGTAAAAGTTATTCCGTATTCAATCCTACCGAGAAGGAAATAGCCGATATCTTCAATATCCGGCGGATGCTTGAAAGGCTCTCCGCATCATTGGCGGCTCGGCATATGGATGAAACGGACTTGACCAACCTGTTCGGCATGTATAGGCGCGACGATGTCCACCGGTATATGAGCGAACAGTCCGAATTGATCAATGTGGATAAGATATTCCATGCGAAGATCCTCGAGGGTGCGGACAATCCGCGCTTGGCGAACATGCTCGAATCGGTGGAGGAACAATGCTGGCTGATCAGGGCCTGGTGTTACGCCCAGGTGTTTCCCAAATGGTATGTGGAACGGACGATCGAAGAACATCTGGGCATATTGAATGCCATCAAGGCCAGGGATGAGAAATCGGCCGGGGCTGCTATGGAGCAACATATAGCCAATGGTGAGGAGCGGACGTGGGAAGCCCTGAGAAATAGCGCCATGCTCTTTCCCGCAGTGTAATAGAAGTTTTTAAGAAAAGTGTACAAGACATGGTTCAGGTGGGCGTTTTACTTTGACATATTGTATACTGTATAATAATATGATCGGGTGTGGCAGGTTCTTTTGGGCAAGGCGCAGATCGTCTTGGTTCCGATGGAAAAGCCGTTGAAGGAGGCTCGGATGGCTGAAAAGAAGATCGTGCGTTCAATGAATGATCTCGTGTTGGGTGTCTTATCGATAGTACTTGGCATCTATTTGTTGACTAGTAAGAATATAGTAAAAAATGACGTTGCGACTGGAGCCGGTGGTCCGTTTGCTCAGGCAGGAACGTATGTTGATTTGCTTGCGGGTATACTCCTCGTCTTGGCAGTGGTGCTCGTCGTCAAATCATTCAATTTCAAAAAATCAGACAATGTAACGGGATTTACGTTCCTCTGGAACAAGGAAATTGTGATTACAGCAATTTCATTGATATTGTATACAATTTTATTGCCTATCATTGGCTTCACGATAACCACATTGGCACTCCTGTTACTGCTGGTCTCGGTGTTTTCCGCCAAGGAAATCACACGGGGAGAACGGAAGTTGACAAAAGCGGAGAAGAAGAAGGTGCTCTTGCTTGCGGTTGTCTTCTCCTTGGTGATGCTGCTGGTGATCTATGTGGTCTTTTCAGTTTTGTTGAAAGTGACACTGCCTTAGTCGGTGCCATGAAAAAATACATCTTGGAGGATTTCTCATGAAGAAATTACTGTTCGCTGTACTGTTGGTGGCCCTTGCACTCCCAGTATTCGCAGCTGGCCAGGCCGAAACAGCCACTGTCCAGTACCCGAAGGAACCTGTTCAGGTTATCATTCCGTATGCACCCGGTGGTGGTTCGGATATCCTTACCCGTGCTATCATGAAGTATATTGAGATGCCCCAGCCTCTGGTTGCAATCAATATCGATGGAGCTGCCGGTATGATCGGAGCCATGCAGGCTTACCATGCACCGAACAAGGGCTACAACATCTTGGCCCACAACCCAATGGACGTTGTTTCCTACTCCATGAGCGGACAGACAGAGATCGAACTGTGGGATGAACTGGAAACCATTTGTTTTGTCGTCGACGACTTCAATGTTGTCTCAACGAACAAGCAGAGCGGTTGGAAAAGCTTGGAAGAGGTTGTCGCCTATGCGAAAGCCAATCCTGGCAAGATCAAGTGGGGCATGTCAGGTTCCCAGACTGTCAATGCCGCCGACACCGTCCGCGTTGTTGCGGCTCTCGGTTTGACCGATTATGTCACACTCGTTCCTTACGATGGTGGTGCGGCTTCGAAGACTGCCTTGATGGGTAACCATATCCAGGTCGAGACAAATTCGAGTGCCGATATCCGGACCTCGGTTGCCTCGGGCGATACTATCCCCCTCATGGTGATCAGCTCCTATCGTGCGAAAGCACTTCCTGAAGTGCCGACCACACTCGAGAAGGGTATCGATGTCACCACCAGCAAGCCACGTGGCTACTATGCACCTCCGGGAACACCGAAGGAAGCGATCGACTTCTTGGCTGCAGCGATGAAGAAGGTCGTGGACAATCCCGAATTCGTGAAGACCGTTGCCGGTCTTGGATTGGAAGCGAATTTTGTCGATGGCCAGACCGGTCATGACATGGTCGCGAAGTGGGTCGAAGAGTTGAAGCCCGTATTCGAGAAGCTTTCCGCCGGAAACAAATAACTTATTGTCTTATACACTCCACAGGGATATTTCCCTGTGGGGTGCTTATGTATACAAGTATCTGGTTCTCGAACAGGTACTGACGAATTTGAATGACCAATGGTCCGAATCAACATGATCTTGGGAATGGGCTTGGGGTACATGGTACCACTTGGCCAGAGAAAACAAGGATCAGGATGTTGCAGACCACAAGGAGAGGGTGACTACCAATGGAAGCTATCATCATTGGATTTCAAACAGTTTTTGCCGACCCGATCACATTGCTGCTCATGTTGGCGGGAGTCTTCATGGGTGTCGTGTTCGGATCGATCCCCGGCCTCACCGCGACTTTGGGGGTAGCCCTGGTAATCCCGTTCACCTTTACGATGACCGCTGTCCAAGGCTTGTCGTTGCTACTGGGAATCTATGTTGGAGGCATAAGCGGGGGCTTGATCACCGCGACACTCATCAATATTCCCGGGACTCCGTCCTCGATCGTCACATGTTGGGACGGGTACCCCATGGCAAAGAAACTTCCGGGAGAAGCGCTCTCTATCGGAGTGTTCGCTTCGCTGGTTGGAGGTCTGTTTTCATCAATGGTCCTGTTCAGCATAGCCCCGCAGTTGGCAAAGGTCTCGTTGATCTTTGGTCAATGGGAGTATTTTGCCGTCGCTGTCATGGGTATGGCCATTGTTGTCGCCATGGTGAGTGATGATATCGTACGAGGTTTGATCGGTGCCGTTATCGGCGTGTTGCTTGCGGCAGTGGGTATGGACAATATCACCGGCGTTTCCCGCATGACATTCGGGAACTGGCAGCTCACCGGAGGCATCTCCATGACTGCCCTGATGATGGGATTGTTCGCGATCAGGGAAATCATGGACCAGACCATCGATCTGCACAATGTGAAGGAAAAGATGGCCATCGGACGTATTTCGCTCATGCCCCCTTGGAAATACTTGAAGGGAACAGGAAAATCGCTGGGGATAGGAAGTGTCTTCGGATCGCTGATAGGGATTCTTCCCGGAATTGGCCAGAACGCCGCCACCATACTTGCCTACAACCAAGCCCGCAAGGTTTCGAAGCATCCTGAGAAGTTCGGCCATGGTTCGGCCGAGGGTATTTGCGCTTCGGAATCATCAAACAACGCGGTCAACGGAGGAGCGCTGATTCCACTGGTCACCCTCGGTATTCCCGGTGACCAGGTGACAGCAGTGCTGATCGGTGGTCTCATGATCCACGGGTTGCAGCCGGGACCCTTGTTGTTCACCCAGAACATGGATATCTCGGGTTCCATCATGGTGCTCTATTTCATAGCGAATATCGTGATGTATATCATGATGTTGGGGCTGATGAAGCTGTTTGTGCGGATAATCAACGTGAAGTTGTCGTTGCTGTTTCCGGCCCTTATCGTATTCTGTGTCATCGGTGTCTTCACATTGAACAATAGGATATTCGACGTGTGGATCCTGGTGATTTTCGGTCTTTTCGGTTACATGCTCAAGCAATTGAATGTCGATTTGGCTCCGGTTATCCTTGGTTTCATACTGGGACCACTCGTAGAGCGAAACCTTCGGACTGGTTTGATATCGTCCAATGGACGGTTCAGTGCGATTTTGGAACAGCCGATCGCGGTGGTTTGTTTGGCGATTGCTTTCATATTCCTTGCATATCCGATCATCAGCAAGGCGATTGGGAAATACCGGTCGCGTAAGATTGCTGCTGAACATGAGTAGTCGGAAGCTTATTTGATGCATATCTTTAGCTTATATATCGGGTTTGTCGGTTGCAATAGTTGGGATTTTGGCGCATAATGCAGATACATTATTGTGTACTGTATACGAGATACAATATTTAATACGAAGGAATCGATTTCCTTCGGAAGGAGCCGGATTTGGACGATACATTGAAGTCTTTGCTGGCAGAAAAAAAAGGGCAATCCCTTTCTGCTGTGGAATTGGCCGCGTTGGCTGCAGGCTTTCGCCTCGAAATGTTCGATGTGCTGCACTCGCGGGGAACTGGACACTGGGGAGGAGCTTCCTCTGCTGCTGAAATAACTACATCGCTGTACTTCAATAGGATGAACGTCGATCCGAGCAATCCTGCATGGGAAGATAGGGACAGGTTCATTCTTTCCAAGGGACATGCATCGATGAACCTCTATACCATTCTGGCCTACAAGGGCTTCTTCTCCCCTGGAGATCTTCCCGGGTTCAGAACCTTGGGATCCCATTTGCAGGGACACCCCAGCATGAAGAAGACCCCCGGTGTCGACATGTCGACCGGTGCTTTGGGACATGGTCTTTCGATTGGTGTGGGAATGGCTTTGGCCGCACGCCTGTCCGGAAAGAAGCACTGGACATACGTGCTTTCCGGTGAAGGCTGTCTCAACGAGGGACAGACTTGGGAAGCTGCCATGATGGCCGCCAAGTATCGTCCCGAACGCCTGGTCTACATGATCGACTACAACGGCGTCCAGCTCGACGGCACTTCCGACGACATCATGCCCCTCAATCCCTTGGCCGACAAGTTCAAGGCATTCGGATGGAACGTTGCACCGAAACTCTACGATGGGCACGACATGAAGTCGTTGCTTGAATCGTATGATTGGATGGATAGCGATGACGTATGGCCGAAAGCTGTCATTTACCAGACAGTGAAAGGCAAGGGTGTTTCATTCATGGAAGGCAAGAGTGCCTGGCATGGTGCACCGATCGATGTTGATAGTTATGCGAAAGGACGCCCCGAATTGTTGGCGGACATTGAGAAGAAGGAGGCCGCCCTATGAGTGTTGCCATGAGAGATGCTTTCGGCGCAAAACTTGCCGAACTAGGGAAAACCAATGATAAGATCGTGGTCTTGGATGCGGACGTATCCTCGAGTACCAAATCCGCGATTTTCGGGAAAGCTTTTCCGGACCGTTTCTTCAATGTCGGTGTGGCTGAAGCCAACCTGGTGGGTGTTGCGGCAGGACTTGCAACCGCAGGATACCATCCTGTGGTAAACGCTTTCGCCATTTTCCTGGCATTGAAATCGACCGACCAGATCCGGAATGTATTCTGTTACAACCATCTGCCGATCGTTATCGCCGGTGCCTATGGCGGTTTGAGTGATTCTTTCGATGGCGCAAGCCACCAATCCATTACCGATATCGCGATCATGCGTGCAATGCCCAACATGGAAGTGATTGTACCTGCGGATTCCCGACAGGCTGAACTCGCACTCGAATATGCATTGCAGCAGAATACGCCCGTGTATATCCGGCTCAACCGGAATGCCATGCCTAGTGTGCCGGAACCCGCGAACTTCGCATCCAAGAAAGTCATTGTGCTCAAAGAGGGCAAGGATGTGACAGTTGCTGCGAACGGTATCACTGCCGCCATGGCGAACGATGCCGCGGCATTGCTGGCCGCAAAGGGTGTGGATGCGGAAATCCTTTCGATTCCATTCGTGAAACCTTTGGATGGTGACGGCTTGGC
The DNA here is from genome assembly GCA_002839335.1 of Spirochaetae bacterium HGW-Spirochaetae-4. Taxonomy (GTDB): domain Bacteria; phylum Spirochaetota; class Spirochaetia; order Sphaerochaetales; family Sphaerochaetaceae; genus UBA8525. The sequence goes on from PGXU01000087.1 coordinate 7,366, forward strand.
CGCTTCGGTCGCAAAGACCGGCAACCTTGTTACTATCGAGGAGCACACGGTGGTGGGCGGCTTCGGAAGCGCTTGTCTGGAAGCACTCGCCAAAAGAAAAATGACCTATGCCTTCGATGCGATTGGTGTTGAAGACCGTTTCACCGAGACAGGTCCTTATGACGAATTGTTGGCTGCGTACGGACTGAGTGCCGAAAGTATCGCCGACAGGGTCATGAAGTTGTTGAACAAGTAGTAGTAAAGGAGTTAAGTATGGATGCTTCAATCAAGAAAGCATATGATTTGTTGAAAGCGTGGAAGGGTGATTCGTATATTTTCGGTTTGGATGTTCTCGACCAAGTCGGTGCAGCCGCGGCCAAATATGGCAAGAATGCCCTTGTGGTATCGAACACCACATACCTGAAGCCGGTTGCGGATCAGGTGGTAGCCAGCCTCAAGGCCGCAGGGGTCTCCCTTGCCGGTGGTGTGGTTGCTCCCGATGCGAAACCCAATGCTCCCCGTGAGGACGTCTATCGTTTGGAGAGCTATATCCTTCACCACAATCCCGATGTCGTCATTGCCATCGGTGGTGGTTCGTCAATCGACGCCGTGAAGGCTGCGAATGCCCTTGCCACCCTTGGTGGCGTGGTCACTCCCGAGATCGACCATTATTTCGGAACGAACGTGGTAACGGATGGTCTCGAAAAGACCGGCAGGAAGCTTCGTCCGGTGATTGCTGTCGAGACCTCCGCAAGCAGCGGCGCCCACCTCACCAAGTACGCGAATATCACCGATCCTGTGATCGGACAGAAGAAACTGATCGTCGACATGGCTGTCGTTCCAACCATCCCGGTATTCGACTATGCCACTACGGTCAGCATGCCCCTCAGTGTCACCATCGATGGTGCGCTGGATGCCATCAGCCACACATTTGAAGTGTTCTGTGGTGCAAAGGGTGAGGCTTTCGACAAGGTGAAGGAAATTACCGCGACAGCTATCGATTTGGTTGCCTCCTATGCCAAGGTGTTGGTCGACGATCCGAAAAACCTCACTGCACGTGAAGCTATCGGTTTGGCTACGGATCTTGGTGGATACGCCATCATGATCGGTGGAACCAGCGGTGCCCACCTGACCAGCTTCTCCCTGGTGGACATTGTCGCCCACGGAACAGCTTGCGGTATCATGAACCCGTACTATGCCGTCTATTACAGCAAGGCTATCCAGGAGCAACTCAGGGTGGTTGGTGCAGCGTTTGCACGGCACGGGTACATCGAGGCCGACCTCGATACACTCAGTGGTCGTGAACTAGCCTTGGCGGTTGCCGAAGGCATGATCACGTTCGGAAAATCGATCGGAGCACCCACAAAGTTGAATGATCTGAAAGGTTTCACCGAAGCACATATCGCCAGGGCCGTGAATGCAGCGAAAGATCCCCAACTGGAGATGAAGCTGAAGAACATGCCGGTGCCCATGACTGCCGCCGATGTGGATGGCTATATGGAGCCGATCCTTCGGGCTGCCGCATCCGGTGACATGTCCTTGATCAAAGAGAAATAGGTAAGCATATGGAAATCACCAACCCTTTTGGAAAGAAATACGCCGACATCAAGTTGCCTGACCATACCCAGGTGGTAGGAATGAAGGTGCCCGCTCGGGTACCGAATCCTTCCGAAGCCATACGGTATGCATTGGACCATCCCATCGATTCCGAATCGTTGCGGACCATTGCCAGAAACCGGATGCAGGTATGTGAAAGGGAGAACGGCCGTCAGGCGACGGCTGTGGTGGTGGTTTCCGACAACACGAGACCAGTACCGTACACAGGTGAGGAGGGGATCCTTCTCCCTGTGGTTACGGTGTTGCTTGAGGAAGGGTACGCCGTATCCGATATCCTGGTGTTGATCGCGACAGGAACCCATAGGGCCATGACCCGGATCGAAATCGGTAAGATGATCGACCAGCGCGTCTTGGACATGGGGATTGCCGTGGTCAACCATGATTGTACCGACGACTCGATGCTCACCTATCTGGGAAATACCCGTAAAGGGACCGAGATACAGATCAACAGCAGGTACGTCGAAGCCGACTTGAAGATCGCCACCGGTCTCGTGGAAAGCCATTTCATGGCGGGAGCCTCGGGTGGGCGCAAAGCGATTTGTCCCGGTTTGATAGGAGAGAAGAGCACGTTCGTTTTCCATGGTGCGCCGTTCATGGCCCATGAGAATTCGCGCGACTTGAATCTTGAAGGGAATCTGGTCCATGAAGAGGCCGTGGAGGTTGCTGGAATCGCGGGAATCGATTTCCTCGTCAATGTGACGTTGGACCACAGTTTCCACATTACCGGTATCTTTACAGGAAATTTCATTTCCGCGCACCTTGCTGCGGTAGCACATATCAACGCCAGTGTGAAGGTAGAGTCACCATCAGTCGATGTGGTTGTGACGCATGCGGGATTTGTGGGAATCAACCACTACCAGAGTGCGAAGTGTGCGGTTGGAAGTCTTGGCATCCTGCGCGAGAACGGCTACCTGGTCATTATCGCCGATACGACCGATCAAGGCAATGTGGTGGGTGGAATCAATTATCGGACAACCTTGGCACTTTTGAAACTCGTCGGGCCGGAGAATTTCCTACGCACCATCAAAAGTGACGACTGGACATTTATTCCCGAGCAATGGCAAGTGCAGATGTGGACAAAGGTTTTCCAACGCATCCCAATGGACCACCTGATCTTCTATTCACCACAAATGGATGCTATTTGGTGGCCGGGTCTCCCCGGTATCGATGGTTCGAGATTCTTGGGGTCGGATACGAACGGTTCTGAAACTTCCTATCGTACGGTTGTCGAGCAAGCCCTAGCGCATATTGCGAACAAGAGCAACAAGGGATTGGCTGAACTGGATATCGCTTGGATAGCCGATGGTCCCTATGTGATCCCTGTTGCCGGAACTCCTGAAGTGGTGGAGGAATAAACATGAAATTCTCGTTGGCTATTGCCGGTGATAACGCACTGGCTTCCGCATTTGTCGTATTCCGTGGTTTTTCGGAATCTATCCGCAAGGCGTCTGTACTGGGATATGATGGTATCGAGCTTGCCCTGAAAACTTCCGATGAGATTTCACGGCAAGATCTGTCAGCCTTGTTGAAAAAACATTCCATGCAAGTCTCTTGTGTGTCCACGGGGCAAGTATATGCCTCATTGGGATATGCCTTCACCGATACCGACACACAGCGTCGTGCGGAGTTGAAGCGGATATTCAAGGAATTCATCGATTTGGCCGCCGATTATGGGCAATTGGTGAATATCGGACGGGTCCGTGGACCGATCGGCACCAAGACTCGGGATGAGGCGGATTCGCTGTTCATCGACCTGGCCGGAGATTTGTGTGCATATGCCGCACCCAAGGGAGTCACCATGATTCTCGAGCCGGTGAACCGCTATGAGATAGACTATATCAATTCGGTGGAAGACGGGATCAGGCTGCTTCGCAAGGCGGGGATTCCCAACCTGAAGCTCATGCCCGATGTATTCCATATGAATATCGAGGATGTCGAGATCGGTGCCACATTGGCCAAGTATGTCGATGATGTCGCATACGTGCATTTTGCCGACTCGAACCGCCACGCACCTGGTGATGGCCATCTCGATTTCGACGATGTGGTCAACCATTTGAAATCCAGTGGCTATCCGGGATGGTGCTCGGTGGAAATATTGCCATACCCCAATCCTGACACCGCCGCTGAACGGGCCATTCGGTTCTTGTCAAAATACCGGTAAAGCTCAAATAGTCGCCAGTCGCAACGCATAGAGGCCATCGGTGTATCCGGTGGCCTTTCCAGCATGCCCTTTTGACCTAGATGCTCAGGTCGACTGCTTCCTTGTCTCTGAAACCAGGAACAATTGGAATTCCTGAGCGCTTCGCAACAATTCCGAACCGATGAAGCCTTTGCGTTTGCCCCGTTTGGTGGCAAGGACCAATGCGACCGGCTCCTGTTGCGCAAACTCGAGGCGTACGCCGATCGACTGGTAGTACTGGGGATCAACATCGTCAGTGGTGAATACTTGGCAATCCGTCAAGGCATCGAATGGAAACGTCCTCACAATCTCCTTACCACAAAGGATGCATTGTCGGTTCACCGTATCGATGCCCAACAGATAGCCTTCCTTCTCATCGGTGACGGAGAAATGGGTCTCGGTGATCTCCAACCCCTGCTCTTTCGCCTCGTCCTCCATGCGGGAGTTGAGACCCGATAGGATCTCGTGATACCTTGCGGCCGCCATTTTCCTATTCTTTTTGGAGGTTATGACGGCATACACCATGAAAATGGTGAATAGAAACAGCAGAATGGTAAAAAAGTTTAGCATAATCAATCCTGTATGTGTTTTTCAATAAATTTGACGATATCCAAGGCTTTGGGAGGACATCCGGGAACCGAGCGGGTAAAGCCGTTGGTACAAATTCCGACTCCAAGTCCGCAGCCTGTTTTTCCCTTGTAATCTTGGCCGATATGGATCTTTTGGTTCAAGTCTTGCAAACGGCCCCGTTCGTCCAACCGTGCCAACGCATGGATGAGGTTCCCATAACAGGCACTACAGGCAGAGGAGGCTATGGTATAGTTCTCGAGTTCATGTACCCGTCCTGTCGGCCTATAGGGGGCTCCTGTGGTATCCCGATTCAATTCGACGATGTTCGCTGAAGCCAGATCAGTACTACCGACACCGAATTCCTCTGCGATTTCGATATAGGGTATCTCGGAAGTCTCGAATCCCATGAGGCTCGCTCCGAAGGTATCGACCAAAACACTGTCTATTCCGGCGAACATCCGGTTTGTCTGGACCGGGTTGCCCCCCTCCTCGAAGTCGAGGTCCCCATTCAAGCTGTCGACCAGTACCAGGTCCGCCCGTCGTACCGTGTTGAGGGCTGCAATCGGATCATGCAAACCCCATGAGTGGAATTGGCGCTTGGACCGATCGGAAATGCACCCCTTCATATTCTTGAGTGCACAGGTCATGGTTGTCTGGCAGTGTCCTTTCAACACAGGCAAGCTGATGAGGAAATCGGAATCCATGATGGTATCCGACATTTCAATGGCAAAACCATGGGCTTCGATAGTGGTGTAGGAAT
>PGXU01000006.1 GCA_002839335.1 Spirochaetae bacterium HGW-Spirochaetae-4
ACGAGAATTGGATGATGTCAACTCGATGCTCCTACTGGTCGAATACCACGCCACCGCCGTTGCATACATGAAACTCAATTTCGAGCAGGCCCAGACAGAACGGGAGTACCCCGGCTCGTTGGAAATCCAGAGAATCTACGTCCTGAAAGAATTCAAGGGGATGCACATCGGCAAACACCTCGTCGATACAGCCGTCGAGATAGCAAACCGGGAGCACCTGGACTATCTATGGTTGGGAGTCTGGGAACACAATAGCCGTGCCATTGCCTTCTATGAAAAGCAAGGATTCAAGAAATTCACCACCCACAGCTTCAAGTTGGGCAATGATCTGCAGCAGGACCATATCATGCGGTTGGACCTGTGAGGAATCGGCAACGTCGAGGCACGTCCCTACTCGGTTTCCCGGCTTGACCGTTTCACCGTAATATCAAGATCCTTTTCCAAAGCCAATTGCTGCAAGAGTTCCTTGAGTTGCGCCGCGCGTTTCGGCCCCGCAAGCGTAACACGGATGCGTAGGGTGAATAGCGGCGAACCGGTGAAAGGAGCCGGGGTCGTATCGGTCTCCAGTTCCTCCACGCCGATCCGTTCCCGGGCCAACAAGGATGTCACCGCATGCACAATTCCTGGCGAATCGATGGATACCGTCTCGATCTCATACGGCACCCCCGCACGGATTGCCTGCGGTTCTTTGGTGGGAATCACATCAACGGAGAAATCCTTGAGCGCGCCCCGGGAGAAATCGTGTTCGACCAGTGTCCGGATCGCCGCTTCGGTACCCGATACCAGCATCATCACCGCGAACTCTCCGCCCAGCACGGACATCTTGCTCTCTTCGATATTGCAGGAGGCCTGCTCCACCACTGAGGTGACATCGTCGACCACACCTATCCGATCCGTGCCTATCGCCCGAACGACAGCAAATGAACTCCCCATGACCACACCTCCCGAACACATGACCTGTACCAGCTATTGTAGGAAGGGATGAGGGAAAAAGCAAGAACATGTCTTTTCGTTGTCTTTTCGTATGCATCATCACCCGATTGGCGCGATAGCCAACCGGGTGATACCGCCATCGGATGAAAGGTATCAATAGTACCGCAGCGAGATGTACCCATACGCGAGGACCAGGGCAAGCAACGTCAAGGGAACCCCATATGCCAGATAGCCCTTGAAGCTGAGCGGTATGTTGTTCTTGCGCGCAAAGCCGAACATGATCACGTTCGCCGAAGCACCCACCAACGTACCATTACCGCCGAGACAGGATCCGAGCGCAAGGCTCCACCATATCGGCTGGATCGCATCGACCGTAGTGGTCTCCCCGATTATCTTGACAACCGGAATGAACGTCGCGACCAGAGGAATATTGTCAAGGATCCCCGATAGGATTCCCGAGCCGAACAGCAACACCGTACTCGTCTTTTGGAGATCCCCCTTGGTCATTTCGGTCATCAATGCGGCAAGCTTGTCGATCACCCCCGTGAATTGCAGTACCCCGACCATGATGAATAGACCGACGAAGAACAGAATCGTATCCCATTCGACCTTCTTCAAGACATCCTCAAGTTCCTCTTTCGTCCACAGCACCAAGAAGAATGCCCCCGCGAGCGCGAACACACTCGGCTCGGTCTCGAGCATGCCGTTGAGCAGGAACCCGATGACCACTGCTCCGATAACAATCAGGGACTTCTTCATGAGCACCGGATTGCTGATCATCATCTTCTCATCCATGGCCATGATACGTTTCTTGTTCAGATCCGACACGACAAGCTGTTTTTTGAACAGGAGGATCAGGATACCCATCGTGATCACCGAGATGACCAGGATAGCCGGAGCCAGATTCACCAGGAAGTCCATGAAGCTCAGACCCGCAGCCGAACCGATCATGATATTCGGCGGATCTCCAATGAGCGTCGCCGTTCCCCCGATATTCGAGGACAGGATCACAGTGATCACAAAAGGAAGGGCTCCAACCTCCATCTGCGTGGCGAGCAGGAGGGCGATCGGCGAGATCAACAGCACCGTGGTCACGTTGTCCAACATCGCCGAGAAGAACGCCGTGATCACAAACAGCACGGCCAGAAACGCGATCGGATCGGCTTTCACCATCTTCGCACTCTTGATCGCGATGTATTCGAACACGCCGCTTTGCTCCGTGATCTTCACTATCATCATCATCCCGATCAGCAGGAAAATGACGTTCATGTCTATATGCTCGACAGCATTGTCGAATGGGATGAAATGGAACAGCAGGTAGAGACACGCTCCCAGGACAACAGCCACGGCCTTGTTCATCCGTTCCGTGATCAATAGTGCATAGACAACTATGAACACGATTATTGAAATCATCATGATAAGTGTCATTATGGCCTCAACATCTTGTTGATGATCTCGTTGGGATTGATTACCCCGATCATCTCACCGCTCTCGTCAACCACCAGCAAGTGGCGCCGGTTGCCCTTGACCATCATGAAGAAAATCTCCGGATAGGTGATGGACTCCCGAATCATGTAGGGCCGATAGTCCCTGAGATAGGTACCTATCTTTAAATTGGCTTCGTTCTTCCAGAAATAGTCGACCGGTTGGAAATCCTTCAGCATCGACAGGTTGTTCAATCTGAACACATATTCGGGGAACCCGGCTTTCAGCAGGTCGAGCAAGTCCAACACGCCGCAAATCTTGCCGTCTTTCGCGCTGTACACCGGCAGGAAGTAGATGTTGTGCCGCTTCATCTGATCCACGGCGACCGAGAGCGTGTCCGTATCCTTTGCCCTCGGCCAGTAGCGGGCAAGATCGGCAGCTGTGAGGGGTGCTCCCATGGTGGAGCTCGAATCGCTGAGGATATCGAGCACTTCGGCGGGAGTCTGGCAGTTGTCCAGTTCTCCAGAACGTTTGCCGATCACCTTTCCGATTCCCTGCAGTATCCCGAGATACAAGTCCTGGTTCGATCCCGAGGTCAGGATCGAGAATATGTATTTGACCCGATTGCCATCCCCGAGCACGAGCGGAGCGCCGCACCTGATGAAAATCATCGAGATACCCTTTATCTCCGGACTGTGGTTGTGGGGCAACAATGTGTTGTGGCCAATCCATGTCGAACTCAGCTGTTCCCTCTCTTCAAGCAATCCGAGAATCGTATCCCGTTCCATTCCCATATCCTTGGAGAATTCGTCGGACAGGAATTCGTGGACCTCCCTGACAGTCTTGAAATCACGATCCAGGAAGATGCTGTCCTCCGACACATACTTACGAAACTGCATATTGGTTCTCCCTTCCCTGTCGGGGCAGTCTTTTCAACAACCGGGTGCACGTCACCTCTTCCGCCAGCTCTTGGCTGCCGTCCAGACGCTGCATGATGTTCGATAGATCCTGGTGCAAGAATACAGCCGGATAGCTTTCCCCCGCAAGTATTTTCAGTGGTATGGTCCCAACGGTCGCCAGCAGACCTTCCAATGCATCCGCATCGGTAAAGAGCATATACGGAACAAGGAATTCAAGCACATCTTGCACAGCAACGATGCCCCGGATCCTTCCGTCCCGATCAGTCAGGCAATAGTGTCCGGCAGTCTCGCCATCGTGGACACGATCAAGAAGCGAGGCGACTGTCGCCCCTTCGTCAATTACGGCACCACATAGCCGTATGGTATCAAATGTTGGATTTGAGTCAATCATAAATCGTTTTCCTTTCAATATGTATGGATTTCGGGGTTCTTCCCCGAGCATCTGTGCCCAGTGTGTCAGATCAGACGGGAGGGGCCTTGTTGAAAGGAATAGCATGTCGCAAGTATGTCGATGTACTGGGAATTTCCCGGTAATCGAATCCAAAAGCCTGAAGGAATTCGGGTGATGCCGAGACGATGGTGGCGAGAACTTCCCTTTGTCCACCACTCGTCCGTTCTTCCCGCTTCTCTTCCCTCTTCGAATTCTCCTGGATCTGCAGGTCACAGGTTCCTGCGGACGAATCATCCGAAATCGAGGAGCTGAAGCTCTTTTCACCTGCACCATCGAGATCCCACGGTGATATACCGGATACCAACTCCAAGGGTCCTGCCAAGAGGAGCGGCAGGGAGAGTAGCAGTACCAACAGGGATTTCTTCATAGCGGGAGTCTAGGACGGAACTTGGAATTATGCAAGATGGTGCTCTGCCTGCAACTTGCATCCCGGTACTTTTACCCGGTAAACTCGAATGAAAGGTATCAATATCCCCAGGGCAAGGTATGGATCTTTACGTTGCCTGCACTTGCTCGGGAGAGTGGATTGTTGAGAATTTGGAGGAACATATGTGGTATTACATACTGAAAGTAGGTATCTCGGCTAGTGTCATTGTCATGGTGAGTGAAGTGGCAAAACGTAGCTCATTCTTTGGTGCCCTTATCGCCTCGCTACCGCTCACATCCCTCCTTGCCCTTATCTGGATGCATGTTGAGAAAGCCAAGGTAGAGAAGATATCCGACCTCTCACGATCAATCTTTTGGCTTGTATTGCCATCGCTGGCGTTTTTCCTGCTATTCCCTGTCCTACTGAATCGTGGGATGCAGTTTTGGACCAGCTTGAGCCTCGCCTCAGGTGTGACAATACTCGTGTATTTTGTGCTTGTGTGGGTCTTGAGGTTTTTCAGCATCCCTATCCTATGAGTGCCCGGGAGCGTGGACTATTTCATGGTCCCTTTCCCTCGAACGCCTCTTCCAATTTGCCGATATCCACCTTCTTCATATCGAGAAAAACCTGGGTTACCCGATCTATCTGCTGCTGCGTGCCTTTCCTCATCATATCTTCCATGGCCACCGGCGATATCTGCCAGGAAACGCCATAGGCATCCTTCAACCATCCACACTGCTCAGCCTCCGGATCTGCAGAAAGCTTCTCCCAGAAATAATCGATCTCATCCTGGTCCTCGCATTGGACCATGAGGGAAATAGCCTCGTTGAATCCGAACTTGTGTGGATAGGCGCTGTCCATGGCGGTAAACCATTGGTTTTCAAGCATGAAGTCGGTGAACATCACCGTACCTTCCTTGTCCAGTTCCAGCCCTGCCGGATACCGGGCCATCAATCCACGTCGGGAATTCTTGAACACGGACAGATAGAAGTCGGATGCCTCCTCGGCTTTTCCATACGAATCGTGCGTATACATCAACGAAGGCACGATGAATGGGCGATCCTCGCCATCCGGATCGGTCAGGATCAGTTGCCACGACAACCCGTAACGGTCTTGTATCCAACCGTAATGCTTGCTGAACGGATATTCCTGCAGCGGCATGAGTGCCTCTCCGCCTTGGGACAATTGCTCCCAAAGACGATCCAGGTTTTCCTTCGCGTGGGCATCCTTCGATGGATCGAAATTCACAAAGAAGGAAATCGAAGGATTCTTCTTGAAAAAGGGACCTCCGTCTATCGCTATGAATGAATATCCCGAAAGATCGAACTCGACTACATCGAAGTCTCCGGACGGTGTGTTGTTCAATCTGTATACGAATGTGATTTCCGAACCAGGAAATATGGATGTATAGAATTGTGCGGCCTCTTTCGCTTCCTTGTCGAACCACAGATGGGGAACGATTTTTTGCGTACTCATATAAACCACCTCCCAACCGCCTCTACTGGCAGTTGCCATATGGTCGAATATAATCGCGACGAATCCATTCGGCAATTTGCGGGTTTCCCAAGTACTACCCAGTGGCACAACCAGAGCTCAGTACAAACTTCTCTATTTGACCGAACGTGGAAACCCGCGTAGAATCGATGTGGAGCTATGCATGGCGGATCGAATAAGTGTCGAACAAAGAAGCGCATTGATGGGACGGATTCGGGGAAAGAACACAAAACCCGAAATTGTTGTGAGACGCTATTTGCACCGACAAGGCTTCAGGTTCAGGATCCATGATAGGAGACTCCCCGGTTCTCCCGATATCGTCCTGCCCAAATATCGCACGATCATATGTGTCCATGGGTGCTTCTGGCATGGGCACACCGATTGCGATATGTACAGGCCGCCAAAGACCAACACCGGATTTTGGGAACAGAAGATCGCAAGCAACAGGATCCGGGACGAGAAGAATCAGCGTCTGCTCGAACAACGGGGCTGGCGGGTAATCGTCGTCTGGGAATGCGAGTTGAAGACGCGGAGCATGCGCGAGACAACACTGTCCGGCCTGGTCAACGAGATTTGGGGGATGTGAAATCCGAATCGCACCTTTTCAATTGGGGGTATAATCATTGGCACGTATATCTGAGATCGAAACCTGGAACGTCACAACAGACCAAGGACAGGTTAGCGGAAAGAGAGCAGCTTTCGGGAAACCAAAACCAACCATACCGCCCACGGAACAAGGGAAGCCAGGGAGAAAATCATCCCCAACATGCCCGCCGAAGAAGGAACGACCATCAACAGTCCAGCTACCAATGATAGGATCGGAATTGCCTTGCCATACATTCTTGCCTTGCGCATCACAAAAAAATAGACAAACAGCACCAGCGTATTGAGCACATAGTAGATATCGAACGCGGTCCCCGTGTAGGTTTCGAACATCCCGATAGCGGCGGAAACCAACAACACCTGCTGGTCCGGTTGCGTTGTCCGGGCATATTGTCGACCCAGGGAGAGCATCTCGAAAGCCGTGTTCGATGAAAAATATGCAGCTACTCCAATGATACCCAAGACTGTCGCAACCAGCATTGCCGAAGGGGATGTATCCTTGAGCGTCATATGGATAGCCAGGTAGATGCAGATCAACAGGACACTATCGACAATATAGAGCAGATCCATGCTCAAGAGGCCGAGGAACCAGTTGTTGCCAAACAATGTGAGCAGTCCTACGGGATCGGACGGAGGTGGCCAGATGACAAATAAGATGATCTGGACAATCATGAATCCGAACATGGTCAGAGCCCCGACAGCGCCCAAGACGTACAATCCGCGCCATGTCGGATCCACCACAGGTTTTCCATTACGCGGAGAACCACTATGCGTTGCATCCATCCCGAAGCCCCCCCCCCCCTCTTCCTTGGTAAAATTTTCCGTTGATCCGGTGTATTGCAAGAATATCGTGGAAACCATAGGCATACAAGACTTTGTTTCATATGCCTTTAGTCTTTTCTATCTACTTTTTCGAATTGGACTTTCCACTTTCCTGAAAGGCACCCATCGCATCACACATGAAACGGGCCAGGCCGGCTCCATAGCTGTCGATATTCTGTGTGAAACGCTGGTCCTCCACATACAGGCGACCCAAGTTCGCAAACATTTCGGGTGTGTAGGTACCCATGGTATTGAGCAATTCATACCAGCGACCAATCGCCTGTTGGGCAAGCATCGAGGTAGGATCCATTTGCCGTATCGCGGCAAGTTCGGTGAAAAGCGTCTTCATCGATTCGGACATACCGATCTTTTGCCGTTCATCCATTGAACCGAGTCTTTCATTGGCTGTGTCCACCGCCTCGTCTCCCCACCGCAATCGTGCTTCCTTCTCATGGGGGTTGTGGGAAAAATCAAACCCTTGGAATCGTTCCGTGTCTTTCATAGTGTATTCTCCTCTCTCTTCAGATAAGGCAAGGGCGATGGTCGCCAGCATCTTATCCATCCTTCGCCGTTTATCCGTGAGCAGTTCGACCTGTTGTTCCAACGCCTTTCGTCGGTTGAAGCCAGGATCCGAAAGAATCCTCTTGATTTGGGCTAGCGGAAAATCCAGTTCCCTTAGAAAGATCACTTGTTGGAGATCCTTCAGCTGTCCACTCCGATACCGGCGGTAATCGGAACGGCTATCCCGTTCGGGGACCACCACTCCCAACTCATCGTACCAGCGTAACGTACGTGAGGTCAGTCCAGTCAACTTCACCACTTCCTGTATGGTCAATCCAGATTCTTTCGTACTCATATGGAGAGCTTACACCTTGACGTAACGTTAAGGTCAACACCATTCCCAATTTTTTTTCACCGCGATACGAAAAGATCATGAAAGGGCTGTGCTCCATCTATGGAACAGGTAGGTTTGGATGTATCATGTGACAAGGAGGCCTCGTATGACGAAAATCGGTAGTATTCTCATTGTCGTCGGCAGCATCTTTCTTGCGATTGGATTTTTCATTATGCCATCTCTTTCAAGTGCCATCATGGAACTGAAAAAAATGTCCACAGCAATTGTCTGGGTCGGGTTGGGAGGGGCTTGCGCGCATGTCGGATTGTTCATGGTGTTCATCGGGCCCATACACGAAAGGCTCAACAGGATGGAGCAAGGGCTCGGCGGTCTAACTTCTGTAAAATCAGACTCCCAGACACAACCATCTCCCGATCTGTCGGGTCTTATGTGATAGTCCTGAACGTTGCTGCACAGACAGGTCATTGCCGATGCAACACCAATGCGGGACGCACACCATAGTAGGGCAAATCGATGCTTCCGTACCTGCGGACACTGCTTCGGGTTCCGATAAAATTCGCACGTGAGGCCGCATTTCCCTGCGTCCTCAACCACCACCACGAACAGCCGGTTTCGACGCCATTTTCCATGACATAATTGGACTTTACAGATTTGTCGTACACATACAGGCGACAACCATCGGCCTTCGCAGCCCTGGCATATGGGGTTCCCACGGTCAGGCGTCTCGCACCACACGATTCCGATAGGTGTAGCCCGGTCAGCTCATTCACTTCCATAACACTCGGCAGGAATACCTTGTCTTCGGTATCCGCACTGCCATCGCCATTGCCCGTACATACTGTCGTCTTGATGCATCGCTGCTCCGACTCATCGAAAGCATTTTGATAGAACCTCTCGTTCAGCCACGCGCGCAAATCACAGTCACGCCATGTCATTTCCACAGGTTCCCGATGGTATCGCCTGCAATCCAACAGATACTCGCTCAACAAGAACAGTCCATCGTCAGTATTCTTCAGTACCCGCCACTGTATCGGTGTCCTGTCTCCGCCTTCCGCCGTTTGCGGGTAGGTGCCGAAGGTAAGCAATGCCCCAATACCAACGTTCATGTTTTGAACAGAGGTCAAAAATGGGGAGGGGGAATTGTCCATGTATCCGCACTCCTTGATGGTACCAGGTACGCAATAGCGAAACTGTATACAAAATTGAAAAATGGTACCAGGTACCTACTTGTACACCCGTGGACTAGGTGTCTTGACGACGAAGAACTCACAGACATCGTCCCCTTCATTTCGGACCTGCATGAAAGTGCCGAACGGGATATTCACGATCGTTCCACGTGGGTACGTGTGTTTCTCCTGGTCTTCCAATTGCAGGGTCAGGGCTCCACGTATGACGATCATATGGACATGGGAGTTTGCATGATGGTCTTGAACAAACGCCCCTTTGGGTAGCACCATGTGATTGATCATCACTGGATCGTCGTCGATGATCTTTTCAATTTGCTTGGAATCCTCGAGGGAATATCCGTAGGTCTTTTCGATCATACCCACTCCTTTGAACCGAAGTTGGCTTAGTATAACTTAAGGTACCAGGTACGAAAAAGCGAAACTGTATACAAAATTGAAAAATGGTACCAGGCACTTACTTGGTATCGTTGTTTATACTTAAAACAATAAATCATTGAGAACTAGCGGTGTTGTGATTACACTGGAAGGTAGGGAAGACTCCGCCATACCGACAGCAGACCTTTTATTAAGGAAGGGAACCATGCTATCACGGGAAGAATGGAGAAACGATCAAAGGGAACGGACCCGGGAAATTTTGGAACAGGTGGATATCGCGACATTCATGTTCGACCTTTCGGGAATGAACAAAGGATGTCCCCTCGATCATCCCGATGGCCGATATGGATACATCACCCTCCAGGATGCCCTGGCTGAAAATTGGAACATCTTCGATTTCAAGACCGACCGGCTGATTGGTAGCTATGAATCAATCGACGCCCTTCTGGAACGGGGCTGGACTGTAACAACGGTACCACGTACGTTATGAATGCTTCTTCTCCGAACAAGGCACGCACATGGGAGCCTCCGGAACATGTCGCAATCGACCGAGGGGAATTTCCTTTCCACACCGGAAGCAAATCCCATAGGTGCCCTTTCGAATCCTTTCCAAAGCGTTCTGCATACGGACCAGATCGGTTCTGTTCAACGAAAGCACATGTTCATTGACTGCCTTCGTGCCGATCGCATCCATGCGGGTGAGACGCCCGAGACTGATACTCTGGGCAATCACTTTCGTTTCATCCTTCAGGTACCCGAGTGACGAATCCAATGCAGTGATCCGATCGAGTAGCAACTGTTCCATTTCCTGCAATTCTTGTTCTTTCATGGTAAATTATCCTATCTTACGTTTACTGTAGACGAAGCAAAAGAGCACTAATGATAAATCGTTCAATGCTTGCGGGAATAGTTCCGAACGTAATAGGTGTTTCCATTATAGCAGGAAACCTCGACCAATTGTTCCCGCACCAATTGCTCGACTATGGAATGATCATTACCGTTACGCTCGAGTAAAGTTTGAATTGCATCCTCCCGCATCGGGTGTACCGCAGTGATACTTAGGATATCGTTCCTGGAATTCCCAGTATTGCTGAACGAGTTACCTTCATATCCGATAAGGTACTCAACACAAGGTATCTTTGATGTATAGATATCGTACGCTTGTGTGAGGGATGTCTTGTCGGCTGCAACCACATCGGCTTCCGCCGGAGGTCTTGTTGGTATCGACAGGTAAGCACAGTCCGGCTGCAAGGGTCCTATGAACTCAGCCAACCGACGCAACTCCGCGATTCCGGTGTTGATTCCCTCGACCAGCATTGTCTCGGTCATCAACTTATGTTGGGAGTTTCGACGAAACCTATTGGCAAACTGGTTGATACCCGCAAGAATCTCGTGGTGGTCCAAAGATTTGTGCGGTCTATCAATTTTTCTCCAGACTAGGTCAGAGATTGCATCGACCTTCAACGAAACCCAGTCGGCCTCCAACAACGATTCCCGCACTTCCGCATTCCAAATCAGGGAAGCGTTGGTGATGATGGCCACAGGAATGGCAAACTCTTTCAAACGATGCACCAGTTCCCTGAGATTATTGTCTAGCGTAGGTTCTCCATCAGGTACGACCGTAAGATAATCTATAGTCTCATTGCCTGCCTCCAATTCGGACAACCGCTGTCGTACTGAGGCAACCAGATATTCGGGAGAGAAAAAACTCTGACGCCTCGTGGTCATGTACAGGGCCTTGCCCAATTGGCAGTACACACACGAATAGGTGCAGTGTTTGGGGGGAATGTTATTGATACCCAAACTCTGCCCGAGTCTTCTTGACGGGACTGGCCCAAAAATCTCCAACATGGCAACCGCTCCTTTCGAAAGCAAAGGAACAACTGGTATCAGAGTCTCATCTTCTTTACGATAACCTCAGCTGCCTTGATCAACGGATACCCTGCCGGTGACCCTGTGAGCAACGGCTGGGTGCCTATCTGCATGGTCAGCAAAGCCTTGACGGTAACCCTATTCTGAATCAAGAATCCAATGGCGTTGGTCAACTCGCCTGTACTGAAGCCACCATACACCTCACCACCGAGTATCATACCGCAATCTGCCGCGACAATCAGTTTGACAGTCTGTTTGTGAGAATGGCTCAAGTTGCCGGGATGCGTATCCATTCCGGTAAAACTTCCACTAATTATCGCGAAATCCTCTTGGATAGCCCGTGCCTCGGTTATACCTGCAGTGCCAAAGGCGTGGTCACCGATAGCAGTTGAATAGATAGCTATCGTACCGGTGAAGGGCTTGCATGGACTCAATGTATACAGATTCATTCCTGCAGTCCTTGCCTCGGCACAAGCCGTCGAGGCCAACATGGTGCGGTCCAG
The DNA here is from genome assembly GCA_002839335.1 of Spirochaetae bacterium HGW-Spirochaetae-4. Classification (GTDB taxonomy): domain Bacteria; phylum Spirochaetota; class Spirochaetia; order Sphaerochaetales; family Sphaerochaetaceae; genus UBA8525. Next base: position 11,809 of record PGXU01000006.1, read on the forward strand.
CTTTCTCGTGACGAAATCGCGCTTCTCGGCACAATCTCCCACAGCGACAATATCATTTGAACACGGCAGTACCCGCATATACTCACATGTCCGAATGAATCCGAATTCATTCAACTCGATTTGAGCCTTGGCGGCAACTTCGGTGTTCGGAACATATCCCATGGACAGGACCACTGCATCGGCAGGGATCTTTTTTCCTGAGGAAAGTATGATACCGGCAACTTTTCCATCCTTTCCAGAAATTTCCGCAACACCTTCTCCCACAACGAGGTTGACACCCCTTTCACGAAGATGCTCTTCCGCAATTTTTCCGAACTCTTCATCGAAGGCTTTACTGAGGATTGTCTTCTCGATTTCAACCAAGGTGACCTCAAAGTCCTTCTTATTCAATTCATCCGATACTTCGACACCGATGAATCCGGCTCCGATCACAACGATTCGCTTGGTACTGGAAATTTTCTTGATCATGGCATCCAAGTAGACTTTATTCTTTGGAATGGTGAATACATTGTCCAGCTCAGCTCCCTTGAGCCATTTTGGACGGGTTGGGATTGATCCAAGAGCCAAAATCAATTTGCCGTAGATGAAGACTTCACCCTCTTTCGTGTGGCAAGCATGTTCATCCACCTTGATATCGACAATTTCATCGATAACAATTTCAACACCCACACTTGTCAGCAACTTATCGGACAATATATCCTGATCGGTTCCGTTCAACGTACCGAAAATATATGGAATACCGCAAGGAATCAGAACCTGTTGTTCTTTCCTCACCAACACCACTTCCTTTTCCGGATACGTAGATTTTGTCGTTATTGCCGCTTGCAAGCCGGAAGCTCCACCACCAACCACCAACACATCAACCTTTCTCATACCTTACACCCCTTTTTTCTGGATTTGCATGATTACGTTCTACTGATCGCATACCCACAATATCGTTCAGACAGGAATCATTCGTTTGAATTGCATAGTCGACAGGCCTCACGTGCACGGGGTTGGCACTCCCCATAGAGGGTCCGATCCACCTCTGTCATGCCAAGCAGTGCATTCGCAAGACCTTCCAACACGCTCCGCTCAACCTGGTAGTGCATGAAATACCCATGCTTCTCCCCATTCACGAGCCCGACATCCTTAAGCAATTTCAAATGCTGGGAAACCGCAGCTTCCGAGATGTCTAGTGTACGGGCCAGTCCTCCGACACAAAAATCCCTTGTAAGCAACATGCCCACAATCTTGAACCGAGTCTGATCGGATAGTGATTTCATTACTTCATACAATTCGGGAATAGGATCACCTCCATGCAATCTGTTTAAGCTATTACTTAATCAGATTATCATAGGACAATCGAGAGAACAAGAAAAACCAGTCAAAAAGACAATACCATCGGGATGTTGGATATGTCCGCCCGAAGTACCACGCACGATAGAAAACGATGATGGATACCTTGCAGTATTTGGCTACGTTCGCTAGTATCTTCCAGGAGCTTCGATTATTCTCGATGACATCCGGAAGGTTCCGACCGGGCTTCCCCGATGAAAGCAAGTTCGTTGTGACCATAGAACCATCCGATGACGTAAACCGATGCATAGCTCTCGGGAGGATACAAATAATGCGAACCCCCTACAGGCTTGGAAAAACCCTTTCCTTCATAAGCTTTATCCTTTTTCCAGTGACATTGAATTTCTTTTCACCCTACGTGAGTATCGACGGAGCCCTGCAAGGGGTAATAACAGGAAGCTTGTTGCTGTTCTTCCTGCTCTACTTGTCCGGTATCTTTTTGGGGCGCGCATGGTGTTCGCATCTTTGTCCATGGTCGGCTCCTTCCGATTTCCTTATGACAATCAACAATCGTCGTGTCGACCGCAAACGCCTACGAATCATACGGTATGCCATTTTCGCAATCTGGATCACGGTGTTGGTGTTATCATTTGTTTTTGTTGGAGGAATCAGGAGCGTCAATCTACTCCATCTTACCGAAAAGGGAATTTCCACGGACCAGCCGGTCAAATTCATCACGTACTACATGGTTGTCCTGCTGCTGTTCATCACCACTGTCCTGGTTGGGCGCAGAGGAGCCTGCCATGCTCTCTGCTGGATGTCACCTTTTTTAGTATTTGGCATGAAGACTGGCGAACTGTTGCACCTGCCCCGTCTTCGGGTCGTCTCGAACCCGGAAACATGTGTCTCCTGCAAGGCTTGTACCCGGTCATGTCCCATGAGCATCGATGTGCAATCCGAACTGCACAAAGGCTACATCGGTTCAAGTGACTGCATCCTCTGCAACCGGTGTGTCGACGTTTGCCCATCACATGTGCTGCATGTTCGCATGAGCAAGGGGATATCCGACAATCCGACTGGAAGCACAAAGAGGTACCTGTGATTACATTTCCTGTCTTGTTCATCAACCTGTCCTCTATCCTACTGATTTGTACCGTTATGCTTGCTATCTGGCGCAGTAGAGCGAAGACAGCTGGGCATCAGCTGATGGTGGCATCGTTATTCATGTTCATTTGGGCAATCGGTTCCTTCGGTGAAATGGCAGCACATGCCTTACCTGCAAAAGTCGTATGGCGCAACTTCACACAAATCGGGGTCTTTTTCACTCCAGTTGCCTCGCTCCTCTTTGCCATCGCATACACGGGACTTGGCAACACTTTCCGAAAGAATATCGCCCGGATCTCGTATACGTTCCAGGGTATAGGGATCCTGTTGGTCGCAACCGATCACTGGCATCACCTCATCCGCAGCCGCATCACATTGGTTCGAACTCCTCTCTATGAGACCTTGATCGTCGAAACGACCACCTTGGCAAATTTCCTCATCTCGTGCAATTTTTTCTTTCTTGTGGCTGCGATTGGGCTGATTGGATTCCATGCCCTCACCACGACTACGAATACCCGGAAACAAGAGTCGAGTGTCTTGTTCGGGATGGTGATAGCCCTCGCCTATTCCATGGTCAAGGTTGTCACCTCGGAACGATTTGCGCAACTGGTCCCGATTTCGGGAATTTTCGCCTTGAGCGCACTGTTCATGTTGCTGGGCTTGTTACGCTACGATCTGTTGCTTATTCCACCGTTGGCACGGGAACAGGTTTTCAAATTTGTCGGGGAAGGTATAATCATCGCTGGCCCCGACGGGTCGGTGCTCGATACCAATCCAGCCGCACTGCGGATGTTCGGGGCAACTATCAAAACGATGGAAGTCACCATGCGCTCGAATATTCCCCAACTTTTCGAAGCCCTGCAGAACCAGACGTACCAATCCTTCTCCTTTTACCACGAAAACACCTATCTCCAGTGCGATATCTATCCCATAAAGGACAAACGTGCTATCGATGTCGGGACGATCACCATTGTCAAAGACAACACGGAGGAGAAACAGAAATCCGATTTGTTGCAATATCGGGCAGAACGTGATGGCCTGACCGGTTTGTACAATCGGCAAACGTTCATCGACCTTGTTGAACTCAGACTGAAGGAAAATCGGGGACCCATGTGTCTCATATTCTTCGATATCGACCATTTCAAACTTGTCAACGACCAGTTCGGACATATGGCGGGTGATATCGTCCTGCGTTCAATCAGTGAACAGACAGTTCGGCGATTGGGTCCTTTGGATCTGGCTGGAAGGATGGGTGGCGAAGAATTTGCCATATATCGCCCCCATGCTCACCATGATGAAGCCATCGCATGGGCCGAGCGGCTGAGGGCCGATATCGCGAACACGGAGTTTACATTTGCCGGTACCCCATTCCATTCCAGTGTCAGTATCGGAATCTGTTTCAGTGAACATGAGGGATTCGATGCCGTGTACCGTGTAGCCGACGAACAGGCATATATTGCCAAGGCTGCGGGAAGAAATTGCATACGGTACCTGGTACGTAATTGAATATTTGTATTTAAGCACATTACTTAATACCAATATCAAGCAACAACAAACAGATAATTGGCATAAAGTTGATATTTTGTATTCAAAGTTGAAACTTGGTACCAGGTACGTTACGAAAACCACCTCTTCGTATTGTTCGCGATCCTCACCAACGTCAGCATGACGGGAACCTCGACCAGGACCCCGACCACCGTTGCGATTGTCGCACCCGAGCTGAGTCCGAACACCGATATGGCGACAGCGACAGCAAGTTCAAAAAAGTTCGAAGCACCGATCATCCCGGCTGGGGCTGCGACATCATGGGGCAGCTTCAATGCCCTCGCCCACAGGTATGCCACGAAAAAGATGAAAAACGTCTGGATAACCAAGGGAATGGCAATCAACACGATATTCAGCGGATTGTCCACGATTGTCTGGCCTTGGAACGAGAATATGATGACAAGGGTGAGCAACAACCCGATGATTGTGACATTCCCGAACTTGGGGATGAAGGTGTTCTCGAAATAATCCAACCCGCGGTTCTTCGTGATAATGACCCGGGAGAACCATCCCGCCCCAAGGGGAATCACGACGAACAGGACCACCGAAAGGAACAAAGTCATCCACGGAATGGCTATGCCGCTTATTCCCAACAACAGCCCTACGATCGGCACGAAAGCCGCAAGGATTATCAAGTCGTTGGTCGCGACCTGTACCAGCGTATAGGCCGGGTTTCCCTTCGTCAGGTGGCTCCATACGAACACCATGGCCGTACATGGGGCAGCACCCAGAAGAACGGCACCCGCCAGATATTGTCGCGCCAGGTCCCGTGGAATAATCGATCGGTAGACCACATAGAAGAAGAATATGGCGATACCGTACATGGTGAAAGGCTTGATCAGCCAGTTGGTGACCCAGGTGACCACAAGTCCCCTGGGATTCTGCCCGACCTTCCTGATACTGTGGAAATCGACCTTGAGCATCATGGGATAGATCATCAACCAAATCAGGACCGCTACCGGAATCGAGACGTTGGCATATTCGAATTGGGAAAGGAAGTCGGGAATCCCCGGAAGAAATACTCCTACAAGCACACCGACAACCATACACAACAGGACCCAGAGTGTCAGATATCTCTCAAAAAACCCTATTCCGCTTGTGGAATTCTTCATCCTGTCCATCACACATCTCCTATCTAGAAACCGTATGCACGATTTTTGTGAACATACCCGTATCCTACGGTTTCTCTACTTGCTCCGCTTGGGAATCGCACGAATCCATGCCACCACAACAAGAACTCCGCACAACCGGACGGTTTTCCGGTTTCGGGATACGACCCAGATAATCGATCAAACCACTGAATTCTGCCTGGTTCAACGAATAATGCATCCATTTGCCTTTCCGCACCGAGTCGACCAGATTGCTTCCAGTGAGCATCTTCATGTGATAGCTCAGCGTCGGTTGGGTTATCTTGAACGATTCCAGGATATCGCAAGCACAGAGGGGCCCGTTCGCCAACAGACTGATGATATCGAGCCGCGTCTCGTCTGAAAGAGCCTTTAGCTTCAACAGATGCTGGGAAATTTTGGTAACGTTCTCATCCATTCGGCATGCTCCTATCGAGCGATACTATACGTTATATCGATTTTTTTCAATATGTTGATAAAAGGCACCATCTATCAGTTAACGTTGCCCGCACTCAGTTGGTCGCGATCCACTCCTTGACCTTCCTCTCTATGGCGTCTCGGATCGGACGGATACCGGCCAGCTTCTCGTCATCTGTCCCCTGAATCGCACTGGGATCGGGAAAACCCCAATGCATCCGCTCATGCTTTCCCGGGAACATGGGACAACGCTCGGCGCTGCTTTCGTCACAGACGGTGACCACATAGTCGAACACTTCCTTGCGGTCGATATATTCCTTGGCCGGTTTCGCGTAATGACCATCCATGGAAACCCCGACCTCCGCCATGGCCTGCACGACCAGGGGATTCAATTTCCCCGCCTCGATACCACTGCTATGGACATCGAAACGGTCTGCGGCATACTGCCGAACAAATGCCTCGGCCATCTGGCTCCGGGCCGAATTGTGGATACAAACGAACATGATTCTTGTCTTCTTCATGATTGGTAACTCCTTTGCCAAGGTACAACAACCGCTCGAGCAGGCAGGTGCCGGGCTTTCCGCATCCCCATCCACATCTGAATCGGCTGGCGCTGAATCGAATCTGTTGGCGCAATACATCATGTCGAGGATGCACGGCATGGCAAGGGTACAGTTCACCTGGGTCCCATCCCGCTCCATGTCGATGATGCCAACACTTTTCAACAACGACAGGTGCTTGGACGCCGCGGACTTGTTCAACCCGAGATTGTCGGCCAATTGGCACACGCACCACGGGCGCTCACGCAGAGCCTCCACCATTGCCAAACGCATGGGGTGTCCCAACACTCGCAATAACCGGGCTGCACTTTCGAATCGTTGCTCGTCCTTCCTGTCCATACATCCAATGTTGCAAAAAGTGGAAACTTTGTCAACCTTTTGTATTGACAAGCCCCCAACAGTTTCCAATAATGGAAACATAAGGAGAAATACCATGGTAATCCAGATTCTCGGGACAGGTTGTCCAAAATGCAAAGCCCTTGAGGCGAACGCGCGCCAAGCTATCGAAGCCGGTGGCATTGAAGCTACCATTGAAAAGGTGACCGAAATCGATCGGATCATGGACATGGGTGTTATGATGACCCCAGCCTTGGCTATCGATGGCGTGGTGAAGAGTGCCGGCAAGTTGCTCAACAAGGACCAGATCCTTGCGTATGTGAAGGAAGGCAAATAATGGGATGCGCCTGTTCTTGTGGTGGCGATTGCACCGTCAAGCTCCTCTACGCATGCTCGGGAGCCGCGAATACCGGCCTGCTTGCCGACCAGGTGGCCCGTACGCTGGCATCCGATGGAAAAGGTTCCATGACTTGTCTTGCCGCGGTGGGAGCCGACCTTTCGGGATTCCTCGCATCGGCCAGAAGTGCCGACAAGAATGTGGTGATCGACGGATGCAAGGTCGCCTGCGGTGCAAAGATATTCACGGAGAAGGGATTGCCCTTCGAGCACTACATCACCACCGATTTCGGCGTACTCAAGGGACAGACCCCCATAACCGCTGAGGTGATAGAGACCGTTGCACTGCAGATCGGCAGGATGATGTAGCCATGGCGAACAAGGAACTCTCTCCCAACAAGAAACTATTGGTTATCGCAGGTATCTTCCTGACGGTGTTCTTCATCCCCTTCACCAATGCACGGGTGGCTGGAGCGATCCAGGAAGCTTTCCTGATGCTTGCGGACTATGCGCACGAGCATGTGTTGCTTTGCGTGGTTCCCGCGTTGTTCATCGCCGGAGCGATCGTGGTGTTCCTCAACCAACAGGCGGTCATGAAGTATCTCGGGCCGAAGGCGAACAAGTTCGTCGCCTATTCGGTGGCTTCGGTATCGGGAGCGATCCTCGCCGTCTGCTCCTGCACGGTGTTGCCGCTGTTCAAGGGCATCTACAAGAAGGGAGCCGGACTTGGTCCCGCCGTATCGTTCTTGTACTCGGGCCCGGCGATCAATATCCTGGCCATCGTGCTCTCCTACAAGGTGTTCGGGTGGCAGCTCGGCCTTACCCGCATGATCGTGTCGATCGTGTTCGCATTCATCATCGGCCTGATCATGCAGGCGCTCTTCCGCAAGGAGGATGAGAAGCGGCTGGCTGACGAACGCTTGTTCCAGAACATGGGTGGCCCCGATGCCCGTTCGCTCGGGCAGATGGTGCTGTTCATGTTCTCCATGATCGGCATCCTGGTGTTCCTCAACTGGGCTCCCTCCAGCGGGGCAAGTTCGGGCTGGGACTTCATCTACCGCTCCAAATATTGGATTACCGGAGCTTTCGGCCTGTTGCTCGTCTACGCGTTGGTGCGGTGGTTCACCAAGGACGAACTGGTCGAATGGGGAGGAGCGACACGCGATTTCGCGCTGCAGATCCTCCCCTTGCTCTTCGGTGGTGTCCTGGTGGCCGGTTTCCTGCTGGGAAGACCCGGACATGAGGCGCTCATACCCTCGGCATGGGTAGCGTCCCTGGTTGGAGGAAACTCGCTGTTCGCCAATTTCTTCGCTGCGATTAGCGGTGCATTCATGTACTTCGCCACCCTCACCGAGATTCCGATAGTCCAGGGACTGCTGGGAGCGGGCATGGGACAGGGGCCCGCACTAGCCTTGCTGCTCGCGGGACCGAGCCTCTCGTTGCCATCGATGTTGGTGATCGGCGGGGAGTTGGGATTCAAGAAGACAGCAGCGTATGTCGCGTTGGTGGTCGTCTTCTCAACGGGTGCCGGAGTAGTGTACGGGTTGGTGGCTTGACCGGATCGCGTCAAGCGCCACCGGTACTCACATACAGGTATACCAGATACGCGATATAGCTGGCCACCAGCAACAATCCCTCGACTCGGTTTATACGGCCTTTGCCATAGGGGAACCGGTATCCGATCACAAAGAGTGAAACGGTCAGGATCCCCATGACGAACATGTCCCGCACGAAGACATCCCGTCCCACATCCATGGGATGGATGGTACCGGCAAGGCCTACGACGGCCAATGTGTTGAACAGGTTCGACCCCAGGACATTGCCAAGAGCGATATCGTGTTCCCCCTTGCGGGTCGCGGCAATCGCCGAAGCCAGTTCCGGCAGGGACGTACCGATTGCGACGATGGTAAGACCGATAATCAAATCGCTCACACCGAGGGTGCGGGCAATATCTACCGCCCCCCACACCAAGAGACGCGAGCTGATGATCAGTACCGCCAAGCCGACCAGCATCCACCTGACAGCTTTCTTCAAGGGCATGTCCACCGAAGCGAGTTCCAGGTCCATCTCTTTACCGAACGCATCGGGTCGTTTTTGCATCCCCTGCCACACACTCCATCCCATGAGCAGCACAAACAGCACGAGCAACAGGATGGCTTCGGTTCGGGAAATATGGCCATCGGCCACAAACCAGGCTGAAATTCCTGTGATTGCGGTGAGGATCGGCAACTCGTTGCTCAACACCTTCGAATGGACCGTTATGGGGCTGATGATCGAGGTGAGCCCCAAGATCAAAGCGATATTGGTGATATTCGAGCCGTAGGCATTGCCCAAGGCGATACCGGGGTTTCCCTGCAACGAGGCTTGGGTCGATACAATCAGCTCCGGGAACGAGGTTCCGAAACCGACAATCACCATGCCGATAAGCAATGGCGGCATACCGAAATGGCGTGCGGCCGAGGATGCACCGTCGACAAAACGGTCGGCACTCCAGACCAACAGCAGGACACCGGTTACGAGGGAGAGGATTGGAAGTATCATAATTCACCTACTATAGGAAAAGTACCGGTCAATGTCAAACCGGTGAAGGCTGCTGTGGCACCGTATATACCGTTTGTGTCGGGTAGGCGAACTCGATCCCCTTCTCGTTGAACGTCTTGTAGATATTCCGGTAGATTTCCTGTTGCACATCCATGTATACCGCATAGTCGGGGGAGGGAACATAGTATACGGTTTCGAAGACAAGGGAGAAGTTGCCGAAAGACTGGAAATGGGACCGGTCGAACACCACGCCATCGATCGTCCCGACCGATTCTACGATCGATTTGATCATGGCTGGAATCTGCTCGATATGCTCTTGCGAGGTTTGGTAGGTGACACCGATGGTAAAAGCCACGCGCCTGCGTTTCATCTGCTTGTAGTTGTGGATCCTTGAGGAGGTGAGGTCCGAGTTGGATATGATCAACAGTTCTCCACTGAGCATACGTATCCTGCTGGACTTTATACCGATCTTCTCCACGACCCCCAACTTGTCGCCGAATTCAATGAAATCACCCAAGGTGAACGGCTTGTCCAAAAATATCACGAAATAGCTGAACAGGTCGCCCAGGATACCTTGGGCCGCGATCGCCACGGCTATGCCGCCTACACCAAGACCAGCTATTGCGGTGGTGACATTGAATCCGAGATTTGCCAGCAGGAACACGAACCCGATGATCCACAGTATGAATTTCAAGAGGGAGAGCAACGGCTTGAGGTTCTTCTCCTGTTCGTGGTTCGCATACTCCTTCTCGAAGTGGCGGGAAAAGGCCAACTCGATGCCCTTGTTTATGGAACGGACAATGATGATGGTCATGAGGATGGCGAAACTCGCCCGTACGGTCGATTGGATGCGCTCGTCGAAAGCGACCATCTCGACACCGATCGACATGATGCCGAGGAACAGCAACGGAAGTGCGATGCGTTGGAAGAACCTGAGCACAGGAAGTGATCGGATGGTCCCCTTGGCATCCATTTCGGCACGCTTCTCCTCAAGGCTCTTGATCCGCTTCTTCAGTATGGCATTCGCGATCAGCAACACGACAAGTCCAATGACCACTACAAGCAAGGCCTGAAGGTACAACGCGCCATTTTCACCCAGAAAATTTTTCATGGTTGTTATGGTATCCATGTCCATAGGATACTGGAAATTCTCGCCGATGACAAACGAATTGCTCCGGGCAACGATGTATTATAGAATTGGGGGGGTACGATAAGGAGGATGCGATCGATGGAAGCTCGGACACATATCACTTCAGAGGTCGGCAAGCTCAACGATGTGCTGTTGCATCGTCCTGGACGCGAATTGGAATCGTTGACGCCCCAGTATCTGGATTTCATGCTTTTCGAGGATATTCCCTATCTGGCTCAGATGCAATTTGAGCATGACCAGTTCGCCAGACTGCTGGAGGCGCAGGGGTGCCGGGTCCATTATGTCGAGGCTTTGCTCGAAGCAGTCTTGGGTGATGCCTTGCTGAGGGATACCGCAGTCGCCCATCTCGTCGGATCGTCGAAACTGTTCTCCCAACCGCTCAAGCACGTTATAACAGAATATCTCCTGGAGTCGTCGCCGAAACAGTTGGCAGCCTATTGCGTGGGAGGATTGTTGAAGTCCGAGGTGGATGGCAAGGTGCAGCACAAGACGCTCTCCTACTTCATACGGGATACATACCCCTACTATATCTCTCCCCTTCCCAACCTCTATTTCACCCGGGATCCGGCGACTGTTGTGGGAAACGGGGTCTCGATCAATGTCATGAAGACCGAAGCCCGGCGCAGGGAAAATTGGCTGATGTCGTTGCTTGCGGACAACCATCCCCTATTCGCCTCGAGCAGGACGCATCGCGATTACAGTATGGGAAGCAGCATCGAAGGCGGCGATATCCTGGTCCTCAACGATTCGTGCGCACTTGTCGGCAGCAGTGCCAGGACCGATGTGTGGGCGATCGAGGCCTTTGCCAGACGGATGATGGCGCCACTTGAGCGCGGCGGAGAGGGTTTGCGTGAAATCCTGGTTGTCCAGATTCCCTATACCCGGGCCTACATGCATCTGGATACGGTCTTCACCATGGTCGACCGGGACAAGTTCTGCATCTACGGCGGTATCAAGTCGTCGCTTCGCGTGTTCAGCATGGTCATGGGCCCTGGCGACTCGTTGGAGATATCGGAGGAGCGCACCTTGAAACAGGCCTTGAAACGGGTGCTGGGGTTGCCTGCCCTGGAGTTGATACAAAGCGGTGGAAAGGATCCGATCGCCTCTGCGCGTGAACAATGGAACGACAGTACGAATACGCTCGCTGTCGCTCCAGGAACCGTAATCACCTACCGCAGGAATGTGGTTTCAAACGAGACGTTGGAGCGTCATGGAATCACCGTTCTGCCCATCAGCGGTTCCGAACTGGTCCGGGGACGCGGGGGTCCCCGATGTATGAGCATGCCACTCAATCGTGACGACCTGTAGCTTGGGATTCCGAGAGGAACGCATCGACCGACCGGGCACACTCCCTGCCATGGTTGATCGCGCGTACCACCAACGAGGCTCCCGTGACGGCATCCCCTGCGGCGAAAATCTTTTCCACTGAGGTCCGGTAGGTCGGATCGACGACAATATTTCCCAGTCGGTCCAACTCCAGCGAGAAGTCCGTTGCCAACGGCGATTCGCGATAGGGTACGAAGCCCATGCTCAGAAGCACCAGGTCGGCATCGAATACCACCTCCGAACCGTCTTTTTCGGTAAATTTCCGGCCTTCCCACGCCAATTCGACGCAGTGCAATCTGGAGACCTTGCCATCCGTCCCCTCGAATCTTTTCGAAAGCAGGCTCCAAAGTCGTCCCACCCCCTCCATATGTGAACTCGAGGTGCGTAGGATCAGCGGCCACTGCGGCCAGGGATTCTGTTCGGTGCGTTCCTCGGGTGGCTTGGGCAGCAACTCGATTTGGGTCACCGAAGCGCATCCGCGCCTGATCACCGAACCGACACAGTCGGCACCGGTGTCGCCACCACCGATCACCACCACATGCTTTCCCTTGGGTTCGATCAGCTGGTCGGGGGAAATATTGTCACCCAATACCAGACGGGTCTGCTGTTGCAGGTATTCCATGGCAAAATGGATGCCTTCGAGGTCCCTTCCCGGTATGTCCAGGTCCCGCGCAAGCGGCGTGCCGGAGGCAATGACCACCGCGTCGAATTTGCTCAGGATATAGCGGGCGGACAAGTCGGTCCCGATTTCCACCTGGGTTTCGAAGAACACCCCCTCCTGTTGCATCTGGTCGATCCTGCGGGCGAGGATTTCCTTTTCAAGCTTGAAATTCGGAATGCCGTACATCAGCATTCCACCGATTCGGTCCGACTTTTCGAAGACCACCACATCATGGCCTTTGCGGGCCAATTGTTGGGCTGCGGCAAGCCCGGTCGGTCCGGAACCTATGACGGCGACCCGTTTCCCGCTCTTGACCGGTGCCGGTTCCGGTACGATCCACCCCTTCTCCCAACCCATCTCCGCTATCTGCAACTCGATGTGTTGGCAGGACGAGGCTTCGAAATTAACAGCCAAGGTACACGAAGCCTCGCACAGAGCCGGACAGATGCGTCCGGTGATCTCGGGAAAGTTGTTCGTCGAATGCAAGATGTCCAACGCTTCCTTCCATTGTCCCTGCGCGACGGCTTCGGTATAGTCGGGAACGCGGTTGCCCAGCGGGCAGCCGTACATGTGGCAGAAAGGCACCCCGCAATCCATGCACCGCAGTGCCTGGCGTGCGATATCGGATGGGGAAAGCATCCCCTTGACCGGGTCGAAATCCTTGATCCGGGACTCTACAGGCCGGTACGTCGGATCATCACGTTCTATGGTAAGATAATTGTCCTGTCTAGCCATGGTACACCTCTTCAGTTACCGAAATGGTCTCGTCATCCCTGTTCTCGTTCAGTTTCATCCGTTCCAGTACTTTCCGGTATTCTATGGGAACGACCTTGACGAATTGCGGGTATTTCGCCTCCCAGTCCTCCAAGATCGTTCTGGCGATCCGGCTGCCGGTCAATTCGGCGTGACGGGTGATGAACCCTTTCAACGTGTGCTGGTCCTCCAGGTCCCACACCCCCTCCAACTCGACCATGTCGAGGTTGCACCGGGTATCGAACAGCTCCGAGGGATCATAGACGTATGCGATCCCACCACTCATTCCGGCGGCGAAGTTCTTTCCGGTGACACCCAATACGACAACGGTCCCTCCGGTCATGTACTCGCACCCATGGTCGCCGATTCCTTCGACAACCGCAGAGGCTCCACTATTGCGGACCGCGAACCGTTCTCCTGCCATACCACTGATGAATACTTCCCCTGCGGTGGCTCCATACAACACCACATTGCCGCAGATGATATTGCGGTCGGCCCTGAAACGGGCCTGTTCGGGTGGGACAACGACGATACGACCGCCGCTCATGCCCTTGCCGAGATAATCGTTGGATTCACCTTCGAGGCGCAGCGATATGCCGGGAGCAAGGAAGGCTCCGAGGCTTTGTCCCGCCGAACCGGTGAGATCGATGGCGATCGTCCCATCGGGCAATCCGGCCGGTCCAAACCGTTTCACCAACTCACCGCTGAGGGCGGCGCCGATCGTACGGTCGGTATTCTTCACCGGCAACGAGATCCGCACTGGTTTCCGGTCGTCCCAGAAGTGCTCCAGCGATTCTCCGACCTTCGCATCGAAGGAAGAAGGCGTGACCACCGGCCGTACACCGCCGAAATGTCTGGCCACACCCTCGCCAAGATGCTCCGAGGCGAGCACCCTGTCCATATGCACGTTGAGGGCCTTCACCTTCGCGGTGTTCGGATTGAACTTGAGCATGTCGACACGCCCGACCATCTCCTCGACGGTCCTGAAGCCCAGCATGGCCATGTATTCCCGCAGCTCCGCGGCAACGAACCTGAGGAACGTCACGATGAAGTCCGCCTTCCCATGGAACTTCTGCCGAAGCACGGGGTCCTGGGTCGCCACGCCGAAGGGACAGGTGTTCAAGTGGCACTTGCGGACCATCATGCATCCGAGTGTGATCAACAGCGATGTCCCGAATCCGAACTCCTCCGCTCCGAGGAGCGCCGCGATCGCAAGGTCCCGGCCGGTCTTCAAGTGTCCATCGACCTGTACCACCACCTGGTCGCGCAGGTTGTTGATGATCAGAGCCTGCTGGGTTTCGGCCAGTCCGAGCTCCCAGGGCAAGCCCGCATGGCGGATCGCCGTCAACGGCGACGCACCGGTTCCGCCATTCTGTCCAGAGATCAGCACCCGGTCGGCTTTCGCCTTGGCCACTCCCGAGGCTATGGTACCGACACCCGGTTCGGAGACCAGCTTGACCGATACCTCAGCCTTGGGATTCACCCGACGCAAATCATGGATAAGCTGCGCAAGGTCCTCGATCGAGTAGATATCGTGGTGGGGTGGCGGTGAAATCAGTGTCACCCCAGGAACGGTGTGGCGTATCTTGGCGATATATTCGGTGACCTTGTTGCCCGGCAACTGGCCGCCCTCGCCCGGTTTGGCACCCTGGGCCATCTTGATCTGCAGTTCGTCGGCACTCATGATATATTCGGTCGTCACGCCGAAACGTCCCGAGGCAACCTGCTTGATACGCGAACGCATCGAATCGCCATTGGCCAACGGATACGAACGTTGGGGGTCCTCCCCGCCTTCGCCGCTGTTGCTCTTCGCACCGATCCGGTTCATGGCGATGGCTACCGTCTCATGCGCCTCCTTGCTGATCGATCCGATCGACATGGCCGCCGAGACGAACCGCCGTGTGATCTGCTCGACCGGTTCGACCTCTTCGATCGGGATGGGTACTCCTCCATTGAAATCGAGCAAACCGCGCAATTCACCGTTCTTGCGGTACGAGGCGTCCATGAGAGCGGTGAATTCCTTGAATATCGCATAGTCTTGCGCACGGGTCGCCTGTTGTACCAGGCTGATCGACTCTGGAGACCAGTAATGGGGCTCGCTGCCACGCCGATACCGGTACGAACCTCCCGGGCTCCTCAGTTTCGGCACCTGAGAGTTCGTCGGATAGGCTTGTTGGTAGCGTTGCCGGACGTCCCAGGCCAACTCCTTGAATCCGACACCTCCGATGCGGGAAACGGTGCCTCGGAAATAGGGAGCTATGATTTCATCGCCCAACCCCACGGCTTCGAATATCTGGGTGTTGAAGAAACTGTGCAATGTGGAGATTCCCATCCGACTGAAGGTCTTGAGCAATCCCTTCTTAACGGCATTTACATAATTGTCGGCCGCAGCTTCCGGCGTAAGGTCTCCCAGCTTCCCCTCTTCGGCGAGTTGCCGGACGGTGGAGAAGGCGATATAGGGAGAGATCGCATCACAACCGAAAGCCAGATGCAGTGCATAATGGAATACTTCCCGCACCTCTCCGGTTTCGACGACTATGCCGATACCACCCCGCATATGCCGTTCAAGCATGTGCTGATGCAGTCCCGATACGGCCAGCAACGAGGGAACCGGGGCTTTGCCAGGTCCGGAATGCCTGTCGGTGAGGATCATGAGCGAAGCCCCTTGCGCAACAGATGTATCCGCATCGCGCAAGATCCGGTCCATCGCCTCGTGCAGGGACGCACCCGTTTCGTCGGGAGTGAAGGTGATATCGATATCGACCGCCAACAGGTCCTTGTGGGTATTGTTGCGGATGCGAACCATGTCGCGTGAGCTGAGGACCGGGTGGCTTAGTTTCAGACTCCGATATTGCCGTTGGTCTATATTCAAGGGATTGCTTTCGTTTTCGATGAAGCTTTCCAACGACATCATCAGCTGCTCGCGCAACGGATCGATCGGAGGGTTGGTGACTTGTGCGAACATCTGCTTGAAGTAGGAGAAGAGCAGCTCGCTTTGGTCCGACAGCACCGCCAATCCGGTATCGTTGCCCATGGAACCGATAGCCTCCTGTCCCTGGCGGGCCATGGGGGTAATGATGGTCTTTAGATCCTCGTCGGTATACCCGAACAATATCTGCTTCTGCAACAGCTCCTGGGGATCGATGGACGGGACGCCCGAGGGATTGAAAAGTCCCCGCAACTCTATCCGGCTGTCCTTGACCCACCGCCGGTAGGGAAATTGCCGCGAGAGTTTGGCCTTGATCACGTTGTCCGGGACGATGCAGTGCTGATGGAGATCCACCAGGAACATTTTCCCCGGATGCAACCGCCCCTTGGTCATGATCTGATCCACCGGAAGATCCAACACCCCTGTCTCCGATGCCAGGACGATCAAGCCGTCGCGGGTCACCGTGTAGCGGGCGGGACGCAAACCGTTCCGGTCCAGGGTCGCACCGATATACCGGCCGTCGGTGAATACCACGGCAGCCGGTCCATCCCACGGCTCCATGACTGGAGAATGGTACTCGTAGAAGGCCCGCTTATCGGCGCTCATCTGGATTTCCGGCGAGTAGGCTTCGGGGATCATCATCATCATGACATGGGGGATGCTTCTTCCCGCCATGGTGAACAGTTCCAGCACATTGTCGAAAATCGAGGAGTCGCTCCCCGTCTCGTCGATGATCGGTGTGATGCTGTTCAGTTCCTCGCCGATCACTGTGGATGACATGAATCCCTCGCGGGCATACTGCCTGTTGATATTGCCCCGGATGGTGTTGATCTCACCGTTGTGGGCAAGGTACCTGAATGGTTGGGCCAGCCGCCATTGGGGCAATGTGTTCGTACTGAACCGCGAGTGGACGATGCTGAAGGAGCTGGTGAAGTCGGGATCGGCCAGATCGAGGAAGTAGTGCGAGACCTGCTCACCGGTCAGCATCCCCTTGTAGACAACGACCGAGTGGGAGAGGCTGCATACATAGAACTGGCTCAAATCCCCGTCGAGCTGCATCACCGCCTTCTCGATTTTTCTGCGCAGGATATACAATTTTCGCTGCAGCTCGTCGCCAACCAGCGTTTCATGACGTAAAAACAGTTGCTTGATGGCGGGTTCGGTGTCTGCCGCGAAGGTACCGAGTATGGAGCTGTCCACCGGTACGTCGCGCCAGGCGAGCACCGAGAATCCGGCGGAGGCACACGTCCTCCCTATTTCGCTATGGCACATTGCCGAGAGCGTTTTGTCGGAGGGAAGGAAAAACATACCGACCACATAGGTGCCTGCCGAGGGGAGCGAAAGATGGGAAAGGTGTTTCCTGAAGAATGCATCGGGAATCCGAATCATGATCCCGGCACCGTCACCGGTCTTCGCATCGCCACCGACCGCACCGCGGTGCTGCATGTTCTCAAGGACTTTCAGGCTATCGGATACGATACTGTGTCTGGGTTTGCCGTCCAAATGCGCGATGAAGCCGACTCCACAAGCATCATGCTCGAATTTCGAGTCGTACAACCCATAGGATCCGGTTCGCATCACCTGATTGCGTATTTCCGCAGTCTTGGTATCCAGAAAGTCTTTTTGCATATATTATCCATCCATTTACTGCATAATTTTTGTATATTTATACAATATTAGCGAGTATTTTTGTAACCTATTCGAATTTCCATAAAATATCAAGTACCCTTGAAATGTATATAACTTTTTATTTTAGTTATACTTATGTAATTCGATTTATATTTACATCAATTTCAAAGTAAATTTATTAGTTTTTATTCAATTATGGAAAATTTCCTGCGTTATGTACAAGTGAAATTTGTCAACTTTTCAACTATTCCTCGGCAGGGGCCAAGGACACGGACGGGACCTCCGCAAGAGGTCCCACCCGAATGGCGATTTTCCAACCGTTGTCTACAGCCGGAACAACATGTCCTCGTACGACGGATAGGGCCAGAATGCCTTGTCTGTCATGGTCTCGAGGGCATCCACATGCTCCCTGAGCAACTTCATGGCCGGAACCACGTCCTCACGATAACACCGGGCCTGCACCAACGAATCGCTACCGCACCCCGAGGCCTTGGCGGCAATTGCTTCCAACTGGCGTATCTCTTCCAGCGTATCGTCGAGCTTCTGTGAAATCCGTGTGGCCAATTCGGCAAGCCGTAGTGGTTTGAGGCTGAGCTTCTTCTGCATATCAAGGGAAGCGAGCAATTCCATGAGATAGCGGTTCACCGCTGGTACCACCATCCGTTCCGCCATCTCGATCATGACACCCGCTTCGATAGCGATCTGTTTGCTGTACGTCTCCAAATAGATTTCCTGCCGCGAGTGCAGCTCAGCCGGACTGAAGACCTTGTGCTTTCCAAAAATCTCCACGTGTGCCGGATCGTTGAGGTGGGACAACGCCTCCACGGTATTTCCCAGGTTCATCAAACCGCGTTTTTCCGCCTCACCCAACCAGGTGTCCGAATATCCATTGCCGTTGAACACCACCCGCTTGTGCTGTTGGTAGAATTCCCTGATGATGGCCTTCACCTCTTCCATGGTATCGGAGGCGCCTTCCAATCTGTCGGCGACTTCGGACAACACGTCTGCCACAGCCACGTTGAGCATGGTGTTGGGCCCGGCGAGCGACTGCGAGGACCCGACCATACGGAACTCGAACTTGTTGCCCGTGAATGCGAACGGCGAAGTCCTGTTGCGGTCGGTATCGTCCATGGGAAAGGATGGAATGGTTGTCGCTCCGATCTCGACCAAACGTCCGTCACGCTTGACCAGGGGCCTGTTCTCGGTGATGCAATCGAGGATTTCGGTGAGTTTCTCGCCGAGGAACATGGAAATTACCGCAGGAGGAGCTTCATTGGCACCGAGTCTGTGGTCATTTCCCGAGGTAGCAGCCGACAGGCGCAGCAAGAGTGCGTGCTTGTCCACGGCTTTTATCACCGAGGTGAGGAACAACAGGAACTGGGCATTCTCCTCGGGACTGTCTCCCGGGCTGAGCAAGTTCTGTCCGTCGTCGGTCGCGATCGACCAGTTGTTGTGTTTTCCGCTGCCGTTCACACCGGCGAAGGGCTTTTCATGCAACAACGCGACCATCCCGTGGTGTTGGGCGACATTCTGGATCACTTCCATGAGCAGCTGGTTCGTATCGACCGATATGTTGGCGGTATTGTACACCGTTGCGATCTCGAACTGGTTCGGCGCGACCTCCTTGTGCTGTGTCTTGGCCGAGATCCCGAGTTTCCACAATTCGCAGTTCAATTCCTTCATGAATACGGCCACACTCTCCTTGATGGTTCCGAAGTAGTGGTCGTCCATCTCCTGTCCCTTGGCGCTCATGGTACCGAATACGGTCCGGCCGCACAGCCTGAGGTCGGGCCGCTTGTCGTAAAAGGTCTCGTCTATCAGGAAATACTCCTGCTCCGGCCCCACATTCGTGTAGACCTGATTGCAGGTTGTGTTTCCAAAAGCCTTGAGAACACGCACAGCCTCCCTATTGATGGCGGCCATCGAACGAAGCAGGGGAACCTTCTTGTCGAGGGCGTCACCCGTATATGAGACGAATGCAGTGGGAATGGCGAGTGTCTTCACTCCCCTAAGGTCCTTGATCACAGCCGGCGAGCTGGTATCCCAGGCAGTGTATCCCCGGGCTTCGAATGTTGCCCTAAGTCCACCGTTCGGGAAGGAGGACGCATCGGGCTCGCCTTGGATCAACTCCTTGCCCGAAAATTCGAGCAGGATGGAACCGTCGGCACAGGGAGAGATGAATGCATCGTGCTTTTCGGCTGTCAGACCTGTCAACGGCTGGAACCAGTGGGTGAAATGCGAGGCTCCCTTCGCGATCGCCCAATCCTTCATGGCGCCCGCCACCACTTCGGCGGTCTGCAAGGTAAGGGGATGCTCCCCACGTTGTACGGCCTTGAGCTCCTTGTAGAGCTTTGCGGGCAAACGTTCGCGCATGACCGAATCGCTGAAACAGTTCTCTCCGTACATGTCTGTAAGCAAGGTCTTTGTGAAATCGATGGAGCTGGACATACTAGGCACTCTCCTGTGTAGGTATAGTTTTTTTATTAGCAATATGCATGCCAAGTTTTTTTTCTCTTTCCATGCATCAAGTTATAATTGGTATAGCGAAATACGGCCCCAGACATTCCTACAATATTGTAGGAATGTTGAGGCAAATACCACAAAAATGTAGGGAATTATCCGATTGCGACGGACCCCGTATCCCGATTCCGAATACGGATGCACTCCTCGATGGGAAGGATGAATATCTTCCCGTCACCAATGGTATTCGTTCCGGCACCGACGAGTATCGCATCGATTGTAGCTTCCGCGAACGAATCGTTGACTGCGATTTCGATCCGGACCTTCTTGAGCAGGTTCACCTCGATATCGACCCCCCGATACGACTCCTTGTACCCCTTCTGCTGGCCACAACCCATGGCGTTCGTAACCGAAATCTTGAATATCTCACGTCGATACAATTCCTGCTTGACGGCATTCAACTTCTCCGGCTGTATATATGCGATTATCAATTTCATATCTTCTTCTCCTTTGGCTACATGTTCGTGAAGATCTGGAAGCCGCTATAGGATTCGGCGCTGTGTTCCGAAAGATCGAGTCCGGTCATCTCCTCGTGGGCGCTCACACGCAGTCCGGCGGTCTTCTTGATCACGAAGAACAACACGCCCGTCGTAACGACAACCCAGGCGCACACGGCCAATGCTCCCAGTGCCTGGATACTCAACTGCTGGATACCGCCACCGTAGAAAAGTCCCCGTACACTGTCGGTTGCACCGAACAGACCGACTGCGAGCGTTCCCCAGACACCACAGACTCCATGGACGCTTATGGCTCCCACCGGGTCGTCGATGTGCAAGGTCTTGTCGAGGAATTCAACCGAGAATACTACGAGAATACCTGCGACGAGTCCAATGATGATTGCTCCCATCGGCGTGACGACTGCTGTCGGGGCGGTTATACCCACCAACCCGGCGAGTGCTCCGTTGAGCGACATGCTCACATCGGGTTTTCCGAACTTGATCCAAGAAATTATCATGGCGGCGATCGCACCGGCGGAGGCGCCAAGGGTCGTGGTGACCGCGACATTCGCCATGGTGAGGTCGGTGCCACTGAGTGTGGAACCGGCATTGAAGCCGTACCAGCCGAACCAAAGGATGAAAACACCGAGACTCGCCAACGGCAGATTGTGGCCGAGAATTGCCTTGGAAGCTACCTTCTTGCCGTTCGAAACATATTTTCCTATTCGGGGTCCGAGCGCAAGGGTTCCCATGAGAGCAGCCCAACCTCCGACGGAGTGCACGACCGTCGAACCGGCGAAATCATGGAATCCGAGGGTCGAGAGCCAACCGCCACCCCATATCCAGTGGCCCGATATGGGATAGATCAAACCGGAGATAACGACACTGTAAATCAGGTAGGCGGTGAATTTGGTACGTTCTGCCATGGCTCCGGAGACGATTGTCGCCGCCGTCGCAGCGAACACGACCTGGAACATCCAGTCCCTGAACATGGTCGAATCGGCTCCAAGTATGAAGAACTGGGAGGAACCGAACAGGCCTTTCACCGAAGTACCATACATGAGGGCCCAACCGATTGCCCAAAAAACCAGGGATCCGGCACAAAAGTCCATGAGATTCTTCATGATGATGTTACCGGCATTCTTGGCACGGGTCAGCCCTATCTCGACCATTGCGAATCCAGCCTGCATGAAAAACACCAACGCGGCGGCAACGAGCAGCCATATCATGTCGAGAGATTCCTGGTGCAGTGCGACTGCATCGGAAAGCTCATCCGCAAAAAGGGTCCCTGTCGTGCACAAAAGCATCACCAAGCCCATCACGAAAATCCGGTACTTCATATTCGACTCCTACATGAGTGTTTGGCGACTGTTGCATGCATACAGTGTGCCAAGTTGTCGTATACGATCAACGATTTATCGATGGGGAATTTTGCTATTGTATGTGATATATGATTATAATCAGGTTCAAATTTGGTGGTGAAAACGGGTGTACTGGCAATTCCGTCCGTTCGAGGGGATCGTCAGGCAAGTGCAAGAACCTACAATAATGTAACTACCAATCTTATATATTACAAAATTGTAGGTTTTTTACTCTTGTACCGTTTGGGGTCCAGGTTGTATTTCTCGACGCGCAAGCCCATGATCCGTTCCGATATGCCCAGATTCTGAGCAGCTTTCGCCTGGTTGCCACGCGCATGTTTGAGGGCATCGGCGACCAGTTCCTTCTCGAGCGCATCCACAGCCTGCTGCAAGGTGGAGCTGAACTGCGTGTTTGAGGATTCGGCCGACTGCAGGCTCGGGGGCAAGTGGTACCCGTGGATCACATCGTCACGACTGAGGATCACCGACCGTTCGATACAGTTCTCCAGTTCCCGCACGTTCCCCGGCCAATGGTACATCATAAGCAAATCTATGGCTGTGCTGGTAATACGTTTGATGTTGCAATGGTTTTTCCTGTTGTACTTCTCGATAAAATGGTCGCACAGGAGCAGGATATCCGATTTGCGTTCACGCAACGGCGGGATATGCAGGGGAAATACGTTCAAACGGTAGTAGAGATCCTCCCGGAAGGTCCCCTTGAGAATCTCGTCCTCGAGGTTCCTGTTGGTGGCGGCGATGATCCGCACGTTGATCTTGATGGTCTTGGTTCCGCCAACCCGCTCGAACTCCTGCTCTTGGACAGCCCGCAGCAACTTGACTTGCATCTGGGGCGAGAGTTCGCCGATTTCATCGAGGAAAAGCGTACCCTGGTCCGCAAGCTCGAACCTGCCCTTCCTGAGCATGTGTGCTCCCGTGAAGGCTCCCTTCTCATGTCCGAACAATTCGCTCTCGATGATATTCTCGGGAAGAGCCGCACAGTTGACCTTCACAAAGGGCATCCGTGAGCGCATGCTGTTATCGTGTATCTCCTGTGCCACCAACTCCTTACCGGTACCACTCTCTCCTCGTATCATGACAGTCGCATCGCTCTTGCTCACTTGAGCGATAAGATCGAACAACTGCTGCATGACCTGCGACCGGCCGATGATGCGCTCGGGAGTGTGGCGCTCCTCCAGCTCTTCCTTGAGCCGCAGGTTCTCCGCAACGAGTCGCTCCTTCTCCTCACGCAATTCCTGCCGAATCTTGACCGCCCGGGCAACCATAGAGGCAATGACCGAAAGGAGTTGGAAATAGACGTCCAAGTCGATATCGGGTATGTCGATGAACGAGACGTTGAGGGTCCCGAGCGTCTCGTTGTCGCTCCGGATCGGTACGCATATGAATGATATCCGCTTGTTTTTCTTGATAAGTTCCGTCTCGGCTCCAGTCTTGTTGATATAGCGACGATCCTTGGAGACATCGGGAATAATGACATGTACCCCCGATTGGACCACACTGCCGGTTATCCCCTCCCCCATACGGTAGCGGCCCCGCTTCTTCTGGGCTTCGGTCAACCCGTAGGCAGATTCGATCATGATCATCCTGGTGTCCCGGTTCATGAGCGTTATCGCGCCACGGACAATCGGGGTATGTTCGGTCAACGAGCTGAGGATAGGATGCAGAATTTCCTTCAGGTCCTTCGTCTCATCGAGAATCTTGCTGATTTCATAGAGGACTTGGAGTTCATTGGCATGCTTCATCAGTCAATCCTACAAAAATGTAGGAAACATATCAAGTGCCAAATCCATGGTCCCCGATCATGCCAATTGCGCTTCCAAAGCCCTCAGGAAGAGTCCGACATCGCTTACGATCCCGATAGCCTGGGAACTACCCCGATCCGCTAGTTTCGTCACCACGGCGGGGTTGATGTCGACACAGATCGTCTTGACCCAAGCGGGGCTCATGTTGCCGGTCCCTATGGAATGCAACATGGTCGAAAGCATGATGATCAGATCGGCCCCTTCGATTATGTGCGCGTATTGGCGTTGCGCCTCCAACATGTCGTTGACCGTCTCGGGAAGCGGCCCGTCATCCCGGATCGAGCCAGCAAGGCAGTAGGGGATTCCCGATTTGACTATCTCGTACATCAGACCTTCCCCAAGTACGCCCATACCGATTGCGGCCTGGATGGAACCACAACCGTAGATCCGGTTGATGGAACGCATATGGTGACTATGTCCATGTTCCGAAACTCTTCCGGTAGTCAGGCTGACGCCGAGAGATGTACCGAAAAACCGGTACTCCAAATCATGCACGGCCACGGCGTTGCCACCGAGGAATCCCTGTATGTATCCGCTACGGACAAGACTTGCCAAGGCATCGACACCCCCGGTATGAACGACCACCGGACCACACACCACCACTATCTTCCCACCCCGTTTCCGAATGTTTCGCATCAACGCTGCGGTCTTCTTCACGGCCGTATCGACACTGCGTTCCGAGGAGACTTCGCCGGTCATGAATCCAAAGCCGCCTGTGCGCAGCTCCGATTCCGACCGCTCCACCTCGACGGGAAACACCCTGACCGAATCGCTGGTACAGACGACATGATCGCCTGTCTTGAGATCGCGTATTTTCCTACAGACGAGCCGTCCGGTCTTTGGTTCACGGACAATCGCCGCATCCATCCGTTGGTCATCCACCGGCATCCATTTTCCATCGACGTAGACTTCGGTCCGCTGGTTCGTACTGGAATAAAAGGTTTCCGGTGCGTGGCTGTCTTTGTCCACCATCCCGAAGAGTGCCGAAGGTACGGCCTTCTCAAACACACCGAACGGGGTGAGCTTGCGCGAAAGTACTTCCAGGAGTGCTTCATCGGCACCCTTCAACTCTATTTCCACGAGGGAAATCTCGTCGGGTGTCTTTCCTACCTTGAACGAGGTGATGCGGTAATCCCCTCCATCACCCAATATGGTGTTGAGTATCTTGGAGAGGATTCCCGAGTCGATCAAATGGCCTTCAGCTTGTATCATGCGGGTTTTCATGGCCATATTCTACCGCATCCGAAGGGGCAATGCCACAAGGATTTCCGTTAACGGCGTATCTTCAGTAGCCGGGCGTTCATGGCGACTATCACAGTCGATAGCGACATGAGGATAGCTCCGACTTCGGGGGTCAATACGATCCCCACGTTGTATAGGACACCAGCCGCAAGCGGTATCGCCAACACATTGTATCCGGTTGCCCACAAGAGGTTCTGGATCATCTTGCGGTAGGTGGCTTTCCCGAAGAGGATCACCGTGACCACATCCATCGGATTGGAATTCACCAGGACGATATCGGCCGTCGAAGCGGCGACATCGGTACCGGATCCTATCGCGATACCGACCTGGGCCTGGGCAAGGGCCGGGGAATCGTTTACTCCGTCACCGACCATGGCAACGAAGGCGCCCTTTCCCTGCAATTCCTCGATCTTCTGCTGCTTCTCATCGGGAAGTACCTCGGCGAAGTAACCGTCCAGACCCAGTTTGCGGGAAACAGACCGTGCGGTCGCCTCATTGTCCCCGGTGAGCATCCAACAGGTGATTCCCATGGATTGTAGGGTGGAGACCGCTTGGCGCGATTCCTCGCGGATCGTATCGGACAATACAACCGAACCCGCCAATTGCCTGTCGACCAGAACAAACACCCGGGTAAGTTCCTCCTCGTCCTCAGCGGAGGGAACTTCCATTCCCAGTTCCCTGAGGTACCCGGGACTCGTTATGAGTACTTGTGCTCCATCGACTTTCCCAGAAAAACCTTTCCCTTTGATAGCTTGCGCTTCCTGGACCGCTACCAGTTGCAGGTCTTCCTTCTTGGCATATGCAACGATGCTCTTGCCGATCGGATGCTCGGAGTGGTTTTCGAGCGAAGCTGCCAATTTCAGGATATCCTGTTCGCCATACACATCCATGTACGATTCGATATCGGTCACGGAAAACGATCCTTCGGTGAGCGTGCCGGTCTTGTCGAAAACCACCGTATCGATCTTCCGTGCCTGTTCGAATGCTGTCCGATTCCTGATAAGCAGCCCGTTTTGAGCCGACTTGGATGTCGATACGGCAACCACCAGGGGAATGGCGAGACCCAAGGCATGGGGACACGTGATGATCATTACCGTTGCCATCCGGGTAATGGAGAACTGCACGCCGAATCCTGCCAACATCCATGCACCGAATGTAATGAGCCCGACCGAGATGGCAATGAGTGTCAGGTATCTGGCCGCCTTGTCCGAAAGCCTCTGTGTCCGGGACTTTACCATTTGCGCTTGGCGGACCATGGAGATGATCTTGGACAGGTACGCATCCTCACCTATCCCATCGACGCGGAGTGTGAGAGACCCATCGCCATTGATCGAGCCACCGATCAGCTTGTCCCCGACGCCTCGCCTCACCGGCCTGGATTCTCCAGTGAGCATCGATTCGTCGATATGGCTCTCCCCTTCCTCGATATTCCCGTCGGCGGGTATCTTTTCCCCTGGTTTCACCAGGAGCAGATCACCATTGGTCAGCTGATCCAACGAAACATCGACAATGGAGTCGCCCTCTTTCCTATGGGCCTCCGACGGCATGAGTCGGGCAAGTTTCTCAAGTGCCGCAGAAGCTCCGACTACCGAAGCCATTTCTATCCAATGGCCGGCAAGCATGATTGCGATCAGTGTCGCCAATTCCCAATAGAAGGGCATACCCGGAAGTCCGAAAGTCACCGCTGTGCTGTACAGGTATGCGATTCCGATGGCCATGCCGATGAGTGTCATCATACCGGGATTCTTTGATTTGAGCTCATCGACCATACCGGTCAAGAATGGCCACCCGCCATAGAAGAAGATTGCGGACGCGACCAGGAAAACGACGTATCCGTCGCCTGGGAAGCCCCAGGTAAAACCAAGCAGGTCCTGCACAAGGGGTGCAAGGACGAGTACCGGTACCGATAGCACCAGTGTCACATAGAACCGTTTCTTGAAATCGCGGATCATCATGCGATGATGGTCGGTATGGTCATGCGATTCATGAGACTCATGTGATTCGTTCGATTTGTGCGAATCGTGATTATGCATGTCAGTCATGGGGATCCTCCTTTCTGACGGTTGCCGCTGCATGGACTTTCGGTTGATCCTTTCTGTTGAGGCTGCAGCAGTCGAGTTTCTGGTCGCCGAAGTTCTGGGTATTCGCCTCACCCAACTTCTTGAGATAATTATTCCAACGTTGTTTCATGCTCTTAAGTATATGCATGCCTTTCCTCCTGGTTACTTGCGAAATCGCGAGATCACTTCCATGACCTCTTCAATCTTCACCTGTTTTTCCTGCGGGTCGTCCTGTTGCATCGCATGGGCGACACACGAATGGAGGTGATGCTCCATGACAATCTCCTCGACGCTTTTCAATGCAGAGACCACTGCCGAGGTCTGGGTGAGAATATCGATGCAGTACCGGTCCATTTCCACCATCTTCCGAAGACCCTTGACCTGTCCTTCAATGCGGGCAAGCCGCGAGTCCACTATCTTTCGAGTTTTGCTGTCCATATATAGAATATACCCCACTGGGGTATATTTGACAAGGGCGACTTCACCGGAAGTATCAAAAGACACGAAAGCTTGCGTTATCGGCAGAACCACGCGATACTGTGTAGTGAAGAATCAAATTCAATCCAATATTGGAATTGTTTTATCCAACAGGAGGAGACCATGGCTGAAAAAAAGAAATCCGATAGGGACGGACGGGATTCGACACCGAAGAATCCGTTGAGTTCAATCAGTGGCCGACCGATCGCGAACAACGAGAATATCCAGACAGCGGGTCGCCGTGGAGGTGCCATGCTGCAAGACACCTGGTACCTGGAGAAGATGAGCCATTTCGATAGGGAGGTTATTCCCGAACGGCGAATGCATGCGAAAGGCTCGGGGGCTTTCGGTACTTTTACGGTCACCAAGGATATCACCCGATGGACCAAAGCCTCTATATTCTCTGAAGTCGGCAAACAGACTCCCATGTTCATCCGCTTCTCGACCGTCGCGGGGGAACGGGGCGCCGCCGATGCCGAGCGGGATATCCGTGGCTTCGCCATGAAGTTCTACACCGATGAGGGCAACTGGGATCTGGTCGGAAACAATACACCGGTATTCTTTTTCCGTGACCCGATGCTGTTCCCCGACCTGAACCATGCGATTAAGCGCGACCCACGCACCAACATGCGTTCGGCGCAGAACAATTGGGACTTCTGGTCAATGCTTCCCGAAGCGCTCCACCAGGTGACCATAACCATGGGCGATCGGGGCATCCCCAAAAGTTTCCGCCATATGAACGGGTACGGATCCCATACCTATTCGTTCATCAATGCCGAGAACAAACGCGTGTGGGTGAAGTTCACCTGCAAGACAGAACAGGGAATCGAATTCCTCACCGATGCCGAGGCGGCTCAACTGGTCGCCCAGGATCGTGAATCCAACCAAAGGGACCTGTACGAATCGATCGAGAGGGGTGAGCATCCTCGGTGGCGAATGTACGTCCAGATTATGACCGAACAGCAGGCGGACAAGCATCCGGACAATCCGTTCGATTTGACGAAGGTTTGGATCCACTCCGATTATCCATTGCACGAAGTGGGATACTTCGAGTTGAACAAAAATCCGGACAACTACTTCATGGATGTCGAGCAAGCCGCATTCAATCCTGCGAACAGTGTTCCTGGAATCGGCTTCTCCCCAGACCGCATGCTGCAAGGTCGTCTATTCGCCTATGGTGATGCACAACGCTACCGTCTTGGGGTCAACCACTATCAGATTCCGGTAAACCGGAGCAAGGTCGAGACAAACCACTATCATCGTGACGGTGCGATGCGTGTCGACGGCAACTTCGGAGGGACTGTCCATTACAACCCCAATTCCTATGGCATGTGGAAAGACCAGAATTCGATGCAGGAACCTCCTCTCGACGGTAAAGGCCCCGCCGACCACTACGACTTCAGGGAAGATGACGACCACTACTACGAGCAAGTCGGGAACCTCTTCAACCTCATGAAGAAGGATGAGCAGCAGCGGTTGTTCGAAAATACCGCCCGAAACATGCAAGGAACAACCCTGGTGGTCCAAAAACGCCATATCCGCCACTGCTATCTGGCAGACCCGGCATATGGTGCGGGTGTCGCCAAGGCGCTGGGAATCGAAATCAAGGAAGTGGATATGGCCGATACGTACGGGGCCAGGGGCTGAACCGCAGCGAACGGCAGACAGTAACTCAATCGCGCAGGCACCCTAGGGGAACTACATACACGCCATCTTCCCGGCGGTAGGCCATGGTGCCTGCGGTTATAACAAGAAGCAGATCTGGAGCTCGCATACCATGCTTTGCCAGCAATCCTTTCAGTTCGAGAAGGAGCGCTGCTGTATACCCGTGACTTCCGTATCACCAAAGATTCGAAGGGGAAACCAAAAGTATTTCACCGGAGTGATTTGTGGCAAACACGATTCTCATTAATTTCTAAGAGCTTTCAAACAGATTCCTTACAACTCCATGCTGTAATGCAACCATTACATTTCCTTGGAGGAAAAACATGAAAATGATTGCGAAAATGACTGTCCGCCTCTTGGCTCTCAGTCTCCTTCTCCTGGTTTCCACGACGCTTTTTGCGGCAGGCACCATGGAGAGCAAAGTCGACGACG
The DNA here is from genome assembly GCA_002839335.1 of Spirochaetae bacterium HGW-Spirochaetae-4. Lineage (GTDB taxonomy): Bacteria > Spirochaetota > Spirochaetia > Sphaerochaetales > Sphaerochaetaceae > UBA8525. Next base: position 41,515 of record PGXU01000006.1, read on the forward strand.
GAGCCCTTGCCACAAGATACGGGCAACCGGCGAAGTACGTATTCCTGTTTATCGGCGATGGCATGGCAACACCGCAGATCAATGCAGCGGAAGCCTTCGCAAATGCTCAAGTCTCGGATGATGTCACAGTACAACACTTGCGCTTCTCACAATTTCCTGTCGTTGGTTTGACCACCACCTATGATGCCGGTTCACTGATTACCGATAGCGCTTCGGCGGGAACTGCGATCGCATCGGGGAACAAGACTTTAAGTGGTGTGATAAACATGGATACAGGCAAGACCAAATCCTTCAAGACGATAACGGAGTATGCAAAGGAACAGGGAATGAAGATTGGAATCGTTTCTTCAGTCTCCTTGGACCATGCCACCCCAGCTTGCTTCTATGCAAAGGTTCCCTCACGGGGCAACATGTATGACATCGCTATCCAACTCACCAAAAGTGGATTCGACTACTTCGGCGGTGGTGGATTCGCCCAACCGACAGGAAAAGGTAAAGACCAACCCGATATCGTCAGCCTCGCGAAAGCCGCAGGATATACCTATGTGAACTCGGTAGTTGCATTCGAAAACCTTAAGGCTGGTACTGGCAAAGTGTTGGCTGTCAACGAACGTTTGCAAGATTCGGCCGCTATGCCGTTCGAATTGGACAGGAAACCCCGGGAATTGTCACTTGCCGACTATACGGCCAAGGGAATCGAATTGCTTGCCGATAACCCGGAAGGATTTTTCATGATGGTCGAGAGCGGTAAGATCGACTGGGCGGGCCATGCGAACGATGCGGCTGCCGCGATACACGACACGTTGATGTTCGACAAAGCAATAGCTGAAGCAGTGGCATTCGCCAATGAACATCCGAAAGAAACACTTGTCATCGTAACCGGAGACCATGAGACGGGCGGAATGACAATCGGGTTCGCAGGTACCAAGTACGCGACATTCTTTGACGAAATCGGCAAGCAGACCATGTCCTTCACAGCTTTCGACCAGGAAGTCCTTGGTCCCTACAAGTCGGCTGTTGCTGCTTCGGGAAAAAGTGCATCCCTGGAAGACCTGCTTCCTGCTATCCGCAAAGCCTTCGGACTGGACTTCGACTCCCTATCGGAAGTCCAACAGGATCAACTCAAACTGGCGTTCTCACGAAGCATGGGCAATGAAACAATCTCTCCACGGGTTGAAGACCAGTATCTGCTCTATGGAGGATATGAGCCGCTGACGGTGAAGATCACCCAGATCATCAACCAGTTGGCTGGAATAGGCTGGACCTCGTATTCCCACACAGGAGTACCTGTAGCTACATTCGCGATGGGCGCCGGTCAGGAGTTGTTCGGTGGATACTACGACAATACCGACATCTTCCAGAAGTTGCTGGTTGCCATGGATATTTCACCCGATTTCAATTGACAAAAGATTCCCTATACACAGGCATGGCGGACAGAATCTCGTCTGCCATGCCCTTTGGAGATGTACATGATGCAAGTTGTGGATAAAAGGGACAGCAGAAGACAAGACTTGTTGTTGATAGTGGTTTCGATTGTATTGGGGGCCGGTTTGCTGTGTATTCCCACTGGACTCACCGACTCCGGAACATCCCACAAATCCGCCAGGACCGTCGCCACAATCCTAGAGGTGGACAATTCGTTGGTGAAGATAATTGGCCCGGTGGCTGAAGGCGCGCAACAATTGGTGATCGGAATCACGAGAGGTCCATTCGAGGGGGAAGTACTGGAATCGACAAATGTGTTGATCGGCAAGAAGGAACTCGACAAGTTCTTCAAACCCGGAGACAGGGCATTTGTCGTGCTCGACCTGACCTCAGACCATTCCCAGGTCGCATATGCCAATATCATCGACCACTATCGCACGGACAAGACAATATTCCTGGTTCTGGTATTCTTCCTCAGTCTCATCGCAGTATCGGGATGGATTGGCTTGAAAGCCATCGTATCGTTCATATTTACAGGGATCATCATCGTAAAAGTACTCCTTCCGGCATTCCTATGGGGAGTATCTCCCGTACTGGTCGCCTTTGGTGTAGTGACCATCCTGACTGCGGTGATCATCTTCCTTGTAGGTGGTTTGTCCAGCAAAGGTCTCGTCGCGTTCCTCGGGTCGTTCGCTGGAGTACTGACCACCATGCTGCTAGCCATCATGTTCACCCATTGGTTCCAACTCAATGGTGCGACCAGTCCATTCTTGGAGTCGTTGACATATTCGGGATTCGGACATCTCGACCTGGTCAACATGTTCATAGCCGGAATATTCATTGCTTCTGCAGGAGCTGTTATGGATCTTGCCATGGATATCTCAGCCGCTATGTTTGAAATCCGGGAAAAGTATCCGGGTATCCCACGCACCGAGTTGTTCCGTTCTGGTCTTACAGTGGGAAGACATGCTGTCGGCACCATGACAACCACATTGCTGCTCGCCTATTCCGGAGGATACATGGGAATGTTATTGACATTCATCGCTCGCGGAGTTCCGATGGAGAATGTCTTGAATATGGTGTATGTCTCCTCGGAACTGGTTCATACATTAGTCGGCAGTTTCGGGTTGGTATTGGTAGCCCCTTTCACAGCGATGGCGGGTAGCCTGGTAATGGTTCCTTTTGAACCACAGGAAGAGGCGGCAACGACTCCGGTGGCCACGCAAGCAGCCGATCTTGTCACATGAACAAAGAACGGCGTTGGTCGGGATTATCCAACCAACGCCGAATATCGATACTGTTCAGGTCTACGGCTGCGTGACAGTCGCCTGGTCGAGAGAAATTTCTGTCTGGGCAAACAATCTACCGTTTACAGTCGCCAAATTGCCGACGGCAATGTTTGTCTGACACAATACATTACCTTCAAAGTGTGCTGTGGACCCCAAGGTGACAAATCCCGCTACTTGCCAGATGATATTTTCAGCTGATGCACCGCCGGAAAGAAGTACACTCTGGGCACTCGCCATGGTCAAGTTTCCCGATATCTGGAAAATCCACACATCGGTCGAATTGCCACTGAGGGTAACATCGGTGCTTATGGTAACAGCACTATCCCACTTGTACAGTCCAGGAGCAAGCGTCAAACCACCTATTTCTCCAGCACCAAGATTCAATTCATCGACACCTACCCTACCGGCTGCGGCAGTGTATGCCGTTTCCATATTGGACACAGCTGTTGTCAAGTTGCTTGGTGTTGGCGAGGCCATATCGGCTGCATACAATCGTCCGGTCACTTGGGCCGAAGTAGCATATCCAGTGGCATCGGTCTGGGAAAAACCAGTCAGGGAACTTTCGGCTTCAGGGCTCAATCCAACATCTCCGGTTATGACCGAGTTTGGAACTGTCGAGATGCCGGTCTTGGCCAGCAGTACGTAATCTCCCGCCGCTCCGAGATCCACCGGATCCGAACCGGTTCCCGTGTCGAGGTTTGTGTTCGAATCGCAACCGATCAGTGCGATCGACAGCAGCAGTATTGCAAACAGCGCAATACCATATCTTTTTACGTGTGTAATCTTGTTCATTGAAATCCTCCTGATTCCTTGTGAGTTTTCGAAAGAGCACGTGTATATGCTCCATTCATGTCGCGTCCTTGAAGTCTCCTACGGACTTCATATGCCTCCTTTCTCAAATCAAGAGGGTCAGGTGTTTATGCTGAGGTTGATTGTTTTGATTAGTAGCTTTGGATTTAGGTGTTGCGAGGGGCACCTCGCAACACCACCACCCAAGGGAACGGATACCGTCCCCGTTTGTATAACTCGAGAAACCAGAGAGAAGGCTCTGCTTCAGGTAGTATGATCAAGTGGAACTCGCCTGGTGAATGCGACACAACCGAAGCACTGGCGCTGCTCAAATTCATTGATATCCGGAAAAGCCATACATCGGTCGGATGGCCGACAACGGCAACTTCCGAACTGCCCATTGCAGCACAAGTCCACTTGTTTTCGGACTGAACAGCTTTCACTTCGGTCAATGCCTCGTGAAAGACTTCTTCTTGATTCTAATAATATTCGACAATGCAATTTTTGTCAATCAATATTTATTAATATTTATCAATTAAAATTATTTGATGTTATTATCTGATAGTTTTAAGCATTTAAAATCTTTCTATAATTAAATATACGGAAATAAATCATTATCCATCACTTTCTATTAAGTAAAGGTGGTAAGAATTAATTTCAAATTATCTATTGATTGTTTACAACTTATGGCTGATAATAATGGAATGACACACTTATTGAATCAAGTTTTAACCTTACAGGAATGTTCGGTGTATCTGAAGATCGCTGAGTCTACCATTTACGTTCTCGCACGCAATGGTAAGATTCCTTGCCAGAAGGTTGGCAGGAATTGGCGATTTCGCAAGGAAGCCCTGGATCGCTGGTTGGAGGGTGAAGAAGTTTCTAGTATCAATGGTTCCAAATAATGGATTGTATAGTATGTGTTCTTGATCCATCGATTCCGGTTGCTGGTGATCGGTTGTCGAATTGACCCGATTTCCGGTTGTGTGTTTGCCTATACACAAAGATACCAGTCTATCGTCCCTATACACCAATTGGGCAATAGACTGGAATTTTTTTATCCTGTCGTAGTACTCGGTTTTCCGGGTATGGTCTCCCGGATCATTGGGCCGAGTAGGAAATCGCGACACTCGCGCTGAGTGCCCTGCTTTTCGCATCGAAGACATCCAAAGCACGCAAGTCTGCAGAAAAATACACGGTTTTTGCGAATCGGAGCGGAAGCAACCGTATCCCGAGATTGAGCATCCCCCTGGAGACTGCATTTCCCCCGCTTGGCGATACGCTGTACGAGGTATTGCCGAAATCAATCAGGAAGTCAACCTTCTCCTTGAATACCCCAGGGAACAGGGCGGCTTGGAAACCCATACCAAAATCGATATCGGTGGAAAGCGGCTCATCGAACGTATATCCAATGAGCAAGGTTGTCTTCGAAGGCCAATCGATGAAAGTGCTGGTGAATGTCGAGGCCAGGTATGCCTGTGCGGCCCAGACCGGGGTATCGGTTGCCCGTAGCATCTGCCCAACCAATCCGAAGGTAAGCGAACTGTTCCGACTCTTTGCGAATCGCCATTTCCCACCAAACAGGATATCGGTCTCATCCGAAATATCTATCGCCAGGCTCAACTCCAGGTTCTTGGCGAATCCCAATTGGAAATAGGGCACATGGGCATACGAACCGGTAAAGATTCCCGAATAACCGGTTGTGATACTCAACTTCTCTCCGTTCCAGGCCGGTTCGGCACTTGGAATGACGATATACCCATTCGATCCGCTGATGGTGGCATTGCCGGACAACCGGGTATCTTCACTTGAGGAGACTTCGGCAAATAAGCTCGCCGAAAACAAAATCAGTATCCCAACAAACAAGAGATTTCTTTTATTCATACAATCCTTCCCAAGAAACGTGATCCACTGCACAGGTAGCGGAACTTGCCCACACCTGCACAGGGACACGACGGCGTCAACTACGACTACCGACCAAAACGAATAGTCCGGAAACTACTGCAGCCGCTCCTCCGATAAAATACCAGAGAGTCTCTTTTGTGAAGCTGGCTCCGAAAAACGTGCGGACCGAATCGCTTACGGAACGGGAAGCGAAGTAACCGGCGACTATGAGTGCACCGCCCCCCACAACCAACAAGATACCGAAAATTCTTGAAACGCCCATGATATGTTTCCTTATGATTTTGTATCCCCCAGGCCACCAATGACCTGCATGGAAGTTGACACCGAATGAGTTGCCCGGACAATGGTACCTTCCAATTCATGAAGTCCACCCCTCCAGGTGCATCAACGGAAACGAACGTTGTTTCCCTCTCCCACAAACAGCATGTAAAAAATTATTCGTATGGTTGCTTCAGTAACCACAGTCCAGTGAAAATCGAAGCGATTGAATTGATGGAAATTACATATTAATAATTTTTAACATATTTGATTATACATTATTGACAGTTATTTGTATATATTGATATTTATTAATTGAAATTAATTCTTTTTGATAATTTTTCAGTGAAAACACCTAGCATATTCACACGTATTGTCTGTTCATACGAGGAATTCACCGCATGAAGTGTGGCAAGAAGGAGGCTAACCATGACATATAGGTTTGAGGATTTTGCACAGAGGACTAGCAAACACGTGTATAGAGAAGCATGATCCCGTCTGACCAACAAGTTACATGACTACCCTATCCTTTCCTGATTGTTTTGCTTTGAACAGGGATGCATCCGCAGTTGCCAAGAGGCCCTCCCGAGTCGATCCGTGTTCCGGGAACAGCGCCAATCCCTGCGATATGGTGCATGGCCCCACGGATTTTCCACTGTACCGGATATCAAGCTCCTTCACCTTGGAGCGGAGTGACTCGGCTACATCGGCCAACGACTCGTGTGTAGCCCCGAGTAGGATCACCGCAAACTCATCCCCGCCGAATCGGCAGACGATATCGGCCATGTGCACCTGCTCGAACAGGAAATTCGCTATGCTTTGCAGGACAAGATCTCCGGCGGCATGTCCGAACCGGTCGTTGTAGCTTTTGAAATTGTCGACATCGACGAGAATGAGTCCGACGGTATATTCCGTGCGTATACCACGAAGCAACTTGTTGTCGAGCGTCTCGTCGAAATAACGGCGATTGAACAAACCGGTCAAGTGATCCCGGATCGAGTTCTCCTGCAACTGCTCCATTTGCTGTTTCAACACATAGTTCACAGCAATGCTGAGGACCGAGACGATCAGGATATAACAGAGGAAACTTGGCCAATTGATTATGGATGATGCCGGAACGTGGGCCACGATAACCACAAGTCCGATATACTGGGCTACCGCAAGGACAACGGTAATTGCCATTGGCAAGAGGATACTCGAGAGCATCACCGAAATCGTCACATACACCAGGGGAACGAAATCGCTTGTACCGATAGCCGGATCGAGCAGAAGCGACCCCCATACCCCCAGTACCGAGACACCGACTGTCGCCACCACGGAAAGGTGATATCTACCGAGACGACCCAATGCGAATGCGGCCGCTACCAGGACAAGTAGGCTGAGGATCAGACCAAGATACCTGCCGCGCCTGGGTGTTCCTTCCGGACTGACCACCAGCACAAGTACGAACGCTCCAATCATCAAAAACATGATAGAGAGTTGAACCCAAAAGAGAAGATGTTCCTGAATGCTCCTCCGTCCAATTGTATTCATGGTCATATCCCATGCGACCTTTTCAACAAGATCACAGGTGTCAGTATAGCATGCACATACATGCACATGTACAAATTTTTGAAGACCCTCCCATCATCCAAGGCCTCCCACCCATTGCCGGAAACTTTCCGCGGAATTTTTCATATTGATAATTTTCTATATATACAGTACATTCTGCACAAGGAGCTACCTATGAAACATGACCAGGATGAGATTCGCCACTACATTCGGAAAAAATATGCCGCTATCGCAACATCAGCAAAGACTGAAGGCGGGGGATGCTGCTCCGGCGAATGCGCTTGTGGACAATCCACACCGAGTATCGCGGAGACATCGGCGGTCTTGGGGTATACCGATACCGATGTGGCAACAATTCCCGAAGGGGCCAACATGGGTCTCGGTTGCGGCAGTCCCCTCACCTTCGCGTCGGTCAAACCGGGAGAGGTGGTGCTCGACCTGGGTAGCGGAGGTGGAATCGATTGTTTCATCGCACGAAAGCTGGTTGGAGAAACCGGTTCGGTGATCGGCGTGGACATGTCCCCTGAAATGATCGAGTTGGCCAGGAAGAACCTCAGAAAGACAGGATATCCGAACATCGGATTCCGATTGGGGGAGATCGAACACCTGCCGGTTGCAGACGGATCGGTCGATGTGGTTATCTCCAATTGTGTAGTAAACCTCTCATTGGACAAACAACAGGTATTCAACGAGACATACCGCGTCCTGAAAGCGGGTGGCCGTCTGGCAATCTCGGATATCGTCGCGACAGCAGAACTTCCAGTCGAGATGCAGGAGGACCTGAGGATGCATGCCGGATGCGTCGCCGGAGCAGAACATTACCTCGTCATACGGCACATGTTGGAACGATCGGGATTTTCCGATATCCGGTTGTATCCGAAGGATTCCAGCAAGGAGATATTGAACAACTGGGTACCCGATGGCAATCTGGAGGACTATGTCGCATCCTACATGATCGAAGCGACCAAGGCCTGACCAGCATCGGGAAAGCTACTACCGTCGCTTTGACAAACGTTTAACAGCCGTATCGGCCGCAAGCTTGCCAGTGAGTACGGAAATCGGCAATCCCGAGGGACTGAATACCCATTGCCCAGCTTGCAACACGTCGGGAATCGGCGTGAATATTGATTTTCCAATCTTCCCCATCGAGTGCATAACCGGCATGGAGTCGTTGGTGAACGCCCAACCGGTGATGGCACCATCGGTATTGCTCGTCATCCGTTCGATCGTGAGCGGTGTCGAGGAGAACCGGTCGATAATGGATCTACCCAATTCGGGGAACAACGTCTCGGAAAGGATTGCGATCATGGCGTCTTCGCAATAGGTCTTGAACTCCTCATACCAATGGGCATCCGCAACGTAGCGCACAATATCGTAATCGAATAGCGTGCTTATGATCAGGGCGGTCTTTCCCTCCGGTGCCAAGCTGTCATCCCGCATCGCGGGAATTGAAATCTCATACGTGGTATAGGTGAAATATTGGTGCAACCAACGTTGTACCACCAGTTTGCCCTCCCCTTGCAGTTTCCCTGCCGGAGAAGAAATCAACTCCCGCAATTCTTCGGTGGCTATTTGCGACAATCCGGGTCTGGATGGAGTATAGAACAGATGCGCACTCGAGATGGATTTGAAATAGTCCAACGGCAAATCGACGGATAGGTACAAGGTGAAGATGGAATCACCACCCCGCTTGTCCAACAGCTCTGCCCGGCGCATGAGCAGGGTCTCGCGCAGGCGTTGGTCGGGAAGCTCATCGTAATCGATGCTCGCATACAAAGACTTGAGGTCGGCGGCCCATACGAGTTGCCGATATTCGTACACGACTCCGTCCCGGTCGACGGCGGTGTGCCCGATCGGATCAAGTTGTGTTATGGTGGTATCGGTCTTCACCTGCCCGCCATGGTCTCCGATGAACTTCGACAAGGCCTGGGGAATCGCTTTGGTCCCACCCTTGGGATAATTGTAATCGAGATACAAGCTGAAGTAGCTCAGAGCGAAAAAAGTAGGGGTTTCCTTGAAGAAATGCTGTGCGATGATATCGATCAGGGATTGGTTGTCGGTGAACCGCTGCAAGTATGTATTCACCGGTTCATGCAACCGGGAGATCTTTGGCATGGAGCCGAGGTACCGGAACAACCAAGGCAGTAGGGTCGATACCATATACGACAAGCTGTACGATTCCAGGAACAAAGGATTCTCTATGCCGTACAGGATGTCCATGTATCCCATGATCTTCCGTATTTCCTGTACAATCCGTGCAATGTCGTCCTTGTTGTCGGGGAACAATCTACAGAGCAGCCCTTCATAATCGGCGAGGCTTTGTGGTGTATCCACTGCGATCATGTCATCGGCCACACCGAGGGACACCGCACTGCGCACAAATTCCAATTCGATGCCCAATTGTTTGAGCATGGGAAAAATGATTCCCGAATTCTCAATGGAACGGATGCCTTGGTCGAACACAAACCCATTGCGCACGAATGAATTGACGTGGCCTCCCACCGAGGGTTGCTGTTCACACACCATAACCGAATGCCCGGCCCTCGCACAGTATGCGGCGGTGGTCAAACCAGCCACTCCTCCCCCAACCACAAGAATATCGTAGAGCATGGCCACACCTCTCCTTCCTGTCCTCAATTATCGGCACCCCAGTCGATCAATGTCCCATCCACGTTCCAATTCATGGGTGGAAGACCTCTCACGTATCAATTCTTTAAAAGAATACCATAGAAGCGCATGTCGTGCGATGAAAAATATGTGGCATCCTGCGATTCGCCACCGGTACCGCACGGGTTGCAAAATTGTGTCAGAAGCGTACAATGGAAGTATATTTTTTTATATAAGGAGAATTTATGTCAACGTATGATCAATTATTGAAGAGTCGGATGAGCAAGGCAAGTTTTGGCAAGCTTGTTGCCTTGAACAATCCGAAGGTCATGGATTTCATCGGCTCGTTCACCGAGCACTGCAATCCCGACTCGGTCTATATCTGTACCGACAGCGAAGAGGACATCCAATATGTCAGGGACCAGGCTCTTGCCAAACATGAAGAGCACACCCTCGAACTGACAAACCAGACCATCCACTGGGATGGATACGGAGACCAGGCGCGGGACAAGAAGAATACCAGGTTCCTGGTGTACAAGGAGAATCTGGCGAACATGTCCGGATTGAACTCGATTGAGTACGAGGAAGGGTATGCGGAAATCATGGGCATTGCGCAGGGAATCATGACCGGCAAGGAAGCTGTCGTGCAATTCTTCTCCGAAGGTCCGACAGAAAGTCCGTTTACCATTCCCTGCATTCAATTTACCGACAGCTGGTATGTTGCCCACTCGGAATTCATCCTCTACCGGTCGGCATACAGCCATTTCTTGAAGATGAAGGAATCGGAGAAGGGAGATTTCTTCCGCTTCATCCATTCGGCAGGCAGACTGGACGAGCATGGATGTTCGGTAAACCTCGACAAACGCAGGATATACATGGATACACAAAACAATATCGTCTATTCCATGAACGACCAGTATGCGGGAAATTCGGTTGGGTTGAAGAAACACGCGATGCGTCTGGCGATCAACAAATCGGGAAAGGAAGGCTGGTTGTGCGAACATATGTTTGTAATGGCTGCGGTCGATGCCGAGAAGGACCGGAAAACCTATTTTTGTGGAGCCTATCCTTCTGCCTGTGGCAAGACTTCGACGGCTATGATCCCGGGCGAGCAGATTGTCGGCGACGATATCGCCTACTTCAGGAATATCGGCGGTGAGTTCCGGGCCGTGAACGTCGAATTCGGCATGTTCGGCATCATCAAGGATGTGAATGAGAAGGACGATCCTGTCATCTTCAAGAATTTGATGAAGAATCAGGAAATCATCTTTTCGAATGTACTGCGGGGACCGGACAATATGCCGTACTGGCTTGGCATGGGAGTGGATCCACCGGACAGTGGCCGAAACCATTTCGGCGATTGGAAGAAAGGTGTCAAGGATTCCCAGGGAAAAGCTGTGGATGTGGCGCATGGAAATGCCCGCTATACCATGAGACTCGACTATCTGGACAATATCGACAGGGAAGGTTTCGAAGCGAAGCAAGGGGTCAAGGTGGAAGGTATCCTCTATGGTGGCCGTGACAGCGATATCACCGTTCCCGTGGAGGAATCCCCCTCCTGGAAGGACGGCATCCTGTTGAAGGCAGCTACCCTTGAGTCCGAGACAACCAGTGCGACACTCGGGGCAGAAGGTGTGCGCACACCCAGTCCCATGGCGAACATGGACTTCGTCTCCTATCCACTGGGTACCTATACAATGAACAATATCAAGTTCGGTGAAGGGGTGAAAAAGACTCCTCGCATCTTCAGCAACAACTACTTCATGCGTGGACCCGATGGCAAGTTCATGACAAGCAAGCTGGCCAAGAAGGTCTGGTTGCACTGGGCCGACGGTCGTATCCATGGAGAATACGAAACGTACGATACACCGACAGGCAAGATTCCCCTTTACGAGGATTTGCAGAAGTTGTTCAAGAAATACCTGCAGGAAAACTTTTCTGTTGAGGATTACCGCTATCTCTTTACGTTCCGCTGTACCAAATGGATAGACAAGCTCGAGCGGACCAAAGCGTATTACAGGAAAATGGATCCGAACACCCCACAGGAAATCTTCGAGTATTGGGATGCGGCGATCGTGAAAATTCGGAAAGCCAAGGAAGCTTTCGGCGACTTGATTCTTCCCGGAATGTACAAGGTATAGGATAGCACTTATCCGACTTGAATTGACCACCACCGAAAAGCGGTGGTGGTCCTTGCCGGGTCTACCCTACGAAACGGTCAACCGAGCTTTGCTAGACTTTCAGTGATATTGAGACAATGGTCACCGATCTGCTCGACATGTCGGACGATATCGATATAGAGCAATTCGCCCCTTACATTCGCACCGTTTTGCAAACGTTTTGATGCCGATTGCTTGAGGATATTGCGCATTTTGTTGATCTTGTCTTCCAATTTAACAGCTACGGCCATATTCTCGCTGGACATGTGCTCGTTCAAGTGGCTTCTGATAAAGCGGATGAATTGATTGACCAGATCGACATAGGGCAACAGTTTCTCAACCGCAGTCTCGTCCATCACCAATTCCTGTTTCTTCTTCCGCTCGGCAAGGATAACCAGGTTGTAGCAACTGTCACCAATACTCTCCAATTCGTTTGTTATACGCATCATACTGTAGACATTGTTGGTACTGACGTTGTTCATGTTGTCCATGCTGCACTGGGAGAGGAACTTGGTGATCTCCTCCTGCATCTGGTCGGTGAGGTCTTCCATGTTCTTCTGTGTCTCAACCTCATTTGCCATAGATTTCTCAGGATGGCTGAAGATGTCCCAGAAACGGGTGAACATGTCGGCGATTATGTCTGCCATTTTCGAGAGCTCGCGTTTTACAGTCAGCAAATACAGTTCGGGAGTATCCTGCAACGTGGCCCGTATGTATTTCAACTTGTATGGACCAGGAACCGGCGCTTCGTCAGGTACCAGTTTCGTCACCAGAACCGCAATGAATTTCACGAAGAAGCTACAGATGAAGGTGTTGATGATATTGAACAAGGTATGGAAGGCCGCCAGATGCCCAGGCAAGGCTTTCGCACCATCGAGGGCATAGATATCTCCCGGAACGATAGTATTTACCAGATTCAGGAACAGATAGAACACCGGGGTCATCCACAACACACCGAAGATATTGAACAACGTATGTGCCCGGCTTGCCCGTCTGGCGTTCACGCTGGTCCCTATCGATGCCAAGTAGGCAGTTACAGTCGTACCGATATTCTCACCGAGAACAATTGCCGCAGCTGTCGGGTAATCGATCCAGCCGGCATATGCCATGGTCAAGGTAATTGCCATGGCGGCGGAAGAGGATTGGACAATGATGGTGAGCAATGTGCCGATTATCACGAACAGGAAATACGAAGCCAATCCATGACCGGTGAATCGTGCCAATGAGGCGAGTATCTCGGGATGTTGGCTGATATCGGGAACAGAATTCTTCAGGAAGTCGAGTCCGAGGAACAGCAGTCCGAACCCTACAAGGAATTCCCCGATATTTTCCTTTTGCAGCCGTTTGAAGAGCATCAGGACAAAACCAATACCAATCGCGGGAAGTGCGGCGGCACTCATGCTGATCTTGAACCCGAATATCGCCACGATCCATCCGGTGACTGTGGTACCGATATTGGCACCCATGATCACGCCTATGGATTGGGTCAACTGGAGCAATCCCGCGTTGACGAAACTGACCACCATGACTGTGGTTGCCGAAGACGACTGGACTATCGCGGTAATGGCGAATCCGGTGAATATTGCAGCAACACGGTTGCCGGTCATGAAATTCAAAATGGATTGCAGACGTTCTCCGGCAGCCTTCTGGATACCGTCGCTCATCGTCCTCATGCCAAACAGGAAAAGTCCCAAACTACCAACAATCAATAATATTTGATACACTACTCAAGCTCCTCGTAGAACCACTACAGAATGTATCAGACTCGCTTATGAATGAAAAGAGGTAGCTACGTAATCTGGGGAATCAGGATGTAATAATTTTTTAATTACTTATATCAGTTGATTTTATCATCTAATAAGGAAGGGTTTGGCCTTCTCCAGCAGATAATTGGGTAGGCGTAGGTTCTCCAGCGATCCGATTGGACTCGAGCGTCTGTGTGTGATGATCCTGTTGGCCATGGCAGGACCTATTCCAGGTACCTTGAGCAATTCTTCCTTCGTTGCACGGGAGACGGATACCGGGTAGCGTTCGGGGTGTCTGAGAGCCCATACCATTTTGGGATCCGCTCCCAGTTCGAGATTACCCGCGGTATCGAATATCAAGTCGTCGTAGGAAAAACCATATTGCCTGTACAGGAAGTCGGCCTGGTACAACCTGTGCTCCCGCATGAGGATTGTCGGATCCCCAACCGGGGCGGCCAACTCGGGTATCAGCAGGTTCTCGACCACCGGACGGGGCATCGACTGCCTCCGTATCTCCCCTGGAATCGAAGGGTCCCCCAACCCCGCCTGGTAGGCGCTGTAGTAGAGCCTGTCATACCCGAGTCGACGGTACATGCCCCAAGTATAATTGAGGATCTCCCTATCCGATTCGTCCGATGCCCCGACGATGAATTGGCTGGTCTTGGTAACCCTCGCATACGGAGAACCTTTGGCGGTCTGTTCGCTCAGATATTTCAACCCCCCGATAATATCCTGCTCGTATACCTTCGCCTCCGACAGTTTGGCAAAATGGGAGGCACCGGGAGTCTCGATATTCAAGGACACCGCCGATGCCAACGAAAGCGCCTTGTCCATAGCCGCATGGGAAGCCCCCGGGATGATCTTCAAATGGATATATCCCCGATAGCGGTACTGTTTGCGCAGGATCTCGGCGGTACCGAGCAACCTATCCATGGTAGCGTCGGCGGAACCGATTACTCCTGAACTGAGAAACAACCCAATCAGATGCCGTTTCGACTGGAATTCCATGAAGAACCTTGCCAGCTCTTCCGGTTGGACCGTTGTCCGCCGCGTATCGTTGTTTTCCCTAAGGGGACAGTACTTGCAGTCATTGGTGCAGGCATTGGACATGAGGGTCTTCAGCATGATACCGGATCCCCCGCTCGCAACGGTCACCGGATACAACCAGGAACCATCGTCCCCCCGTTTGCGGTGTTCCTCGGGCCTTTTGGTCGAACAGGCGCAGGAGAGATCGTACTGGGCATCGCGAGCCAGGATGTCGAGCTTGTCTGTCGTTTCCATTGCACTATGGTAACATATGTATAGTAGTTCTGGCAACAAAAAATGGTCCCGGAGTTTGTGGGCTCCGCGGACCATCGCAGGTTTGACCTGGTGTTGTCAAACTACCCGAGGATCCACGTCCACCGAATAATCGACCGATGCATACCCGAAGCCATGGATATGGTCGTACTCCTCCTTGAATCCCTCCAAGTCTCCACCTACCATAGGCGAACCCTCTTTCTGCATAGCCCACCGGCGGTCTACCTCGGCCTGCACATCGGGCCGCATCTCCCAGTCGTCAAGACGAATCCTTCCCTCTGCATCGACAGGAACCGTCGATCCCCGATACAACCGGTCGGTGAACAGCCGATGGATCTGGCGCGTACATTCCTCGTGCAGCCCCATCTCTTTCATGACCTTGTACAGCAAGGCAATGTAGAGGGGGACCACCGGAATTACGGCGCTTGCACGGGTCACCAGGGCTTTGTTCACCGAGACATATGCCTCGCCGTCGATGATCGACATCTTCCTTGTCAATTCACCGGCAGTCCTCTCAAGATGTTCCTTGGCTTTTCCTATGGTACCCTCACGATACACCGGAAAGGTGATCTCGGGTCCGATGTACGAGTAGGCTACCGTCTTGAATCCCTTGGCCAGCAAACCTTGCCCGAACAGGAATTCGATCCACAGTTGCCAATCTTCTCCGCCCATGACCTTGACCGTCTCTTCCACTTGCGTGCCTTCTGCAGGTTCTATGACCGCAGTCTCGACAATTCCGGTAGGGACATCCACCGAAAGCGCCGAATAGGTTTTTCCAATCGGCTTGAGCACGGATTTGTACTGTTGTCCGGTGACAGGATCGATGCGCATGGGAGACGCCAGGCTGTAGACAATCAAATCGACCTGACCCAGGTGTTCCTTGACCAAATCGGCAGTCTGCTCCTTGATCCCGGTAGAGAAGGCATCACCAAAAATACTTTGGGCATACAACCCCATCTTCTTGGCTTCACGTTCAAAGGCTACAGTGTTGTACCAACCGGGAGTCGCGACCTTGTTCTCCGCGGGTTCCCGTTCGAACGAGACATTTATGCTCCCCGCACCACCAACAACGGCCGCAACCATCCGGGAGGCGAGTCCATATCCGGTTGATCCGCCTATCACGAGTACCCGCTTTGGATACGAATCCTTGTTTGCGGGCAACGGTTGCGACTTCAAGTAGTCGAGTTGTTCCTGCACATAGGCCGCACATCCTGTCGGGTGGGCTGTAAGTGAAACATTGCGCATTATCTTCTGTTTGATGATCATTGGTATTTCCTTAAACTTCAGGTTTCGAACCGACAACGCACATCCATGTCGCCTCGGCCGCGACCATGCCATTGACGAGAATCTTTCCACTCTGCCGTATGACATGGTTGGATACACGGATATTCTGTACTTCGATAATGGCCAAATCGCCCGGGCGCACCTGATTGCGGAATTTCGCCTTCTCAACGGTTCCCAACACGAAGAACGCACCCTGCTCCAACACTCCGGATTGAAGCAGACCGGCACCCCCACACTGGGCCATGGTCTCGATCAGGATAACTCCCGGTACTACGGGATAATCGGGAAAGTGGCCTTTGAAAAACGGTTCATCCGATCCGAACAGGCGTTTACCCACAATACTTTCAGAAGATACTTCCACCAGTTCATCCAAATACAGGAATGGGAACCTGTGTGTCAACAATTCTTCTACCGGCCGATACTTCTCGCTCATCTCTTGCTCCTTCACTCGACATATCCCTTGAATACCAAGGCGCCATTATGGCCACCGAATCCCAACGATTCACTGAGCGCATACCGTATGGTTCCCGATTGTCCCTTGTTCGGCACATAATCGAGATCACACTCGGGATCGGGGTCGGTCATGTTCAGTGTACACGGGAAATAGGAATCGCGGATAGCGAGTAATGAAACGATAGCCTCAACGGCTCCCGCGGCCGCAACCAGGTGGGAGGTCATCGATTTGGTCGATGAAACCTTCAACTTGTAGGCATGGTCGCCGAATGCGCGTTTGATCGCCCTGGTCTCCATGACATCGTTCGCCTCGGTACTTGTTCCGTGGGCATTGATATAATCGACTTCATCCGGTCTGATCCCAGCTTCCCGCATAGCAGCCGACATGGCCCTGGCAGCTCCATCACCACCCGGATCGGGGGCTGTCAAATGGAAGGCATCGCATGTCATGCCATAACCGACTATCTCACCGAGAATCTGGGCTCCCCGGGCCTTGGCATGCTCCAACTCCTCCAAAACCAGTACCCCGGCACCTTCACCCAACACGAACCCGTCGCGTTTGGCGTCGAATGGACGGCAAGCAAGTTCGGGAGTATCATTATAGGCGGTAGAGAGGGCCTGTATCCGACAGAAACCGGCTACAGCCAACCGGGTGATCGCCCCTTCGGTACCACCGGTGACCGCCAGATCCACTACGCCGAACTTGACTGCCCGGAACGCTTCTCCGATCGCATCGGTTCCGGAAGCGCACGCTGTCACGGTGGTGTGGCAAGGCCCCTTGATCCCATATTTCATGGCGATATTGCCAGCAGCCTCGTTCGCAATCAGTTTCGGTATGGTAAGCGGAGCAACCGCACGCGGTCCGCGTTCGAACAGTTTCTCGAGGTTCTCCTCGACAATCTCGAAGCCACCGATACCATTGCCAAGGTAGACCCCGGATTGTTCCGGATCATACCCGCCTTCACCGGCGGCTCCCAATTTGGCCTGCTGCATAGCCTGGGCGGCAGCATACACGGCATATTGGGTGAAATCGGCCATCGAGCGAACCTCTTTCCTATCCAACAAATCGGAAGGATCGAAATTCTTGATCTCACCGGCTATCTTCGCCGGATAATCGGTGACATCGAACTTGGTCAACGGACCGATCCCACTCTTTCCTTCCTTGATATTCTCCCAGAATTCGTCGACCCGCTTTCCCAAGGGATTAACCGTCCCCATGCCGACAACAACCACACGTCTTCCCTGCATCATGTCCATCTCCTCACATTGCCATTCCGCCATCGATGGCTAGAACTTGTCCCGTTATATATGATGCGGCGTCCGAAGTGAAGAATGCCACAGCATCGGCCACTTCCCTTGCCGTTCCGATCCGCCCCAAAGGAATCTGTGTCTTCAAGCCATCCTTGACGGCATCGGGCAACACATCGGTCATATCGGTCTCGATGAAACCCGGAGCGACCACATTCACCCTGACCGTGCGGCCCGACAATTCGCGGGCGAGGCTCTTGGAAAAACCGATCAACCCGGCTTTCGACGCGGCATAGTTGGTCTGGCCTCCATTGCCCATGATACCGACGACAGACGAGATATTGACGATCGAACCCGAACGTTGGGAAGCCATGATCCGGCTTAGCCTCCGACAGGTCAGGAAGGCTCCGGTCAAATTGACCCGAAGGACTTCTTCCCAAGCCTCATCCTTCATGCGCATGATCAGTCCGTCGCGGGTAATACCAGCGTTGTTCACCAGGATATCCACCCGTTTGGTTTGTGCCAGCACCGTATCGAGCGCTTGCTCCACCGATTCGGCATCTCCCATATCGCAACCGACCCAGTGGGCCATTCCCAACGGTACTCCGGCAGTCTCGCACAAGGCATCGGCTGGAGTTCCCTCCGATCTGGACAAGTACCAGACTTCCGTGCCGCTACGCAACAACGACAATACTATCTCGCGTCCGATACCCCGTGAGCCTCCCGTTACAATCGCCGTCCTATGCAAAGCAGATGCTTCAACCATCTTGTCGTTCCTCCAAGAGTTTTTCTATTTCTTCATATGTCCCGACGCTCTTGCATACGACATCAAGTCCGCTCGAGCGCCACAATCCTGTCAGTACCGTTCCCGGTCCCGGTTCCACGGCCCGGGTGCATCCTTGCCCTTCGGCAATGGATTGCATGATCCTGGTCCAACGTACTGGAGATGAGAGCTGGCGGGAACAGAGTCCCCGCACGTCGTCCCCATGCAGAACCAAATCGCCGGTCACATTCGCATACAGCGGTGCCTGTGGGTCGGAAAAGGAGATTGTGGACAGGAAATTGGCGAATTCCGCCTCTGCCTCGGCCATGAACGGAGTGTGGAAGGGACCCGATACCCGCAGGGGTATGATCCGTCGGGCTCCAGCCGCCTTCAACGCATCGGTATGGGCGGCGATCTCGCCGGCTGTTCCGGATACTACGACCTGTTTCGGTCCGTTGTCGTTGGCACAGAACAAATTCCTTGCACCGACAGACTCCAAGAGATGTGAAACTTCGTCAAAACCGATTCCGACTACTGCTGCCATACCCAATTCCCCATACATGCCCACCGCGGTCTGTGAGGCTTTCGCCATCAGTCTACCACGTTCGGCGACAATGCGGAAAAGTTCTTCGTCGGAAATGACTGAGGCTGCCGCGTATGCGGACAACTCGCCTAGACTGAAGCCGGCATGGCATCCCAAATGGACCCCATGCTCCTGCAACAGCAGGGTGGCACTCCGATTGGCCAATGTCACGGCCAGTTGGGTATTCTCCGTCTGCTGCAACTGCTGTTCATCGCCATTGGAAAGCAAAGCGTACAGGTCCTTGCCGCAGATATCGGAGGCGAGTTCGAACAGGTTCCGTACCTGTTCGGACATATCGTAGAGGTCCAGTGCCATTCCGGGCTTCTGGGCTCCCTGGCCGGGATAACATGCTGCGTAGGTTACCATCGTATGAGATTTCCTCCGTAGGTCAATCCTGCGCCGAACCCGATTGTCATGACAACCTGGCCGCTCTTCAGCAACCCCTGCTCCTCCATTTCCCTGAGGGCTATGGGGATCGAAGCAGCCGATGTATTGGCGTAATCTTCGATATTCATAAAGAACTTGGATTGGTCTATCTTCAACCGTTTGGCTGCCGCCGAGATGATTCGGCTGTTGGCCTGGTGGGGAACGATCCAATCGACATCCTCGATGGTCATCTGGTTACGGCTGAGCAATTCGTCGACAACCTCTCCCAACACCCGAACCGCAAAGTTGTATACTGCCCGTCCATCCATCTGCAGTTTCTGTCCTTCCGGCGGAAGCAAGGGATCGAGGGGTGCATGCGTGCCTCCCCGGGGAATACAGAGGAACGAAGCCCCACTACCCTCGGCATGCAGCACACTGTCGATGATATCCCCGTCACGCGCCTCACCGGCCTCGACCAGGACACATCCCGCCCCATCACCAAAAAGCACACAGGTGTTGCGGTCGTTCCAGTCGGTCACAGCGGACAGCTTCTCGGCACCGATCACCACAACCGAACGGACAGTTCCCATGGCAACCAAGCCGTGGGCAATCTCCAACGCATATATGAACCCGGTACAACCGGCGGCAACATCGAATGCGGGAATCGTCTTCAATCCCAATTTGTCCTGGATGATACAGGCCGTAGCCGGGAATCCCAGGAAGTCCTGGGTCGCGGTAGCCAGTATGATCGCTCCGATATCCTCTGCCTGCAAGCCATGGCGCTTCAACAGGTCTTTTACCGCTCCAACCGCCAGATCGCTGGTGGCTACCCCTTCATCCGCCAAGTGGCGAGCTCCGATACCGGTATGTGAACGGATCCACTCGTCGCTGGTATCGACGGTTTTTGCCAAATCGTCGTTGGTAACTCTTCTTGGTGGTACATATGCTCCCACAGCACGGATACAGACATGTGCCGGTCTATTCATAGGGCACTTCCTCCAAAATCGTTCTATGACGTAAACGCCTCCCTCTATTTATTACATTTTTTCTCTTTTTGTCAATATTGACACTTTCTTCCAGTATCGATACTATCAGATGAGAAGGTGAGTTCGATGCCCACCAGCATCCCAGGCCCTACACCTCAGGAGGACCCGATGGAACAGAAAGAGTTGCAACAATTCATAACTATTTTTGAGAACAGCTCGCTTTGCGAGATTGAAATCACTTGTGAACAGTATTCCCTGCACATGAAGAAACCCACGGCACACACCGTTGCCCCCGAAGGATTCCATCCGGTTTCCCTCCAGGGTGCGCCACACCATACCCAGGCACAACCTGCCGTCAAAGCGGACAGCGGAACGAAAACGATCACCAGTCCGATTGTCGGAACCTTTTATCGGACCCCATCCCCAGACTCTCCCCCGTATGTGGAAGTCGGCGATACCGTCCATAAGGGAGATGTCGTGTGCACATTGGAAGCGATGAAACTCATGAACCAGCTTGAAGCCGAATACGATTGCGAAATAGTTGCGGTACTTGCCGACCAGGGATCCTTGGTAGAGTTCGGCCAACCGCTGTTCGAGGTGAAACCGTTATGATCCGTTCGTTGCTGATAGCGAACCGGGGAGAAATAGCCGTCCGTATCATCAGGACTTGCAAGGATATGGGAATCAGGACCGTAGCGGTCTATTCGCAAGCCGACGCCGATTCGTTGCATACCCGGATGGCCGACCAGGCTATCTGCATCGGGCCTGCGGCTTCCAGTGAAAGCTATCTCAATATCCGAAATATCATAACCGCAGCCTGTGTATCCCGTTGCGATGCGATCCACCCTGGTGTCGGATTCCTTTCGGAGAACCCGAAGTTCGCCGAAGAAGTCGAACGTGCCGGGCTGGTGTTTGTCGGGCCTACGGCCAGGACGATTCGGATGCTCGGAGACAAGGTGCGGTCGCGACATTCCGCTACCGAAGCCGGTGTTCCGGTAACCCCCGGGAGCATGGAAGCCATAACCGATGCCGCAAGCGCGGCACAATTGGCTCAGCAGATCGGATACCCCGTGATCCTCAAGGCAGCAGCCGGTGGTGGTGGACGGGGGATGCGCATCGTCAAGCATGCGAAGGAATTGCCCAACGCCATAACTGTCGCTTCCCGCGAAGCCCTCGCCTTCTTTTCAGACGGTACGATCCATATGGAAAAATACCTGTTGAATCCAAGGCATGTGGAGATCCAGCTGCTGTCCGATGGCAAAGGCAGGGTCGTCCATTTGGGAGAGCGTGATTGTTCGGTCCAGAAGAACCACCAGAAGCTTATCGAGGAGAGCCCGTCTCCTATCATCACCGAACTGATGCGCCAACAGATGGGCGCCGATTCGGTGCGGTTGTTCGAGCATATCGGATACCGTGGAGCGGGAACAATCGAATTTCTGGTTGAGGACGGCGCCTACTGGTTCATGGAAGTGAATGCCCGCGTGCAGGTGGAACACCCGGTCTCGGAGTTGGTGAGTGGCACCGATATCATCCGGCAACAGCTGTTGATCGCTGGAGGCAAGGGACTCGATTTGCCCGACGAGCCGTTGCAACTTCGTGGACACGCCCTCGAATGCCGTGTGAATGCGTTGACTACAGGAACGGTCGCGAAGTTCAATCCACCGTTGGGCCCCGGGGTCAGGGTGGACACCCACCTGTTCCAAGGTGCGAAGATCAGTCCCTATTACGATTCGATGATTGCAAAAGTCATTGTACATACACCGCACAGGCAGTTGAGTATCGATACGATGGTTCGTGCACTCAAGGAATTCGTCATCGAAGGAGTCGATACGAACATCGGTTCCCAGATCGAGATACTGCTTTCGAAACCCTTCAGGTCGGGAGTGTTCGGTACGGACCTGTACACCCGTCTGTTCCCCGATCCAAAAAAGAGGTAACCCCACATGCATAAAGCGGAAAATTGTCCAGCCTGCCATCGTCAGGTCTCTGACGATGTCTTGAAGAAATATCAAATGGTATGCCCGGAATGCGGCTTCCACCATCGCTTGGATGCGGCCCAAAGGATCGAACAGATTGCCGATGCGGGATCGTTCAAGGAATTTTCGGCCGAATTGTGTTCGAAGAACCCCATCGAGTTGGACGGTTATGCCGAGAAACTGCGCCAGAACCAAAAACAATCGTCGATGAACGAGGCAGTGGTTACCGGTATTTGTACGATCGAGGGACTGGAGGCTGTCTTGGCCGTGATGTCTTTCGATTTCATGGGTGGGAGCATGGGGTCTGTCGTCGGGGAAAAGATTACCCAGGCGATGTTCCAAGGAGCCCTATCCGATTCACCCGTCATCATCTTCACCGCCAGTGGAGGGGCACGCATGCAGGAAGGAATCTTCTCGCTCATGCAGATGGCCAAGACCGCCAGTGCCGCGGCCTTGCTGGAGCAGACCGGTGTCCCGTTGTTCATCGTACTCACGCACCCGACAACCGGCGGGGTGACCGCATCGTTCGCAATGCTCGGAGATGTGATCATCGCCGAACCCGGTGCATTGATCGGCTTCGCCGGACCCCGGGTCATCGAAGGAACCATCGGACAGAAACTACCCGAAGGGTTCCAGAAAGCGGAGTTCCAACTGAAGAAGGGCTTTGTCGATGCGATCGTACCGCGCGACAAGCTCCGTACCCAACTCTCGTTTCTGATGCGCACCCACGCAGGAGTCAAGCATGAACAAAACGCATGAAGAATTGTTGAAGACCTCGGTCACACGACTGGAAGAGATAGCGATAAGCGACCCCCGTACAAAGGAACGGTCCTCGTGGGACTGTGTATTGCTTTCCCGACAGCAAGGCCGTCCAGGTGCGGCTACCTATATCGATCTGATCTGCGATGAGTTCATGGAATTGCATGGGGACAGGACCTATGGCGACGATCCCGCCATGATCGGTGGAATCGGTACGATAGGTGGCCGTGCTATCACCTTCATCGGCAATCGCAAGGGTATGAACCTGCGCGAGAATATCGAACGCAACTATGGTATGAGCAATCCCGAAGGTTACAGGAAGGCCCTCAGGCTTGCCAAGCAGGCCGAGAAGTTCGGTCGTCCGGTCGTCTGTTTCATCGATACCCCCGGAGCATTTCCCGGACTTGGTGCCGAGGAACGGGGAATCGGCGAGGCGATCGCCCGCAACCTGAAGGAGTTCTCCACGCTCAAGGTTCCTGTGTTGAGTTTCATCATCGGGGAAGGTGGAAGCGGTGGAGCCCTGGGAATAGGTGTCGGAGACAAGCTCTACATGTTGGAGAATGCCGTCTACTCGGTCATAACTCCGGAAGGCTTCGCCTCGATCCTGCTGCGCGACCCCTCCAGGGCCCAGGAAGCGGCCGAGGCCATGAAGATGACCGCCAGGGATCTCAAGCGCTTCAATATCATCCACGATATTATTCCCGAGGTCCCCGAGGGCGCCCATAAGGATCCGCTGTTCACCGCGAACGCAATCAAAGAGACGATCTTGAAGGATCTTGACGTATTGTGTGCCAAACCGGCCGCCAATCTGGTTCGTTACCGGATCCGGAAAATCAGGGGAATCGGAGAATTCGAAGGCTCGGAAGCCTGGTGGACCACCTTGATGGAAGTATTCAAACTTACCGTGGACTTGCGCTGACCGGAGGCCTTACCTGGTCCGGTTGTGTTTCTTCAAGGCATTGGGCGTGTGTCCGCGCAGTGCCCATTTCCGGCAGTTCTCGCTCATCTGGACGTACAGCTCGGTAAACCGGGTGATCTCGTCCATACCGGTGAACAACAGTCCGTACTCGTTGAGCAAATCGAAGACATCCTGCATGCCGTCGCCGGCGATACAGGTATCGGAAATCTCGTCCATGAGATCCTCGATCTGTTCGTCGTTGGGCAAGCGGTAGCCGGAAAGGAATTCCATCATGGCGCTGGCAGCAGGGGACTGGTCGTCGTACGGTGTCTGGAAATATTGGACCAGCTCCTCGCGTGACGGTGCATAGTAGGAGACTTGCTTGACATTATCAAGAAATTGCTCCACTTCCTCCAACGTCCGGAAGAACGAGGAAATCACCAGCTCGTCTTCGAACCACCAGTAGTACTGCACCTTGCCGAGTTCATCCAGTTCATCCTGGGCCATGGCAGGTGTGAGATTCTCCGCTTCGAACCGGTTCCAGACGATCGCGAATTGATCGATATCCAACACTCCGTACAAATTCGACAGGGATACCGCGTACGCGTCGAGACGCTGGTGCAATTCGACCGATTTCCACAGCTCGGTATCCTTGAGCATCTGCAATGCCGGCAACAGTTCCCGGGGAACGACAGCCGTATAGGAAGCTCCCGTCTTGTACAGATACAGGAACCCGAAATTGTGCACGTGCGAGATATCACGGAACTGCAACATATCCGTATCCACGACGATGGACGTGTCGTCCTTGAACCGTTTGAGGAACTCCAGGTTGACCACTGGAAGATAGGGCAGCATTTTCGGAAAGCGGTCGACGATACGTCCCGAAAGGGAGTCCACGAACTGCTTTTTCCGGGCGGACATGGGAAGATCGACCTCATGGTCGGAGGCAAGGTCCAGCAAATGTTCTTTCGTATATGAATCGAGGCATACCGCAAGACTATGCGAGGGCGTGCCCGACAATGCCGCACTATGCAGCAGTTCTCGGTTCAAAGAGGGTTCGGTATCCATGATGCTCCGAAGTAGAGCATCGGTGAATACCGGCGAGGGATGCATTTCACGCGTCGGCGGTTTGTATCCGGTTTCTATCATGCCCCTAATGTAACACATCAGGACCAAGGAGAAAAGCGTCGGGCGAGCTCCTTCAACTTCTCCATCTCGCTGCGACTCTGTTTGACGAACGAATTGTCCTCGGGTTTTCCCAGGACCGCATCCATCTCCTCTTCGTTCCGGTAGACCATCTTCCTGAACGGATCCTCGAAATCCTTCTTCCTCGAGCGATACACTTCCAATGCGTTCTGGTCACAAAGGATAAGGAACCGGTCGATCAGATACTCCCAATGCACGACATCCAGTTGTGCTGTACGCAACAACTTCTGCAACGTCTGGAGCGCCACGGTCGCCTTGACCCTCGGATACTCGTCCCACCATGTAGCATACTGGTCGTGGATAGCCTGCCAGGAATCGACCTGGCCTTCCTCGATGAGGTGGATCAACCGTTGTATCTGCGGTTCGGATACCAACTGTCCCCCCATGTTCCTGAAGGGTCCGCTGACCGATTCGAGGTGCATCGGCCCCTTTGCCAACCACACCCGTGTCTCTTCTTGGAAATCCGGAAGCTTCTGTCCCTGCCCGTCGAGATAGGCCAAAAGGATCCTGACCGATCCGAAAATCAACATTTCCCGGTATGCCCGATACCCTTCGGCAACCTTCAGCACGACCGAGGGCGTGGTCGACCGGTCGATGCCGGAAGCGACGACTTCGAGCGTGCCGACTTGTTCGGGATGGGTCTCGAGCAACATCCGCCCCTGCTCCCGCAATGCATCCTCATTGGCTCCAAGACCTGGTGCGACCAAGGAGGCTCCTACCGCCGCACGACCAACCCAAAGACTCAGCAGGTCCATGGCCGAGAGGATTTCCTCCATGGTATCGGGAGCCATGTAATCGGCTTCGATATGCTGGGTCACGAAGGTCCGCTTGTCACGATTCTTGAATTTCCACCCGTTGCGTTCCAAGGCGTAGCGGTTGTACATCCACCAGTAGGCGGGCATGATCGTTATCTGTCCGGTATTCTCCTGGTACCCGACCATGGAGAACGGTACGGGTATGTTCAGCTCATGCGGATAATCGCCCTTGGTGATCAAGGTGAACGAGGCGAATTTGCTGTTGAACTTGATCGAACTGGAAAGCGCTGGCCAAAAGCCGCGTCGGGCCTGCATCTCCCCATCGTTTCCTCGTGTATTGTGATTCGACCCGATATTCGCCCCTGCGGCCATGTTGGACTGTCCCTGGACCAAGGAAGCGATCAGGAACGAGTTGTTGTGGTGCTGTTCGTGGAATGGGAATACCAGCGTGTTCAACACCTCGCAGCAACTTATGGTGGAGTTGTCACCCAAGACCGAGTTGAGCAGCCGCGCGCCGTATTTCAGGTTGCTGTTGTTGCCCATGATGAATCGGACCGCCTTCACGCCATAGAACACGTGGCATCCGAACCCGATGATCCCATTGACCAGCTCGACTCCCTCGCCAATCTGTGTGGCACTGTCCTCGTGCGAACGTATCGTAAGGTTCTTCAGCTTGTTCGCACCTTTCACATATACGCAGGCCCCGAAGAGCACGTCCTTGATCACCCGGCAGGACTTGATGACCGACCCTGGACCGACTTCCCCATACCATCCGCGGTGCAAGTCGACTTCCTGTTCGCTCAGCACGACCAACCGGTCGAGCATCTTCCTGTGTTCCCTATAGGTGCCCCACAACCAGGCGTCTGCACAAATCATGGACTCGAACGGCAACACCGAGCGGGATTCGGCCTCGTTCATGATATTCAGCCAAATGCGGACCGATTCGTCCTCACCCTGCTTGAGCACCCCATTGCCGAACTTGGCATGGTTGGTGGTGTCCATCTCATCTATTTCGCTCAGTATGCATTGCTCACCGACAATATAATGGGAGAGGTAGCTGCAGCGGTGGATGCAGCTGTGCCTGCCGATATCGCAGGAGATGATATGGCTGTCGCGGATTCCTTCGGGTAGCGAGAAATCATGGTAGCTTACCGTATAGGGTTCCAACGAACCGATCCTGACCAGCCCGAAAAAGGCACTGCTACGGATAAGCGAGAGATCGATCGGATCCTCGACCAGAACGTCGTTCCAATTGGGACAGGTATTCCCCTGGCTTTCCAACCGGTTCCGCTCGTCCTCGGACAACGGCCGCCATGTGGCATTCCAAGCGGCGGTCTGCTTGTTCCTGAAGGCATATTCATCGTGACCCCGTTGCAGGTATTCGTCGGTGACGAATCCATACCCGTATTCTTCTATCGGCTTTCTTTTCATGATGGCAAATCATACACCGGCATGACCAGACAGGCAATAAAACATTGGCAACCGATTATAAAAAAGCACCTTGGACCAAAACCATATACACCACGGTCCCAATCCCGATACTCAACAAGGTATTGCGTCGCCATATATGGATGAGTGCGGTGGCGGCGACCCCGATGATTTCGTTCACCCACAGCCCCTGAGCCTCGAACGAGATATGCTTGAGGCTGTAGACGACCAGTGCGGCCATGACCGCCGGAGGCAGCACCTCTCCCAGAAAGAGGACAGCGGCAGGCACCTTGCGCCTCTTGTTGCCGAAGAGGATAAACGGTGTGGCCCGGGTTGCCAGGGTACACAACGCAGTTACAGCTACGACCAACAGGGATGGAGCGATACTCATCGCCGTACCTCCACGAGATTCCTCGCCGCGAGGAGCATGGCCACCGTAGCCACCAGCGCCGGCAACAGGAACCGGTCAGGTCCTAAGAACGACAACGATACAATCGCACAAACCATACCGATGATCGCCGGCAAGCGGTTCTTTGCGGCAATCCACTGCTCGACAAATATTACGGTGAACAGTGCTGTCATGGCGAAGTCGATACCGGTGATATCAAGCGTGATGTGGGAGCCCAATACGGCTCCGACCACAGAACCGGTCACCCAGTAGCTTTGGTCCAACAGCGCCATCCACCAGGAGAGCCGGTCACGATCTTCAGTGGAACCGACATCTCCCACCGCACAGAGTAGCGCATAGGTCTCGTCGGTCAAGGAAAAGACCATATACAACCCGCGCTTGCCCATTGCCTTGAACCGCTCGATGAAAGAAAGGCCATAAAAGAGATGCCGCGAGTTGACCAGAAGTGTCGTTACGGCAACAGTGGTCAGCGAGGCATCTTGGGAAAGCAATCCGACCAACACGAACTGCATCGAACCGGCGAATACAAACAGGCTGATCCCGAGAGCCCATACCCAGTGGTATCCGGCTTTCTGCAACAACAGTCCGAACGCGACGCCAAGCACCAGATACCCCATCATGACGGGGATCGTACGGAGGAACGCCTGCTTGACGATGCGATTATCGGGAAACATCGGGACTCCTTGCACAATTATGCGGTTGTCCAGTTGTACCACCTGCCCCATGGACTGTCAACAGAACTCCCTCTTGCATTACAATAAATACTATGTTACAAATAATGTAACGTTAAAACCGAGAGGATTGCCATGGAATCCATCACGAAGCCGATCGTACGACTGGAAAGTGAAACACAACTGCGCATCTATATGCTGCCGTTGCGACAGAAGATCCTTCGCACCCTGCACATTCTGGGAACACCCGCCACAGCCAAGCGCATTGCCGATATGCTTTCACTCTCCCCCTCCTCCGCCCGTCACCACTTGTTGCGCCTGCGTGAGATAGGACTGGTCGAGCATGACCATTTTGAGATGGTGAACGGGATCCGGGCGGAATACCTACGCCCTGCCGATGTCACTGTTTCCATTGGAACCAATACGATCGACGCGTTGTCAGAGGACCGCGAGGCTTTGACCGCAGCCATGCTCGCTGGGGTCGGTCAACGGTTCCAGGGAGCCCTTGCGGACCAACGAGAGCGGGGAATTGTTGATCCTTCCGTCTTTTGCGGCGATTTTCTTGGAGGTATCGCGCATCTGAGCCAAGAGGATGCACAGAAGTTCTACTGGATGGTACGGGATTTCCTCGACACACATGCCACCCCACGAAGCGATTCCGACACCGCGTGGGAATTCGCACTGATCATGTATGAGGTGAACAAGTGATGCGTACCACGAAATTGTATCATCTTGGCTTGCTGTTCATGCTCTCTTCCTTTTCACTTGGAACAACCCTCCCTGTCATGAACCTCCTGTTGCTCGACAAGGGCTTGAATCTCAGTTCGCTCGCTTTGGCCATGGGAGCCTATAGTCTTGTTGTCGTGATAACCGAAATCCCAAGCGGTTTGGCCAGCGATTATTTCGGCAGGAAAGCCTGTTTCCTTTTCTCGAAGTTCGCTTCCGCCGTCGGGTCGCTGCTGTTGGTATTCGGTACCTCATTGGCAGCACTCGCGCTTGCCGTCCTGTTCTTGGGGTTGGCACGGGCTTTCATCTCCGGATCCTTTGAAGCGTTGGCAATCGACTGGCACAACGAGACATACGGCGTGCAGGGCTTGCACCGGATAACCATGCTCATATCCGTGTGGGATACAATCGGTTTGTCCGCCGGAGCCCTGGCTTCGGGATTCATAACCACCTGGGTCCGACGAGGTTTCCCCTTGAGTAGCGGATACGACGGCAACTTCCTGGTCAGCGCCGTGCTGAACCTTGCGGTGCTCCTGCTCGCACTCGTGTTGATACATGAGAAGCGGATCGTCTCCGCCGAAGGAAATCGGGACATCGGCATACGTCCGGTCTTCCGGCTGATAACCGGCAACAAGTTGCTGGCACTGTTATTGCTCGCCGCGGGAGCGACCGGATTTCTCCTCTCTTCAATCGAGAAATATTGGCAGCCCCGATTGGTCGAGATTGGCAACGGTTCCGAATCGACCGCGATATTCCTTGGTGTGTTGGCCTTCATCGGGTTCATGAGCGCCCTGATCGGAGCCTATTCCTCTACCAAGGTAATGAACCGGTTTCCGAAATCGGTCCTGGGCGTGTATGTGATCTTGCGTCTTGTCATGGTGGTGTCGATCCTGGTCCTGGCGAATGTATGGCATCACGGACCCTATACCGCTGCCTTCGGGGCTTTCTACCTGTTTCTGGGAATGGTGGAGGTCTCCGGACAGGTCATGACCAACAGCCTCACACCTTCGCATATACGGGCTTCCGTCCTGTCGGTCTCTTCGTTCTTCATGCAGGTCGGAGGCTTGGTGGCATCGGCATTTGCGGCGGTATGGCTACACGCGACGACACAGGGCATTGCCTCGGTATGGAAAGCCAGTGCCGTAGTCGTGTTGGTGGTGCTGTTGCCGCTTATCGTGTTCTATGGAAGGTGGAAGGACCAGGTTGTCCCCAAGTGAATGGTATCGCACCCCCAGGGCAAGCCCTGGACACGGGAGGCTTCGCCTCCGTTGCCGCCCCAACGGGCGGGGTAGCTCCCCCTACGTTCCCTGTACTCACTCGGTAATGGACCAATAGCAATTGTTCCGCTACCCTCGTTTCGTTGGGGAATGAACCGGGTAGACGCGGATATGGCCGATGAAAGGTTCCATCGGTCACCTCCTGTCGCCTGCACTCAGATTTTCAGGTGCATTGCCTCGCGCATGCTGTCGACCTGGGCATCGCCTATGACACTCGCCTTTCGGGTCCCGGAAACAATGATTTCCTTCACTTCGTCCATATGCGACTCGTAGTAGGCACGCTTTTCCCGCATGGGGTCGAGCAGGGTATTGAGGCTTCCCGAGAGTATCTTCTTGCAGGCCACACAACCTATGGTCGCCGTCCGGCACATCTCCCATATGTTGTCGCATTGGTCGGGCGTGAATATCCTATGGTACTTGCCGACATTGCATATCTCGGGGGTTCCCGGAATATACCTTGTCACACGGGCAGGGTCGGTTACCGCCATGCGGACCTTCTGTTCGACATCTTTGGGTGTGTCGGAGAGATAAATCGCATTACCAGTGCTTTTACCCATCTTGGCGTTGCCATCCAGTCCAGCCAGTCGTGATACCTGGCTCAGCTTTGCCTGTGGCTCGATGATATGGGTCCCGTACATGTCGTTGAATTTGCGTACGATCTTGCGAGTCAGTTCGATATGGGGAAGCTGGTCCTCCCCGACGGGAACCAGGTGTGCGTTGCAGAAGGTGATATCTGCGGTTTGGCTCACAGGATACCCCAAGAATCCGTACGACATCTCGTTGTAGCCGTATTGTTCAGCTTCAGTCTTGATGGTCGGATTATGTCGCAACGCATTCACACTGACCAACATGGAATAGAAGACCGTCATCTCGGCTATGGCTTTTACGGCGCTTTGCTGTACGATCGTCACCTTCGCAGGGTCGAGCCCGACCGACAGGTTGTCGATGGTCACATCGAAAATGCTACTGTAGAGCAGTTCAGGTTGCTCGAAGTGCGTGGTGAGGGCCTGGATATCGGCCAAAAGGATAAATGTATCGTATTCATCCTGCAATTCCACCCGGCTCTTGAGACTTCCCACATAGTGGCCCAGGTGCAATCTGCCTGTAGTCCTGTCCCCAGTCAATATTCGTTTCTTCTGAACTTCCATGTCATGCCCCCCAGCTACTCTGCTTCAGTCGAGTATACAACAAATTGTACGGGAGAAGAAAGTGGGGGATTAACCGAACAGCGACATGACTCGGGCGGCAATAGGAAGCATGACCATGACGGCGAACACTCGGCAACTGTGCAGGAACACGATGCGGGGTGTGTCGAGGCCCATTTCCTCGGAGACCAATCCCATCTCGGCGATTCCACCGGGAATCGAAGCGAAGAGCGCTGTGGCGAAATCGATATGGAACACAAGATGCAATACCCATGCCGTCAGGAAGGCCATGACGAACAGCTCCATGAGCAGGATAGCCATGGGAACCAGCAGTGCCGGAAGGGATACGATGGAGTCGAGCGAGACTTTCGCTCCTATATAGGTCCCGGCGAACAATTGGATGGCAAACCTCAACCAACTTGGATACCACGCCCGGGAGGTTGTCATATTGAAAGCGGCGACGGCCACCATGGCTCCGATGAGCGCCCCGGCGGGAATACCGACCAGATCGAACAGCACCCCGCCTCCAATCGCCAACACCACCGTTGCTGCAAAATTTGTGTAAGCCGCACGGTCCGATACCACTCCTTCCCTTCCCGCAACAGAGTCGATCGGCACGGCATGGCGGATCGGTGCCTGCTTGGAAAACAGGCGCTTCACCAGCGGAGGAAAGAAAGAGATCACGAATACGAACCGGAACATCTGCAATAGGGAGACACTCTCCATATCGGCACCGAAATCGGCTGCCACCAGGGCAAGGTCGGACACACCCCCGGGAGCGCATGCAAAGAACGAGGTCACAAGACTCAACGACGAGGAGTGGGCCATCCAAGCGGCGAAAAGCACATTCAGAAGCATCAACATGACCACAAACACCAACGCCGGTAGTCCCACCCGTCTGAACATGGCGATATCGGAGCGCGTGAACCTCGAGCCGATGACGATGCCCGAAACAATCTGGATTACGATACGAAGGTCGCCGGGATACAGTTCCCCGAATCCTGTGGTGATATTGCACAGGACTACCGCAAGCATCGATCCGATCAACGCACCCGCAGGAACCTTCAGGCGTCTTGCGACCAAAGCTCCGGCGAATCCTACGATGTGCAATACCACCATTCCAAAAAGCATGTTACCCCTCGACCAGTGTTTCAGCTCTTGCTGTGAAAAAGGTTCACAATACTGGCATTTTCCACTACTATCGGTCCATACGCAAGGAGAGAATATGAATCTTACTATCCTGACATCCGGTCAAAAGAACGTTTACCGGCAGCAAGGCGAAGTAACCGAAAAACAATCGCTATGCTGTATGTATGTATGAAGGTATGGTAGAATCGGACATTATAGGTAGGAGGGCCTGGTATGGCAGAAAAGAAAAAATTTGTCGAAGAGTTCAAGAAGTTCATTGCCCGTGGCAATGTCATGGATCTTGCCGTAGGTCTAATCATTGGCACCGCGTTCACCGCGATTGTGAAATCACTGGTCAACGACATCGTCATGCCGATTGTCGGCATGGTTCTCGGTGGTGTCAACTTCAACAACTTGCGCATCGTTATTCGTGAGGCTGTGGGAGATCGTCCCGAGTTGGCCCTCACCTATGGTAATTTCATCCAAGCGATAATCGACTTCGTGTTGATCGCCCTTGTCGTGTTCATAATGGTCCGCAGCATCAATACCTTCCGCGAGAAGCGGGAACGAGCCGAGAAGGAAAAGGCTGCTGCACTCGCAGCGGCTGCGCCGCCGGAAGTTCCGGTGGTCCCGGCTGACATCGTGCTGCTTACAGAGATCCGTGATCTACTGAAAAAGAAGAAGGACTAATACGTGGGTTCAAGACCATATGGCACCAATGTGCTGGTTACCGGGGCAAGTTCGGGAATCGGACTCGCCTGTCTCTTGTTGTTCGCCAGGAAAGGATACCATGTTTGGGGTGTCTCCCGTTCGGCAAATATCGGGCAGGATGTCCCGGACACCGTACACCTGTCCAGCTTGGATGTGACCGACGATATCATGGTCGCTTCGGGAATCGAGCGTATCTGGTCTGAAGCCGTCGACCTGACGGGTGATGGCATCGGTACGGTCGTACATTGTGCGGGATTCGGAATCGGTGGGGCAAGCGAGGACACTACCGCGACCGAAGCCTTGGCCCAATTCGATACGAATTATTTAGGTATCGTTCGGATAAACAGTGCACTGCTGCCCCACATGCGTTCGCGTGGGCCGGCAATGGTCATAGCCCTCGGTTCCATAGCGGGACGTATCAGCATCCCCTTCCAAGCGCACTACAGCGCATCGAAGTTCGCCGTTGAGGCGTTCATGGAAGCTTTGCGGATCGAAGGCAAGCCGTTCGGTATCCGTTCCTGCGTGGTCGAGGCAGGGGATACGAAGACCCCCTTCACAGGCCGTCGCCAGATGTCTATCCCGTCCGATTCCCCGTATGCGGACCAGGCACGCAAGGCCATAGGAAAAATGGAGAAGGATGAGCAGAACGGATATGCACCGTCGAAGGTAGCCTCTGTTGTGTTCAATATGGCACAAAGGAAGAATCCACCGGTACGAAAACCGGTGGGTGCCGGCTATGCCCTGCTCATGTTCCTCAAAAGACTGCTACCCGATCGTATTGCCATCTGGGTCGTCACGAAAATGTATATCGGCTAGTGATCGTCCGTTACAGGTAGGCGCTTGGGGTACCTGCCGCCAAGAACTTGCCCTCCCCGGGTTTTCCCAAGTATACATCGTCACCCATTATCAGTCGTCCCCTCAGATAGGTCATGATCGCCTTTCCGGCAACTTTGAATCCTTCGTACGGGGTGTATCCGGCTGCGCTGTGCACGCTTGAGCCATCCAAGGTCCACATGCATTCGGGGTCGAACAGTACGATATCGGCATCGCTTCCGACCTGCAACGAACCCTTGCGGGGGTACAGGCCAAAGGTTTTTGCCGGTGTGGTTGAAAGCAATCGGACCAACTGGGAAAGCGACAGGCGGCTCGAGGCCACAGCGAACGTATGGATCAGCGGCAACATCTCCTCTGTCCCGGGAATTCCAGGAAATATGGTCCGACAATCGTCGGAGGCCAACTTCTGTGCGCGGGTGAACGAACAGTGGTCGGTCGCGACCACCTGGAACTCCTTGGCTACCAGAGCATCCTGAAGTATCCGGTTGTCCTCTTCTGTCCGTAGCGGAGGCGTCATTACATACAACGGACCTTCCGGTCCCGCAAGACGCGAGGCATCGAGCAACAGGTAATGGGGAGTCGTCTCCACCAGCACCTGGATACCAGCACCACGCAATTCGCGTACGGCATCCAATCCTCGTGCGCTGGATAGGTGAACCACATACAACGGCATCCCGACCTCTCCTGCGAGTGAACCGAGGTACTTGATCGCACGATATTCCGCTTCCGCCGGACGCAATATGGCATGGTCCGCAGGTGTATGCCCCCCGGTATGGTTCGCGTTGGTCTCCTCGATCAAAGCATCGTCCTCGCAATGTGCGCTCACCATGATGTTGCAGCGCTTGCATGCCGAGAACAACTCCCGCAGTCCATCCATTTCGATAAGATAACCGACATTCTTGTACGTCGTAAAAATCTTGATGGTGGTCACCCCGAGCTTCACCAGGTCCTGCAACTCGGCTTCGATACCCCCGTGCATGCCATAGACGCCCTGATGCAGGGCAAAATCTATAGCCATGCCTTTGGACATGGCCTCGATACGCGCTTTCGCCGAATCGGCCAACGGCCTGGTCTTGTCGTGGTCGGCGAAATCGATGACCGTGGTCACCCCACCGAACGCAGCCAGTTTCGAGCCCTCGACAAAGCTGTCCGCCGTTACCGTTCCCCGGGATACCAGGTGGTAATGGGTATGGGCATCGATCAGGCCAGGCATGACACACAATCCGTCCGCCTCGACCACCTCTGTGTCGGCAGGAACCTCATCAAGTCCAATCCGAGGTGCTATGCGCACTATCTTCTCACCTTCGATCAACAGGTCGGATTTCCAGGAGCGGTCGGACTCCACCAATAGGCCATCACGTATCAATATCGTATTCATGCAACACAGCATACTATCGAAGTGTGGGGTTGGCAAACGATTTTTCCAGCGGTACAGTACTATACAGTAACCGGGAGGTGTCCTTGTGAAACGATCGATCGTCCCCATCGCCATCCTTTTCCTTGCCCTGTCGTCAGTTCTTTCCGCCTCAGCTTTCCATGAGAGCCAAAACCGACCGCCGGTCGGCATGGAACGCAATGAATTTTCCATGCGGCTGTTCAAGATCCTTGCCGGGCAGGAACCGGGCAATATGCTATTCTCGCCGGCTTCGGTCCATATTGCCCTTTCCATGACACTCAACGGGGCTGGTTCATCGACCAGGGACGAGATGCTCGGAATCTTGTCTCCACCAGATGCAACGCTGGAAACCTTGAATGCCGAAACGGCCGCCATGGTAGCTTCGTTTGAAAACCTTCGGGAGGGCACCGCCCTATCTGTCGCCAATTCCCTTTGGATAGACCAGCACTACCCGGTTTCCCCACGGTTCGTCACCGATATGGAGCGTTCGTTCCAGGCCGAGACAGCATCTCTCGATTTCAATTCCCCCACTGCGGCCAAATCGATAAACGCCTGGGTTTCCCAAGCCACCAACAGGAAAATCGAATCGATCATCGACCGATTGTCGGCGGACATGCGTATGGTGTTGGTCAATGCGATCCATTTCCTGGCCGATTGGAAGTACCCGTTCGATGCGAACGATACGCGTAATCGTGTGTTCCATACCTCTACGAAGGATATCAGGACACCGTTCATGAACAAAAGCATGTCGATGCATCTGATACAGGTACCGGAAGGACAAGGTGTCCTGCTCCCCTACACGGACGAGCGCATGCAATTCTTTGCCATCATGCCCGATACCGGTACAATTGGCGACTGGCTGCAAGGGCAGGATGCGACACTGATCGATGCGGTCTTCGCAGCCTTGGAGCAACCGAAAACCCGGGTGGAGCTCTCTTTGCCCAAATTCCTCGACCGTTTCGAAAAACCCCTCTCCCGCGATTTGCAGACGCTCGGCATGCGAATCCCCTTCGACCCCGACCGGGCCGACTTCTCTGGCATGCATGCCGAGGGCCTCAAGGACTTGTTTATCGGGGAAGTCCTCCACAAGACGTTCATCCGGGTGGATGAGAAGGGAACCGAGGCAGCTGCGGTCACGGCAGTGGTCATGCGGGTTACCAGCATGATGCCTACCGGAGAGCAGATGGTCTTCGACAGACCCTTCGTCTACGGGATTGTCGATACGGAGACCAGAAGCACGCTATTCTTGGGAATCATGGAGCATCCCCAGGCACCCTGAGCACGTATCCATTTCTCCCGGCTTTCAGGCTTTCCAGCGCAAGATGGGAAACTTGGCGGCCCGCACCTCATCCAACCGTCCCACTATGGTGTGCATCGGTGCGGCGGTGAGCACTTCGGGACTCGCTGCGGCTGTCTCGGCCAGTGCCAGCAGCGCATCGGCCAACGTATCGATATCCTCCGGAGCCTCGGTTTCTGTCGGTTCTATCATGAGCGCCTCATGGACGATCATGGGGAAGTACATGGTCGGCGGATGGTAGCCCATGTCCAGCAAGGCTTTCGCGAAATCAAGCGCACCGACACCGTACTGCTCCTTGTACTGCTGGAGGGAAAGGACAAACTCGTGCATGCATAGCCGACCGAAGGGTAGCTCGAACCGATCCTTGAGCCGGCTCAACAGATAGTTGGCGTTCAATACCGCATGTCTGGAAGCCTCCCGCAGGCCGTCTTTTCCCATGGTCAGGATATAGGCGTAGGCCCTGGCCAATACGAGGAAGTTCCCCCAGAATCCACTCACCTTGCCGATCGATTCGGGTATATCCCAATCCCACCGGTAGCCGTCTTGGGTCTTGCGGATATCTGGAACGGGTAGGAATGGACGCAGTCGTTCGGAGACCAGGACCGGACCGGCACCGGGACCACCACCACCATGTGGGGTGGAGAAGGTCTTGTGCAGATTGAGATGGACGACATCGAACCCCATATCGCCGGGGCGGACCATACCCATGATCGCATTCATATTGGCCCCATCGTAATAGAGCAATCCACCGCACCGGTGCACCGCTTCGGCTATCCGCACGATATCCTGCTCGAACAGTCCCAAGGTATTGGGATTGGTGAGCATGATTCCCGCGATACTATCGTCCAAAAGCTGTTCGAGGGCAGCCACATCGACCAAGCCCCGCCGATCGGTCGGCACTTCGACAATAGTGAATCCGTTGAGTGCCGCCGAAGCAGGATTCGTTCCATGTGCCGATACGGGAACGAGCATCTTGGTCCTGGTTGTATCGTTGCGATGCAGATGGTAGGCCTTGATGATCTTCAACCCGGTATATTCTCCATGTGCTCCAGCCGCAGGCTGAACGGTTCCCCAGGCCATACCGGTGATGGCTGACAGGGCTTCGGTCAATTCATGGAGAATGGCAAGCGCTCCTTGGGCAGTAGCGGGATCCTGCAGTGGATGCAGTGCCCCGAGACCTTCCAACGCCGCGATATGGTTGTGCAACTTCGGGTTGTACTTCATGGTACAGGATCCCAAGGGATACGGTCCGTGGTCGACGCCATAGGTTATCTTGGCCAAATGGGAAAAATGCCGGACCACGCCCAACTCCGACAACTCGGGCAACTTGGGGGGCGATATCCGCTGCAAGTGCAACGGCAACGCGTCTGCAGGTGGGACATCGGAGGCAGGATACGCATATCCGCGTCGGCCTTCCTTTGAAAGTTCGTACACCAACGGTTCCATCATGCCAACACCTCCCGTACGATCCGCACATACCGGTCCAACTCCGCTTTAGTCCTCTTTTCGGTCACGGCGACAACGCAGGTGCTCGCATCGGCAGGTCGTCCGGTCAAGGTACCCAATCGGATACCGCCATGCAGGCCCTCGGCCAACAAGGCCGCAAGCGTCTTTTCCATGGTTTCGACTGTGTCGAACACCAGTGGAAATTCGCACCAGAACGGCGCGGTTCCTCCCATGACCACATGCGGTGTACCCACAAGTTGACGGGCAAGGTACTGGGCCTTGTCTTGACTCGATCGGGCAGCCTCGAGCATACCGGCATAACCTACCAGCGAAAGGTGGATTGTCGTGGTCAATGCGGCCAGGGCTTGGTTCGAACAGATGTTGCTGGTCGCCCGTTCCCGCTTGATATGCTGTTCCCTGGCCTGCAACGTCAAGGTGAAGGCCCGTTTCCCACCGGTATCGACGGTTTGCCCGACAATCCGGCCGGGTAGTTTGCGCATCAGTGCTTCGCGGACTGCGATATATCCGCAGCTTGGCCCCCCGAAGGCACAAGGGAGTCCCAACGGCTGGGTATCGCCGATCGCTATGTCGGCATCCCATTCACCTTGGGAACGCTGGATCACCAGCGACAACGGGTCGCTGGAAATGGTCAGCAACGAACCGTTTTCGTGGACCGACCGGGCAAGGTCCGTGTAGTCTTCAATGATGCCGTACCTGTTGGGGCTCTGCACCAAGACGCCGGCCACCTGTGCATCCAACAATCCTGGTATACCTGTGATATCGGTCGTTCGGTTACATTCTGCGATAGTACGGATGGAGAAGCCGGTTCCGTAGCACCAGGTCTCCAGCACCTCCAAGGTGAAGGGGTGGACCGTTTCCGAGACCAGGACGACGGTACTCTTGCGCTTCGATGCCAGCATCATGGCGGCGGCTTCCGCGGCTGCGCTATGGCCGTCGTACAACGAGGCGTTGGCGACATCCAGGCCTGTCAATTCGCAGACCATGGTCTGGAACTCGAAGATCGCCTGGAGCAGGCCCTGGGATATCTCGGGTTGATAGGGGGTGTAGGAGGTGACGAAGGCAGGGAGAGCCGACAGGTCTTTGACGGCGGAGGGGATGATATGGTCATAGGATCCCATGCCGAGAAACGACACGCCTACCCTATTGAGGCTGGCCAGGTGCTTGAATTTTCCGAGCACCTCTTCTTCGGATAGACCGGCAGCGATCGGCAATTCCTTGCCGTAGAGGATGCCTCTTGGAATATCGCTGAACAATTCGTCCATCGAAGCGACGCCGATAGCTTTGAGCATGCGTTCACGATCCGCATCGGTATGGGGTATGTAGGGAATCATGTTGCCTCCCGAGTGTGTTCCGACACCTCTAGTGTAGAACACCCCCGGAAGTCTTGCAACGACGATTTATCGTGACCAGGAAGCTCCGACGGAGACGGTAAGGGCGGCGATGTAGTTCTCGGTGTAGTTGTAGGAACTGACTGCCCAGGACTCGTCGGGACCACTCAGGCCTTTGGCCGAACCACCGAAGAACCGTGCGGTTCCGAACAACTCGAAACCGTTCTCCATCTCATATCCCATGCGCAGGGAAGCATCGAGGATTGAACCCTCGAAGTCGAAGTCGGCACCGTTGAAGAAGGAGGAACTGGCGTAGGATCCCGCGATATCCGCACTCAGATTGAGGCCGAAGGGGAACCGGTACTCGGAGTAGATGGCCAAGGCCGGGACCAGTCCGACATTCTGTGACACGTACAGACCTTCGGCAGGGGTAGTGGAAGAATCCGTGTTCAATGCCAGGAACTTCACCGAAGCGTCACGGATCTGCAGGACCAGGCCAAGTCCAAGCACGGCGTTGTCATGTTTTCCCAACACATCGTAGGTGTAGGTAAAGCGGTAGAAGGGAAAACTGTAGGTGAGCTCCATGGGGGTTCCGGCAGCGAAGGTCTGGGCAGTCGACCCATCGGATTCGGCACCGACGGTCACATCCTCACGGAAGGTCACGTTGGTAACCAATTCCAGCGGTTGGTAGGTGAACCAAGCCCTGTGGCGTCCGGCAATGGTTGCTCCCACAGCGTAGCGCTCGAATGGGAATATGATATCCTGACCACCTTCATTGCGAAAGTCGAAGTTGGTCGCGCCATCATTGGCCGAGGCTCCGTTCTTGTAGGTATGGTATAGGATTGCGATCGCACCTTGTTCGGTTTCAACGAAGGGTTCGAACGAGAATGCCGGCAATGCCGACACGACAAGGATCAAGAGTGTAAGGACAGTGAGAAGCATGCGTTTCATAGCGCCTCCGAAATGTTTCATTTTTACAATGGATACAATTTACAGGAGACGCCATGAATTGGCTAGAGAAAACCCACTAAAAAGTGAGGAATCTGAAACCGTTCAGTCGAGCGTGGCGATGAATGCCTCGTACCCCTTGGCATCGAGCAGGTCTTCCAAAGCCGAAGCATCGAAATCCTTCAACGTATACAGGTAATTGGCATAACTATCCTCGTTGACCGATTCGGGGGAACTCTCGAGATCCTTGTTCACAGCGGCAACCGTACCCGCGATCGGGTTGTAGATGGCGCTCGCGGCTTTCACCGATTCGATATTCGCAATCTCTTCGTTCGCTTCGAACGAATCGCCTACCGACGGCAATTCCACATACACCACCTCGCCCAAGGTATCCTGCGCATAATCGGTGATACCGACATACGCGACATTTCCCTCGATACGAACCCATTCATGATCCTTGGAATACCGCAAGTCCGATGGAATCCTACTCATTGCCAGCTCCTTATGCCCAGTCTCTATAAAGCACCATGAAAGGTATCGATACCCACGTATCTCACCTTACGTCCCCTGCACACGCTCGCCAGGGGACCCATTTCAATGACTTCCTTTCTTCTCATTCCGTTTGAGAATAAACCCGCAATAGCTCCAGGTCAAGTTCGGGATACAATACAAACCGGTCGAGCAGGTCCTGGACCCGCTTGCGGGCTTCCCTGGCCGCCTGTTCGTCCGTATCGCTCTTGGCTTTGCTTGCCTGTCCGGCCTTGGCTCCTTTGGCGATTGTCGAGGGCTTCGTATGGGCCAATACGAGCTTGATGATCGATGCGATCTCCTTCATTTCATCGGGACCCATTCCCAAGGTAGTCACCGCGGGTGTTCCGATACGCAATCCGCTGGTGTACCAGGGACCGTTGGGATCGAACGGCAAGGCATTGCGATTGAGGGTCACGCCGCAATCGCGGAGGGCACTCTCGGCTTGGCGCCCGTTGAGGCCGAATTCGCGGACATCGAGCAGCATGAGGTGGTTGTCGGAACCACCGGTCGCCACGGGAATTCCCTCGGTCAAACACGCGGCTGCGAGGGCTTTCGAGTTCTGTACGATCTGCTTTGCGTATGTCTGGAACGAAGCATCCAACGCTTCGGTGAACGCCACGGCTTTGGCTGCGAGCATATGGGGGAGCGGACCGCCGATAACCAGGGGACATCCCTTGTCGACCGATTCGGCGAACTCCTCCTTGCACAAGATCATGCCACCACGGGGGCCGCGCAAGGTCTTGTGGGTGGTGGTGGTGACCACATCCGCCCATTTGACAGGATCATACGAACCCGACATCGCCTTTCCGGCGACCAGACCGGCGAAGTGGGCCATATCGACCATGAATACCGCACCGACCGCATGGGCAATTTCGCTCATCCGCTTGAAGTCTATCAACCGGGGATACGCACTGTATCCTGCCAACAGGATGAGCGGCTTGACCTCCTTCGCCTGCTTCTCGATCGCATCGTAATCGAGCAAGCCCGTCTCTCTGTCGACCGTGTAGGAGTAGGCGTCGAACATTTGGGCGGAAATGTTCTGCCGGTACCCGTGGGTAAGGTGTCCGCCCGAGTAGTAGTCGAGACCAAGCAGCTTCTGGTTGCCGGTTAGCTTGCGGATCGAGTCCCATTGTTCGCGTGACAGGTCGCTGGGATTGGAAATTCCGATCTTCTCAAGCGCGGGTGTCTGGATGCGCGTGTTCAAAATTGCCCAATAGGCGGTGAGGTTCGCATCGGCACCGCTATGGGGTTGCACATAGGCATGTTCAGCCCCGAAGAGTTCGCACGCCAACTTGCAGGCATGGTCTTCGATCGCATCGACATTGTCACATCCCGCATAGAACCGATGGTAGGCAAACCCCTCCGCATATTTGTCGGTCAACAGGTTTCCCATGGCCAACTGGCAAACGAGGCTGGAGTAGTTCTCGCTGGCGATAAGCTTCAGGTGTGAACGTTGGTCCGCCAGTTCCTGCACTATATGCGAGGCAACCAGGGGAGAGACTGAGGCAATCTGTTCCAGCGCCGCCAAGTAGGCGACAAAACCACCGTCGATCTGTTCGATCGGGGTCTTCTTCAGATAGGCTTGCAAGAGAGGGGATGTGCTCATGGCGAACTCCTTGATTTGGCAGAAAATTATCTGTTGCATTGTGCCCCCATAGTCGCAACATTGTCAAGAAAACCGATGCATTTCCCCGTATTGTCATGCAACACGACTCTTGGTAGACTACACGTCCACTACAACATGGGAGTATTCGATGATTCAAGAAAGAGAGCGACTGGGTAGCCGTCTCGGCTTCATATTCTTGTCCGCAGGATGTGCTATCGGTTTGGGAAATGTCTGGCGGTTCCCGTTCATTACGGGCCAATACGGCGGTGCGGCATTTGTGCTGCTGTATATCCTGTTCCTGTTGATCTTCGGTTTGCCGATCATGGTCATGGAATTTTCGATCGGACGGGCGTCGCAACAAAATATCGGTATGGCGATGAAGACCCTGGAACCCAAAGGGAGCAAATGGCATATCTACGGTCCTATCGCGATTGGTGGAAACTATGTGCTCATGATGTTCTACACCACGGTGAGCGGCTGGCTGTTCGCCTATTTCGCCGCCATGGCCAAAGGAGACCTGGTCGGGCTTGATCCTGCCGGGGTCGGCGCCTATTTCGGGGGTATGCTCGGCAATCCCATGACCATGACCTTCTGGATGGTTCTCGCCACCTTGCTCGGTTTGGGCATTGTTGCCATCGGCTTGCAAAAGGGAGTGGAAAAAATCACCAAATATATGATGGGCTCCCTATTGGCCGTCATGCTGGTATTGGTCGCGAAATCGGTCAGCCTACCGGGAGCCGGCGAAGGT
Organism: Spirochaetae bacterium HGW-Spirochaetae-4; assembly: GCA_002839335.1. Taxonomy (GTDB): domain Bacteria; phylum Spirochaetota; class Spirochaetia; order Sphaerochaetales; family Sphaerochaetaceae; genus UBA8525. The sequence continues at coordinate 85,469 of PGXU01000006.1, forward strand.
TTGAAATTCTACCTGTTGCCCGACTTCGGCCGTCTGCACGATGCCGGTCTTTGGAATGCCATCTATGCCGCGATGGGCCAAGCCTTCTTCACCTTGAGCATCGGAATCGGCTCCATGGCGATCTTCGGCAGCTATATCGGGAAAGAACGCACACTTACCGGCGAGTCGATAAACATTGTTGCACTGGACACGTTTGTCGCATTGATGAGCGGTCTGATCATCTTCCCCGCCTCGTTTGCATTCAATGTCTCTCCCGATGCGGGCCCGTCGCTCATCTTCATCACCCTTCCGAATATCTTCAATGCCATGCAAGGCGGACGTTTGTGGGGGACCTTGTTCTTCGTGTTCATGAGTTTCGCGGCCCTTTCGACCCTGGTCGCGGTCTTCGAGAATATCGTGAGCTACTGGATCGACCGGGGATGGCCGAGGAAAAAGGCTGTGGCCGTCAATATCGTGGCGATAATCCTGTTGTCCCTTCCGTGCGTCCTGGGCTTCAATGTGCTCTCGGGCTTCCAGCCGCTCGGACCCGGATCGGGAGTATTGGATTTGGAGGACTTTATTGTCAGCTCGACCCTTTTACCTCTCGGCTCGTTGGTATTCCTACTCTTCTGTTGTTCGAAGCGTGGATGGGGATGGAAGAATTTCATCGCCGAAGCCGATGCCGGCAAGGGCATGAAGTTCCCCACATGGGCAAGATCGTATGTGACCTACATTCTTCCGGTACTGGTGATATTCGTATTCATCATGGGGTACTGGAATATATTCTCACCGTTGTTCTCGAAATAGCCGCATTCCTGTGCGTACACGACATCGGCTGCCTTTCGGCAGCCGATTCGTTTGTCCGGAAACACTACTTACAGGAGGACTTTCAGGACCATCTTCCTACAGGGACGAGGCACCCCGTCATATGCCATGCTCGGCCTATGCGCATCCTCGGGAAAGAGGACCAACGCACCACCTGGTTTCAGGACACAGATGTGTGAGCGGTCGTCGGGAACGTTCTGCAACTCGATATCGTCGACATAGGGGACCGCTACTTCCAGGTCTTCGTCCTTGCGTACCTCGACCAGTTCCTCCCCTTCGAGGAGCATCTGGATATCGATATGGTTGTGGTGTGTCTCGAACAACGCATCCACAGGTAGTTTCGAATCGTAGTGCATGAACAGGGCGAATACCCTATCACCATCGATCGGCAATTTACCATCTTCCTTCCAGGTCTTCCACAACCCTTCCATTATCCAATCGATCGCCCGGTCCAAATTCGCACCGAGTCCTTTGTACCGAGGCAGATCGGAAACCGTTGCTGCTATCATCGCTTCTTCTCCTATTCACACGTATTCTATCGTGCGAGCCATCCACCATCAACTGCTATCGTGTAGCCTTGCACATAGTCGCTGGCTTTCGAGGCGAGAAATACCGCAGCTCCCTGGATATCCTCTGGATTTCCCCATCTTCCCGAGGGGATTCGTCCCAGAATCTCAGCGCTCCTGGCTCCATCGGCCCGCAATGCCGTTGTGTTGTTGGTCGCCATGTATCCGGGTGCGATGGCATTCACGTTGATGCCGTGTTTCGCCCATTCGTTCGCCATGGCACGGGTCATGCCCATGACTGCGCTCTTGCTCGAAGTGTAGGAGGGGACACGGATGCCACCCTGGAAACTCAACATGCTCGCGATGCTGATGATCTTTCCTCCCGTTCCCTGCTTGATGAATTGCCGGGCCACCGCTTGGCTGAAGAAGAACACCGTCTTGCTGTTGATCGCCATGACCTCGTCCCAATCTTTCTCCGAGTAGTCGATCGCATCCACGCGTCGGATTATACCCGCATTGTTCATGAGAATGTCGACATGTCCGAAGGTTTTTACCGCTTGCGCGACAATACGTTCTATTGGTTCAATGGTGAGGAGGTTCTCCTTGATATTGAGAAACCGGCGTCCCGACTTCTCCACCAATTCCTTCGTCTCGGTGGAATCGACATAATCGACCCCGACGATATCGGCACCCGCTTCGGCGAATCCGACACACGCGCCATGACCGAGACCGGTGCTGCTTCCAGTCACTATCGCTACTTTTCCATCCAACCTGAAATCATCCAGAATCATTATGGTTCTCCCCTTTACATCAAATTCGCCATGGAGACATGGTCCATGTCGTCGAAGGTCTGATTCTCTCCCACCATACCCCAAATGAAGGTGTAGGCTCCGGTTCCGACCCCTGAATGGATCGACCATGAGGGACTTATCACTGCCTGTTCGTTGCGGACAACCAAGTGCCTCGTCTCGTCCGGCTTGCCGAAGAAGTGGAACACCACCCGGTCCTCGGGCATATCGAAATAGAGATACACCTCCATACGCCGTTCATGGGTATGCACCGGCATGGTATTCCACATGGAACCTGGTTCCAGCATCGTCATGCCCATGACCAGTTGGCAGGTCTCCAGGACCGCAGGGTGAAGATATTGGTTTATTACCCGTTTATTTCCTTCTTCGGCCGAACCGAGCGCCACTTTCCTGGAATCGGCCAAGGTGACGAGCCTGGTGGGATAGGTATGGTGCGCCGGCGCACTGTTGAAATAGAACTTGGCCGGTTTGGAAGCCTTTTGGCTGGCGAACACCAGTTCCTTCGCTCCCATGCCGATATACAATCCGTCGCGTGGACCCACTTGATATTCGGTACCATCGACAACAACCGTACCCGCACCACCGATGTTGATGATTCCCATCTCCCTGCGTTCGAGGAAAAAGGCGGTTCCCATTTCCTTGCCTACCGGAATCTCCAAGGTCTTGCCGGACGGGGTGATGCCGCCGGTAATCATCCTATCCACATGACTGTAGGTCATAGAAACCTTGCCAGGGGCGAACAGATCGGTAATGAGGAAATTGCTGCGCATCTCCTGGGTATTCATTCGCTCGGCGTAGGCCGAATTCACAGATTCGCGTACTTCCATGTTGAACTCCTATTGAAAAATTCTCTTTCTACATCAATGACGGCAACCAAAGCGAGGTTGCTGGCACAAAGGTAACCAAAAACAATATGATGATATTGCAAACGATGAAAGGGGCCGCGGATTTGAAGATGTCTATGATGGACATGCCACAAATCTTGCTCGCCACATTCAGGCACATGCCGACAGGAGGAGTCACCAGGCCGATCGCCAAACCGACTATGATGACAGCCCCGAATTGCAATTCGTTCATCCCGAACTGCTGCATGACCGGCAGTAGGATTGGCGTTATGAGCAGTATGCATGGGGTGACATCGAGGAATGTTCCCAGGACCAGGATAAGCAGGTCCAGGAAGATGAAGACAACCCACCACGGTATTTCCGAGGAAACGAGAAAGTTCCCGATCATAGCGGGAACCTGTTCGACTGCAAGGATCCACGTGAAGATCATGGTGAAGCCACCGATGATCATGATCGAACTCGACATCATGAAGGTCTTCTTGAGCGCCTTGAATACGTCCTTCCATTTCAGTTCACGATACACGAAGAATCCAAGTACCGCCGCATACAACACGGCTACTCCCGC
>PGXU01000088.1 GCA_002839335.1 Spirochaetae bacterium HGW-Spirochaetae-4
TCTCCGCAATATCGCCAAAGCGGCTCCCGGGGCCAGGGTAATGGTCCGGCTCATGGCCGAAGGCGCCCAAACCGCCGATTGGCCGCTGTCGCGGAAGTTCGGGTGCAGTCCCGACTTGGCCGGAGACCTTCTCATACTTGCCCGGAAACTTGGACTGGTTCCCTGGGGGCTTTCATTCCATGTCGGCTCCCAGCAACGCGATATCACCGCATGGGACAGTGCCCTGTCCAAGGTAAACTACCTGTTCACGTGGTTGAAGGAAAACGAGGACCTGGAACTCAAATGCATCAACATGGGTGGCGGATTCCCGGCAACCTACCGGGAGAAGACCAATACGGTCCAGACCTATGCCGAGGAAATAAAACGGTACCTCTACGAAGACTACGGTGACGACCTTCCCGAGATATTCATCGAACCGGGCCGTTCCCTTGTGGGAGATTCCGGTGTCCTGGTCAGCGAGATCGTACTGATTTCTCGAAAATCGCGTACTGCCCTGGAACGTTGGGTCTATCAGGATTGCGGACGGTTCGGTGGTCTCATGGAGACCTTGGGCGAAGCGATACACTACCCCATATTTTGTGAACGCACCGGTCCGACAGAGCAGGTGGTGCTCGCAGGTCCGACGTGTGACTCGATGGATACCTTGTACGAGGATTACCGGTATGACCTGCCGTTGAGCCTCGCCGTGGGCGACCGGCTCTATTGGCTCTCCACGGGGGCCTACACCAGCAGCTACTCCGCCATTGAATTCAATGGCTTTCCTCCGCTGGAAACGTTCGTGCTATGAACAGCCGGACGAAGGATATCTATGTCGATTCCACACGCGTCTATAGATTCCTCTTCGTCATGCTGTTGGTCGGCCTTACCCACGGTCTATACAAAGGTATCCAAGACAACTATCTGGCTGAGATTGTACGGATAAACGAGTTCGAGCGGGGCATAGTCGAATTCTTCCGCGAGTTGCCGGGGTTGCTGTTGATCTTCATCCTGGCAACCATGTACCGGTTCAGCGAGTCCAAGGTGTTCAAACTGGGCACGGCCATTACCCTCACCGGCACCTTGGGCCTACTTCTGTTCGGAACCGGCAAAGTGGTGGTTATCCTGTTCATGGTGCTTTACAGCCTGGGCGAACATATCGTCATGCCGGTGAAGAGTACGATTTCCCTACACCTGGCAAAAAACGGTAAAGGTGGAGCCTCGCTCGGCATCACCTCGGCCATCAGCCATGGTGGAAATATCATCGGTTTCCTGTTGGTTACCGGATTGTTCCTCATTTTCCCCCGGCTCGGCATAGAGAAAGGGTCCTTGGGAAGCTTCAAGATCATCTTTTTCCTCGCAACGATCCTATTGGTGGGAGCGACACTGGTGGCCCTCGCCCTGCGTGACAGGGGAGAAGCGGTCAAACGGAGCCGCCTCTACTTCAACAGGAAATTCGGCAAGTATTATGGCCTTGAGATTTTCTACGGGTCACGCAAACAGGTGTTCATTACCTTCGCCCCCTATGTGCTTATCCTCCAGTATGGCGCCGACACATCCGTGATATCACTGCTGTTGGGTATCTGTGCCGTGTTCGGCATGCTGTTGTCTCCCCTGGTCGGTAGACTCATCGACCGTCTCGGGTACAAGTTCATCATGGTCACCGACACATTGCTGCTCATAGTGGTCTGCTTCTTCTATGGGTTCAGCCACAGATTGTTCTCCTTCGAGGTGGCCTATATCGTCGTGTGTGTCAATTTTGTGCTCGACTCCATCCTTTCGCTGGGAAGCCTCGCCTCGACGGTCTATGTGCAGGATATCGCCGACAACCAACAGGAGATCACCTCCACCATAACCACCGGGATCTCGGTGAACCACTTGATCAGTGTCATCATCGCCCTACTCGGAGGTCTGATCTGGCAAAGGACCGGAATCGAAATGCTGTTCACCATGTCCGCCCTACTGGGTTTGGCAAACACGCTGTTCGCCTTGACCATCAAGGTACCCAAGAAGGCTTGACGAGACACTTGGTGCAGGTGACATGAAACTGTTTTCACCAATAAGCTCAATCATCTTACTATTTATAGCACAATACTTGTCATTAAACCGCCAATATTCATTGATTTCTCCATAAACCTCGATAATACTGATACTGTCGATGGGATAGCACAAGGCATCCCATTTCGTTGCAGTCACGTCAGGATAGGAGGATGCGAACCATGAAGAGAGTAGTATTGGCTGTGTGTCTCATAGTAGCCGGAATCGGTTTGATATCGGCGGCGGCTTCTACCGGGTTGTACACGTTGGTGATTCCCGAGCAGTTCAGCACTATGGAGGTCCAAGGTGGTGTCGGGGGAGTACCCGGCGCGGATGTCGTTCGTCTCGAATTGGACACAGACCCATCCGACGCCCGATTCAATATCGGTGCGGACGCCGATTACCAATGGTATCGCAGGACCGAAGATACCACGTTGAATATCGATGCGAGCGGAACATTGTCGTTCGGAAACAGTCTGCTCAGCTTCGACTTTGACGTGGATCCTTCCTATAAGAGCTATACGTTGGACCTTGGCTCGATGAAGGGGTTCTTCACCGTGGGTGCCTCGTTCGGTCTGTGGGGGTTCGTTCCTTTTCCTGGAACTTCGGAAATCGAATTGGATGTGTTCCCGTATGGAGAGGCCGGTGTGGGAAGACTCTATAGCATCTATACCCTCAAGCGTATCGAAACCATCATGAAGTATCTCGGGGTGACGCCGACCGAAGAGAATATCCGTAAGGTCGCCCAGATCATGTACCAGGAAAATCAGCGGCTTTTGGAATTCAACGACGATTTCAGCCGAAACTATTTCAACTACTTCTCCGATATCGCAGCAGCGATGGGCATCCCGGATAAAGTCCTCGATCTGGCGGTACTGGGCAATTCCCAACGCTACAAGTTCGAGATGGCCCGTTATGTAGGTCTCCAACACGGTTGGGAAGCGGCAATTCGGCTCACACCGGGTGTCTCGTACGACAAGGGATTCTCTACCACCACGACCGATTTCCGCGGATCGCTTTACCTGTATGGAGAATACGGTGGATTCCTCATCGAAGATATGCTTCATCTTGGCGCGGATGCCGGTGTGAGACTGGCATACGAAACCGACCATACAGACAAGTTCTATGCGATTCTGGGAGCTTCGGGAACCGTGCGGTACCTCCCCGACAACTACCGTCTCTGGGCAGAAGGAATCGTGAATATCAACTACTCCACTTCCACGCTGCTTGCCAATCCGTTCGATTTGGATATACGCGCACAGTTGAACTACATGATCAACCCCAACTTCACCACCTACGGCGGCGTGTCCATATTGAATACATTCAAGAATCTTGCAGTCTATGCGGGAGGAAGCATCCGGATCTGGTAACTACTTGGCGTTGTCGTACCGAAGCAGGTTGAGAAAATGTTCCTCGGGCACGGGTTTGGAGAAGAAGTACCCCTGCATGCAGTCGATCCCGGCTGCCCGGACAAATTCAACCTGCTCCTGGGTTTCCACTCCCTCGGCGATCATGCTTTTGCCCAATCGTTCCAGTACGACACTGATGAGGGTGATCAGTTCGAAGTTGTTGGTGGAGTTGGAGACTACACTCCGGTCTATCTTGACGATGTCGAACGGCATGTTCACCAGGGCCTCCAGATTGGAGTAGCCGGTCCCGAAGTCATCCAAGGCCAATGTAATACCCCGCTGAGCGAAGGCTCCCCACGAATTCTTCACCGTTTCGTACGATTCGAGCAACAACGATTCGGTCATCTCGAAACTAAGGCGTGAAGCCTTCACCCCCGAATTGTCGACGATATCCAGCAAACGCCTCGCCATATCCGAGGAGGAGAAATCTTCCGCCGAGACATTGATCGAGATATGGCGCAGGTGTCTGAACGCTGTCTCGTGATTTGTCAGGAATGTGCACACCCTGCGGAGCATGATTTCCGTCAGATTGACAATGAGCCCGGTATTTTCGGCGAACGGAATGAACTCGCCGGGCATCAGCAACCCCAACTGGTCATCCTGCAATCGCATGAGTGCTTCGGCGGAGACCAAGTGTCCCGTGGAGGTATCATAAATCGGCTGGTAGTGGACTACCACCATCGATTCGTTGCTGATCGCGTTACGTAGTGCGGTCAAGATATTCAACCGCCTTTGCCGCAATAGCATAAGCCTCTTGCTGTATATCACGATCGGTTGCCTACGTCTCGACTTGATCTCGGATAGGGTGAAATCCAAGGTATCCACTACCTGGTCTTTAGCTTCGGCATGATCCGGCAGCTCGATAATCGCAACATTGACATGGAAGGAGATGCTGGCACCCGCCACTTCCCAAGGTTGGGCTATCCTGACCTTGAACCGATTCACCACACGGACAATCTCGTTGTGTGAAAGCTTGGATGCAACGACCGAGAAGCGGTTGCCGGCGATCCTGAATACATCGGCGTCTTTGACCAACGAGGAAAGGTATGTTGCGAACGATTGCAGCAACGCATCTCCCACCGCAGTACCGTAGCGGTGGTTGATGAACCGGAAATTCTCGATATCCAGGACAAACACCGTCGCTTCGTGTTTTTGCTTGAGTATCCATTCGAGTCGGGTCATGAAAGCGTTCTGGTTCGGCACCCCGGTCAAAGCATCGATTTCCAAGCGCTTGCGCAGGAAGAACATGTAATTCATGAGCAGGATGAATGATGTGCTCAGGGTAAAGAGGTTGTGGTGTTTGAACAGATGGAAGAATACCATGGAAACCATGAGGAGCAAGGGAACGATAAAAAAAAGCAGATGCTTTCCCAATTCAATCTTTTTCCAAGATATCGCGATTATTGCCAGTGCCAACGCGCAATACACGACGCTGAGCAGTACCGTGCTGTTGAAACCATTCCCGCCGACTACGTTCAACGTTTCGTCGAGTATATACGATCGGTCTATGAGGATATCCGCCAGCGAGTAGATGGCATATACCGTCGACGTTCCTATCTGAAGGATACCCAGGATCACTAACGGTTTTCTTTCGAGCAGTTGCGATTCGATCGACAAGAGCCAGTAGAGGATAAACAGGGGGAATGTGACAAGATGGACGATGGTGATGCTCCGTTCCAAAATAATTGGATATTGGATCACCTGCAGTATGCTCGCATGGTTGAACAGTGCGATGACGAGAAATCCGGCGTATGCCACCAGCAGTTTCAAAAAGGTCTTGTCGGCAGGAAGCGAACTGTTTTGCTTCTGCACTTTCCACCTGTCGAAGAGAATTGCGGCGACAACGATGATGGAAAAAAATTCAGCTCCGATAAGTTCCATAATTACTCCAAGCCCATACTACCACCAAATTTTGGAATACAGAATCATATCTGTCCGAGATTATGAATTTTCACGGGACATCATGGTAACAAACAATGTGGCCAGGTCAGGATCGAATTGGGAACCCCGAAATTCCATGATCTCCTGCAGTGCTTCTGATTTTCCTTTAGCGTTAGCATAGGGCTTTGTCCCAACCATCGCGTCGTAGGCATCGCAAATACTGAGCATGCGCGAATACAGGGGAATGTCATTCCCTGCCAGTCCTTTCGGATATCCATTGCCATCCCACCGCTCGTGGTGATACAGGACAGTCTCCGCAATATCAAAGTATTCCGGAACGGAGCGGAGGATGTTGTACCCGACTTCGGAGTGGCGCTTCACGTCATACCATTCATGTTCGTTCAGGGAACTTGGTTTTTCCAGGATAGTCTGGTCCATGGCGATCTTACCCAAATCATGGTACAACCCTGCCCGTTGCATCGTTTCGGTATCGTGTTCATTCAATTCCAGCATCCTTGACAGCATCCCGCACAACAGGCTGACTTGTTCGCTATGGATCTTAACCCTGGGATAGTTCTGATGTTGCACCGACAGGAGCGTCTCGATGATCAGCTTTTTCCTTTTCGGACTTTCCGTCAACTTCTGTCGATACATTCTCCTTTCGGCATGGCGGTAAACCAATGCCGGATCCACTTCGCCAGTCGGCAACAGGGCTATGCCAGTTGAAAGGGAAATGGTCATATGGCCGACTTTCTCTTCCCGCAATTTCCTATCGATTTGATGCACACGATCCTCTGCAAGTTCCTGCGAGGTTTGGTGCATGAGAACCAGAAATTCATCTCCTCCGACACGCGCGAGCAGATCGCCTGGAGCCGAGACCTCCCTCAGCACATTCGCCACCCGTTGCAACAACAGATCTCCGGTGTCATGGCTGAACGCATCGTTGGCCAATTTCAAGCCGTCCACATCGGCAAGGATGAAGGCGATGGGAAACAAATCTGCCTGACGCATCTGTTCGAGTTCCATATCATATGCCCGGCGGTTTTGCAGTTGAGTCAACTGGTCGGTAAATCCAAGTCGGAGGATAGTCTCACGCTCGGTTCGGTTATGCGAGCAATCCCTGAAGACCAATACCACCCCATTCATCGAACCTTGTTCATCCTTGATGGGCGACGCACTGTCGTTGATAAAATGCTCGATACCATCCTTTGCCACCAGGATGGAGTCGTCCCACAATTCCACCGCAACCCCCGATTCCAATACCCGCTTCACCGGATTGTCTCCCGGGGCACCCGTATTGGCATCCATCGTGGTAAAAACATCGCCAAAATCCTCTCCCTTCGCTTCTTGGATCGTCCAGCCGGTCAGATTCTCCGCAACCTTGTTGAGCATGACAACCTTGCCATGCATGTCGGTGGTTATCACGCCATCCCCAACGGACATCAAGGTGGCCTCCAACCTGTTCTTTTCAATATAAAAGAGACGTTCTATCCGTTTTCGCCCGCTGATATCATCATGGGTACCAGCCATCTGTAGCGGAACATTCCTTGGGGACCACGAAACCACCTTGCCGCGTTCCAACACCCATACCCAGTGGCCATCCTTATGTTTCATCCTACATTCCAATTCGTAATAATCCACATCACGTGAAAAGACCTTCTCCAACAAGCTCTCCGAGACCTTCAGGTCCTGCGGATGCATCAGATCCTTCCAAACCTGGATATGTTGAGGCTCCAATTCCTCGAGGGAATAGCCAAGCATCTGCGCCCACCGTTCGTTGAAACTCATGATTCCGGTCGGGATATCCCATTCCCACGTCCCTACCCGCGTCGCCTCTATCAAACTTGCGAGGCGATCGTGATTCTCCCCCAACTCCTGGTCAAACCGCAGCTGTTCGCTCTCAGCTTTCCTGATCCGCTTGGTCGTGAGCCGGTACAATGTATGGACGATGGACAACACAATCAACGTTGCCAAGATGTTCAAGAACCACTCAACGGTTGCCAACCGGTTGTTATCTGCGATGATATCTTGTATGTGTTGTTCCTCCTCCCGGTTTATGGCACCGATCAGGCGGGTCAGCTCATCGAGATAGAAGCGACTCTTGCTCGAAATGTTTTGGAACACCTCCTGTTCGAGGGGAGCTGAACCCTGAAAGGTGGACTCCGGCTTGAATTGCAGCAATGGCTCGACAACTTCTGCTTTCAGCGCAAGGTAACTGGTATCGACATGCGCGATCCGTTGCATGTGTATAGGATTGTCGGCTACCACTTTTTTCAACTCGCCCATGCTGGCTTCATAACGCAAGGAGGCTTCCTCAACCCTACGCAGGTTGAGTTCCAGTCCGGAAAGGAGATACCCCCTCGCCGAATTGACCAGATCATTCAGATGAGTCAAAACCGCACCGGAATGTTTAAGGATACTCCCGGTCCGATTGATGTGGTCCTGCACGAGCACCGATCGTTCGGTATTGATGTACACAACAACTCCAAGCCCTATGACCAGTAGTGCGATTACAAGAAATCCGTATCGGACGATATGTAGGACCTTCGAACCTTTTGCCATCCTATTCTCCATGGGGATGTATGGGAAATATGTTCTTTGTTGCATACATTATCACAATTTAGGTACAATTATCACTTTTCAATTGATGGTAATTGAGTATTATTAATCTTTATTATACTTTATTATATATTAGTAATAGTAAAAAGTATAGAATAACTTCTATCAATCATTTTTACCATTTCATCATGCATATTTCAAACCGCTGGACGAAAACCCTAGTCTATGGTATTACAAGAGCATTCCACCACAAGGAGACAAGCTGGTCCGATGAAGAACTGAAGATCGAAAGGCAAACAGGACATCCACATACAATTCGAAGGTAGTGGGGTCAGGTGCATTCGGTCGGTTCGGGGATCACTGTCTATCCACGCCCAGCCGATTTGTACCCACCCCTGAACAAGAGGAAACAAACAACATGGGCATGCAATCGATACATTTTTCAGCGGTCGGATTCCAGTATACACAGCAGACAATCCCCCTATTTGAACACGTGGACCTGGTATTCCCGGAAGGTTGGACCGCGATACTGGGTGCGAACGGAGGGGGCAAAACCACCCTCCTCCAACTGGCGACCGGAATCCTCACACCCGATTCCGGTTTTATCACGCGTCCCGAGACAAGGTTGTATATCGCACAGCGCACCGACGAACCACCCGAAATCTATGGGGATTTCTCCTACGCATACGATAAGGAAGCCTGTCGGTTGCACGGTATTCTGCAGGTACAGCGTGATTGGCTCTACCGATGGGAGACATTGAGCCACGGAGAACGCAAACGGGCACAGCTGGCATGCGCACTGTGGCAGGAGCCGGAAGTCATGGTGGTGGATGAACCGACCAACCACCTCGACAGCACGGCAATACAGCTGGTGACCAACGCCCTGGGCTCATACCATGGAATCGGTATCCTGGTCAGCCACGACCGGACCTTGGCCGATACCCTCTGCAAGCGGACAGCAATCGTCCATGCCCCCCATATCCGCATGATGGATTGTGCCCCCTCGATCGCCTTGGATGAATCCAGCCGCATTGCCAGTGCGGCACGCCAAAGTGTGCGCGATGAAACACAGAACCTCAACCAGATAACTACGGAGCTCTCCCGCCGTTCGACTCTCGCCTCCCGACAGGATTCGTTGCGTTCCAAGCGAATCTTTTCGTCGAAGGATCACGATGGAAAGGCAAAGATCGATGCAGTCCGGGTTTCAGGGGCAGATGGCAAGGCCGGCAGGTTGAAAAGCCAATTGGAGAAACGCACCTCGAGGGTCCAGGATACCGCCCGGACTGTCCGAGGGGATTTGGTAGTCGCCAGATTGCTCGATTTGCAGGGACCTGTCGCCGGTATAACCATAGAAAGTGTTCCGCTCAAGCGGGATTTTATTGCCCGGTTGCCGCAAGGGTTCTTGCGATTGGGTCCCGATCGGACTGTCGCGTACGGCCCGCTTGAGATCGGCCCCTACGACCGCATAGGGATCACCGGTGACAACGGAAGCGGGAAATCGACCCTTATGCGCCACCTGCTTTCTGTGGTGCACGATCAGGACATCCCGGTGACCCATGTTCCCCAAGAACAGGATAGCCGCTCCTGCCGGGAAGGCCTGGAAAAGTTGGATTCGTTGGATGCCTCCACGAAAGGCCGGGTCATTTCGAGTCTCGTGCGATTGGGAAGCGATCCGCAGCTGATCCGTTCATCGGCCATGGCAAGTCCCGGCGAGGCGAAGAAATTGTTGTTGAGCCTCCTGATCGAACAACCGGTATCGGTGCTGATGTTGGACGAACCGACAAACCATCTGGATCTTCCGGCCCGTATCGCCTTGGAGCATGCCTTGGCAGAATACCGTGGAGCCCTTATCTGCATCAGCCATGACCAAACGTTCTTGGACTCCCTATGCACAATACGGTGGCACATCGATACCCATGGCACGGTTTGCCTATCGTAGCGCAAGAAAAGTCCTGTCTGACCCGCCGTAATCAGGGAATGCTGTCACGTACTACGAATCATGGAGGATTTACGAATGAAAACAGAATTCATGGAAATTGGACACATCCGTACGGATGGGGAGTATCGGATAGAAGTTATCCCCCGATTGCGAGACGGATTGGCAGGGTTGGAGGACTTCGGCCATGTGGTCGTCTTGTGGTTTGCGGATGCAGCATCTCACATTGCAGTGGACCAGTGGATGTTCGATTCACCCTACCGGTCTTGCGATCATCAGTTGGGTATCTTCGCGACAAGAGGTCCGATCAGACCGAACGCAATTTGTTCGAGTGTGGTCAAACTACTCTCGGTCGACAGGGAAAAGGGAACGGTGACCATCGATTGGATAGATGCCGATGCGAATACGCCTGTATTGGATATCAAGCCATATCATCCCAGTATGGATAGGATACGGGAGGTCGCAATGCCCCCGTGGTGCAGCCATTGGCCATTGTGGGCGGAGGACAGTGGCACGTTCGACTGGGAAAACGAATTCCGGTTCTAAGTCTATACCAATGCAATGGGGATATGGATTTCGATCAAATCCCCATTTCCCGGATACCGCTGGAACTCCCAACACAGCGATGCTTTCAGATCATGGGTGGCAAACCATTGGCCATAGATGTACTGGTACGTCAAGGCAAGGTCCTTGGGACCACCCTCGTGTCTGAACACCACATAATCGGCGGCAGGTACGGTACGCAACGTGAAGATCGGAGGCTGCGTGCTGTGTTCGGCCACACGTCTCGCGCAAAGCACAGACAAACCGTGCAGCTCGGCATCGTCATTCCATGCCGAGAATTGATGGAATGCAGTATCGTCGGAGCCCCCAAGGTTCATGCGATCCTGTACGTGCATGAAGGATGCCCAATGTTTATGGAACGACTTTTCGCCTAGTTCGATGAAGAAAGGTAAACCACAGAGTACGAAAGCCTCTTTTCCGACCAACCCACCGGAAATGGAGGTGGTGGCCCGATGTGCGGGAACCTGTGGTTCCCACCGTTGCAGGCACCCGTGGGGAACAAACCGATCTTTCCGGACCGCGCTCGGGGCAATATGGAATCGGCTCTTGAAGGCTCGTGCGAAGGTCTCGTAATCGACATACCCATAGTTTTGCGCCAGATGGGTTATGGGACTATCGGTCTCGGAAATCTCGGTGGCCAACCTGGAAAGCAGCCGTCCCTGGATATACGCTTTCGGAGGCATTCCTGCTATCGCGGAGAATAACCGGGAAAAATGGAATGGCGAATACCCTGTCCTTTCGGCGAGTTCGGCAACCGATCTGATGGGAGGAGCTCCTGGTGAACTGCCCTCCATCGAGCGTTCGAAAAGCGCGATCGCATCGCATATACAATCATATCCAAGCATGGAATCAGTATAGCACCTACCACATACTGAATGAAAGGTTTCAAGACCTCGGGACAACCATTGTTTGACATCGCTCCGTTTGTCCCCTACTCTAGGAATACGGATGAATCGGGGAGAGATACCATGCATGACCGAGGACAAACACGACCGGCTTCGTCATTGAAAGCAAAATTACCTATGATCAAACTGTTTTTGGCCCCGGTTATCTGGGGAGGAGCCTTGACCGCCGGACGTATCGTTTCAGCCGAACTTCCCGCTTTCACCACCAGCTGCATCAGGTTCATCATAGCCAGCCTGATCATGATACCGGCCCTTTGGATGAAGGAGAAGCGGTTCCCGAAACCGACGAAACAGGACCTGGTTTGGATATTCCTCCTCAGTCTGGTAGGGGTGGTCATGTTCAACGCCCTGCTGTTCACCGGTCTGAAGACCATAACCGCGGTCCGTAGTTCGGTCATGCTCGCTTTCACCCCCGCGGTTGTCAGTATCATCGCCTTCGTGCTGTTCAGGGAGCGGATAACGCTCATGGTCGGATTGGGAATCATCGCTGCGACGATCGGAGCTGTGTTGACCATCACCAACGGGGACATCGCAGGGATAATCGAGTCGGGAATCGCGATCGGGGACCTGTACATGCTGGGGGCTGTGGTGGCGTGGGCCGCCTATTCCATAATCATCAAATCCGCCATGTCAAACCTCTCGCCCCTCGCCCTGTTGGCCTACGGATCGGTCATGGGGGTGGCAATATTGATTCCCATCACCTTTTTCGAACACAGCTGGTCGGCTGTACCGACACTCTCGCCGCAGGCTATCTGGAGCCTCCTCTACCTGAGTATCGGGGCCGCCGGGCTGGCATACCTCTGGTA
>PGXU01000089.1 GCA_002839335.1 Spirochaetae bacterium HGW-Spirochaetae-4
GGCTGAAGATCGGTGGGTTTGTGGCCAATACCAGCACGAGTGTCCTCAAAGGTTCGGGACTCAGCTCATCCGCTGCAATCGAGGTGTTGGTCGCGACATTGTTCAACAACCTGTACAACAGGGATATCCTCGAACCTATCGATTTGGCTATCTTGGGCAAATTCGCCGAGAACAATTATTTCGGAAAACCTTCGGGACTCATGGACCAGATCGCTTGCGGACAAGGTGGCGTGGTCGGCATAGATTTCGCCCACCCCGAGCATCCTTCCATTACCCCCATTTCCTGCAATTTCAGGGAGCTGGGCTACGACTTGTTGGTTGTCGATACCGGTGGAAACCACGCCGACCTGACCCCCGACTATGCCGCGATTCCCCAGGAAATGCGTTCCGTAGCCGCATGCTTCGACCGGGATGTCCTGCGCGATGTTCCCTTCGGCCTGTTCATGGATTCGCTTTCGGCAGTGCGGCAGCATGTGCAAAACGATCGGGCCATCCTCCGCGCATACCATTATCTTTCCGAGAACGAACGGGTGGACAAGATGCTCTCCGCATTGCAGAACCGGGATATGGGGACCTATCTTGGCTTGGTGAACGAATCGGGCGACAGTTCATTCAAATTTCTCCAAAACCTCTATAGTACGAGTGTTGCGAAGGAGCAGGGGCTGCCCGTGGCACTTGCCATGACCGAACGGTTCCTGGAAGGATCCGGTGCCTGCCGGGTCCACGGCGGAGGGTTTGCCGGAACCATACAGGTGTATACACCGGTTGAACGGACGAAAGACTATATCGACTATATGGAAGGAGTGTTCGGCGAGTGTTCGGTCACAGTCTTGGCAATCCGGAACCTTCCCACGACCCGTCTCAATTGAAGCAACCGACAATTAGGAGTTCCCCATGACCCAACACAAGGCTGCAGCATATATTGTCCGGGTACTCGGCGGCATGGCCCATGGATTGTTCGCCTCCTTGATAATCGGTCTGATCATCAAGCAAATCGGCCACTATACCAACTTCCTCCTGCTGGAGCAGATCGGCATGGTGACCCAATACCTCACCGGCCCCGCTATCGGAGTCGGTGTCGCGATCGCCGTGGGAGCTCCACCGCTGGGTATCATCTGCAGCGCTGTCACCGGAGCGATCGGTGGAGGAACCTTCGTCATGGGCGAGGGAACCACCATCATCCGCATGGCACTCGGAGAACCGGTCGGAGCAATGCTCGCCGGATTGGCTGCCGCTGAAGCGGCGAAGAAGGTCGTAGGCAAGACGGGAGTCGATATCATCGTTGTTCCGTTGACGGCCATCCTGCTCGGTTCACTCGTCGGCCATTTCATCGCTCCACCGATTGCGGCACTCATGACCTATCTGGGAAATTTCATCAACGCGTTGACCACGTTGTATCCCCTGCCGATGGGCATACTCGTATCCACTGTCGTGGGAATGATCCTTACGCTCCCGATCAGCAGTGCCGCGATATGCATCAGCCTCGGCCTGAGTGGACTTGCCGCAGGAGCTGCGGTCGTCGGTTGCAGCAGCCAGATGATCGGATTCGCTGTCAGTTCCTACAAGGAGAACAAGGTCGGCGGGTTGATCAGCCAAGGAATCGGAACGAGCATGCTGCAGATTCCCAATATCGTCAAGAATCCGTTGATCTGGATTCCACCTACCCTGACGGCTGCGATCCTCGGTCCGATCAGTACCGTGGTATTCAAGATGGAGAACAACAGCTCAGGAGCCGGAATGGGCACCAGCGGATTGGTCGGACAATTCAATGCGATCGCAGTCATGGGGGAGCAGGCCTGGCCGCAAATCCTTCTGATGCATATCGTACTGCCGGCCCTCTTGTCCCTCATGTTCAGTTATGCCATGCGCAAGAAGGGCTGGATCAAGGATGGGGACATGTTGCTGGCCAAGTGACCGGATTGTCGATTAGAGCCATGGAATCCGTACCTTGCCGACATAATCGTCCCAGGCTTTGCCAAAAATCTTCGAGAGCATAGTCTCTTCACGTGGTGAGAACAGTCTGGAACCGACATATATGACAATGCCTACCAAAACTCCCAGCCATGTGTTGCACAAGAAACCGAGCCAGGGCAATACACATATTGCCATATTCGTATACAACGGATGCTTGACCCACGAGTACGGTCCGGTGGTTATCAACTCCTTTTTGGGCACATGGATGAGAATTAAGGCTACAGTCCAAATCCAGATTGCGATACCTGGGACCAGGATGATGATAGAAATCACCCGCAACCAACTTGGAGGACCACCGACACTGAACAGCGAAGGAAAGAGCATATTCAGGATCAGACCAATCACCAGAAATGGCAACGTCAACAGACCGATCTTATCGCCACTTCCGACCAACACCATCAGTTTCATACCGGTTCCTCCAACCATCGGTCACACCGGATGATTGTACCGCTCCATTTTCAAAATATCAATTTCTTTTTTTTACATCATCGCCAATGCAAATTGCCTTGATTCTGTTACAAGATTCCTTCAATATTACCCTGATTCTGTTACAAGATTGCCTGAAAATTGCCTTGACTCTGTTACAAAAGTGAATGATAATTGATTATATCAGAAAAATTTGAGGTAAATAATGATTTTTAACCGAAAAATGATGCAGGTTCTGGTTGAATGGAAGGATAAGAAACAACACAAACCTTTGATTATTCGTGGGGCAAGGCAGGTCGGAAAAACAACACTTATCACAGAATTCGGGAAAGGATTCGACACATTCATTCAATTGAATCTTGAATTGAAAGAAGATGTCGATCTGTTTTCCGGGAACTTAGGCGCACCAGAGTGCTATCAGAGAATACTTTTGACGAAAAACATCCGCCCAGGGAAATCGGTGTTGCTGTTTATTGATGAAATACAGAATTCACCGAATGCAATGCAGCTGTTGAGGTATTTTTATGAAAAGCTTCCGGAACTGTATGTAATTTCTGCAGGATCTTTGCTTGAACATGCACTCGCAGACAATACGTTTAGTTTCCCTGTTGGCAGGGTTGAGTATAGGTATTTGTATCCCCTCTCATTCGTCGAATACTTGGAAGCTGCAAGAGAATCCCAACTATTGGAGTACATTGGTAATGATGATATACCGGAGTGGGCATTGGAACATGCCTTCCAAACCTTCCATACATACACAATGGTCGGAGGAATGCCGGAAGTCGTGGGCGAATACCTCAAGAAGGACGAAATCTCAGCAACTATCCCCATCTACCAGAGTTTGCTCACATCCTATCAAGAAGACACAGCAAAATATGCCCGCAACCATTCGATGAGACATATTATCAACCATGTTATAATCAATGCTCCGCTTGAAGTAGGAAATAGAATAACCTTCGCACGTTTCGGCAACTCGGACTACGGATCACGTGAAGTAGGAGAGGCTTTCAGATCCCTTGAACGGGCCATGATACTTCATCTCAGGTATCCGACTACCGATTATGAAATACCACTACAAAAAAACTTGTCTCGAAAACCAAGACTACAGTTCCTCGACACGGGGCTGTTGAATTACTCTGCGGGACTTCAATTGGAATTCTTCAAGAAACCAAAAGATCTCAACTCGATATATCAAGGCAAGTTGACAGAGCACATCGTTGCACAGGAACTGATTGCAAACAATTCCTATAAATCCGATATTCCGCTTTTTTGGGTAAGGGAGCAACGGGGCTCATGTGCAGAAGTCGACTTCATCCTCCAAACAAAATTGGGAGTACTCCCTGTAGAGGTAAAGTCGGGAAAGACAGGAACCTTGCGTTCACTTCACAAGTTTATCGACCAAAGCAAAGTCCCTGTCGCAATCAGGTTATATGCAGGAAAACCCACTGTTGAGAAACTGACAACGCCTGCCGGAACACCATTCACACTGGTAAGCTTGCCCTACTTTCTCGCATACCGGCTTGAAGAGAGTACGGAAGCACTTATAAACCAGCGCTAGCGGGCGGCAATCTTTTCCGATTACTAGCTCACCAGCTTGTCGAGCAATTTCAGGATCTCGGAAATCTTCTGGTCGACATCGGTCCCGGTCTCGAACGACTCCTTCACACAGCTCTGCAGATGGGCTTGCAACACGATCTTGTTGGTCTTCTTCAGCAAGGCCTCGGTGGCGAGCAACTGGTTGGAGATATCGACACAGTAGCGGTCCTCCTCCACCATCCGCAAGATCCCATCGAGTTGTCCGCGTGCGGTCTTCAACGCCTGGGTCACCTGCTTGTGGTCTGCTTTCATATCAGGCCTTCTTCGCTATCTGGACAACCTCGTACCCAGCTTCACTCACCGCATCACGCAACATGGCGTCGGTCACACTGTCCGCGACAGTCGCATTAGCCTTCTTGCCTTGCAGGTCGACCGTAGCACGTACCCCTTTGATCGCATTGAGTGCCTTCTCTACCCGACCCGAGCAATGCATGCAGGTCATACCTTCGATCATTATCGTCTTTTCCATGGTTTCCATTTCTCCTTTGCCACTCTTGGCATGTTGTATGTGTCTACTATAGGTTGGCTTGAACCGTTTCAGCCGCAATGCGTTGGTCACCACGAACACACTGCTCAAACTCATCGCGGCGGCGGCGAACATGGGGTTCAAACGCCAACCGAAGAATGGGAAGAAGATACCGGCGGCCAGCGGTATTCCCAGTGTATTGTAGAACAATGCCCAGAACAGGTTCTGCTTGATATTCCTCAACGTAGCCTTGCTGAGCGAAATCGAAGTGGCAACCTCCTGCAAATCGCTGCGCATGAGGATGATATCGGCGGACTCGATCGCGATATCGGTACCGGCACCGATCGCCATACCGACATCGGCACGCACAAGGGCCGGCGCATCGTTGATCCCGTCTCCGACCATGGCAACCTTGCGTCCCTCATCCTGCAAGCTCCTGACAGC
Organism: Spirochaetae bacterium HGW-Spirochaetae-4; assembly: GCA_002839335.1. Classification (GTDB taxonomy): domain Bacteria; phylum Spirochaetota; class Spirochaetia; order Sphaerochaetales; family Sphaerochaetaceae; genus UBA8525. The sequence continues at coordinate 4,907 of PGXU01000089.1, forward strand.
AGCTTCCTTGCCATCCGGCAAGACCGAAGCGAACACCCGGGAGATTCCCACCCTGCTTGCGATCGCGTGGGCCGTACGTTCGTTGTCCCCCGTCAGCATGACGACCTCGAGTCCCATCTCCTGCAACCGTTGGACTGCGGCGAGACTGGATTCCTTGACCACATCGGCCACCGCAATCAAGCCCAACAACGCAGACCCGCGGGCAAAGTAGAGCGGAGTCTTTCCCTCGTTCGAGAGGGTGTTGCCCTGATCTTCCAAGGGGGATATGTCTATACCCATTTCACGCATATAGGTCGCATTGCCACCAAACATGGTCACCGAATCGACTACTCCACGCAACCCCTTGCCGGGAATCGCCTCGAAGGATTCGATTTCACGGATATCCAGGTTCTCATCCCTCACCTTCTCCAGGATCGCAAGCGACAGGGGATGCTCGCTCGCTGCTTCAAGCGCAGCGGCGGTGGACAACAGTTCCGTCCGCTCCATGGCGGGTGCGACGAGGATATCGGTCACCCTCGGTTTGCCCTCCGTGATCGTACCGGTCTTGTCCAGAACCACGGTATCGACCGATTGTGCCGTTTCCAACGCCTCGGCCGAGCGGATAAGGATTCCATGTTCGGCTCCCTTGCCTGTTCCCACCATGATGGCTGTCGGAGTGGCCAAGCCCAATGCACAGGGGCAACTGATCACCAACACCGCGATACCGAAAGCCATCGCCGATTCGATCGGTTGTCCTGCAAGTATCCATACGAGCACAGAGGCCAAGGCGATCGCTATGACGATGGGCACGAACACCGCACTGATCCTATCGGCCAATTTCGCGATCGGAGCCTTCGATGCGCTGGCATCCTCCACCAGTTTGATGATCTGTGCGAGCGTGGTGTCCTCGCCGACCCGATCCGCCCGGTAGGACAAGCGTCCGGTGGTGTTGATGCTGGCGCTGAGCACCTGGTCTCCCTCCCCCTTCGCGACGGGAAGGCTCTCACCGGTCAATGCGGATTCATCGACCGCCGAGGTTCCGGAGATCACGGTTCCATCCACCGGGAACCGTCCGCCGGGACGCACGATGACCGTATCGCCGACAACCACCTGTTCAACCGGCACTTCCAGTTCCTTGCCGTCTCGTAGGACAAGCGCTGTCTTGGGAGAGAGGTCGATCAGTTTCGAGACCGCATCGCTGGTACGTCCCTTGGCCTTCAATTCCAAATATTTCCCCAACAGGACCAACGAGAGGATCATGGCAGCTGCCTCGAAGTAGAGGTCCATGGAAAAACGCATGACTGAAGCCATATCCCCATGACCCAGGCCTATCCCGATCTTGTAGATGGCGTAGATTCCGTAGACCATCGCCGCCGAAGAACCGAGGGCAATGAGCGAATCCATGGTGGGTGCCCGTTTGAGCAACGTCTTGAAACCGGTCTTGAAGTATCGTCCGTTCACGATGAACACGGGAATCGTCAGCAGTATCTGGGTGAAGGCGAAGGTCATCGCGTTTTGTGTTCCATGGAACAAACCGGGCAACGGCCAATTGAACATGTGCCCCATGGCCAGGTAGAGCAACGGGATGGAGAACGCAAACGATACGATCAAGCGCGAACGCATCGATTTCAGCTCCTTGGCGACATGCACTCGGGGGTCGTTGGCGGAATTCACCGCCTCGTTGGCATCGTGTTTCACTTTGGGTGATGCCCCGTAGCCGGCATCCTCCACCGCCTTCACGATCCTCTGGTCATCTATATCCACCGAATCTCCATCCATATCGATGGAAAGTGTATTGGTCAGCAAGTTCACCCTGACTTCCCCGAGACCGTCGATCTTGCGTACACTCTTTTCCACGTGTATGGCGCAAGAGGAACAGGTCATTCCGGAGACTTCGAACTCTTTCTTCATCATCCACTCCTTCTTCTACCCCACCCCCGGAGGGGTGGTGTCACATACAAACATACCCCTTCCCTGGTGTTTCGTCAAGGTTGGGGATGCATATGGGGAAAAGGAAGTACGGACTTCAGGAAAAGAGCAGGGTATGGTCGGCCGGAATGCTCTTGAAGGCACTCGGCTTGTCCAACAATTCGGCAAGCTGTGGCGGAACCGGCACCGTTTCACCGATAATCGGCTCGACAACCGTGTCGAACTTCGCCGGATGGGCGGTAGCATACACCACCGTCGGCTCCGACAAATCCAGGGATGTGCGTACGAACTCGCCGGTTGCGGTATGGGGACAGACCATATAGGAATGCTTCTCCCACACCTGCCTGATCGTATCGGTTATGGTCGCATCATCCACACTGAAGGCGGAGACTTCCGCACTGAACTGTTCGAAATCGCCGAACAGATGGGTCAAGCGCTCCATATTGCTCGGATCGCCGACATCCATGGCATTCGCCAAGGTCGCCCGGCTCGAGCGTTTCTCGTATGTTCCCGACTCGAGATAGTCGAGTATTGTCCGATTGGCGTTCAGAGCCAATACGATCCGGGAAATGGGAGCTCCCATGACCTTGGCCCAATAGGAACCGCAGCTGTTGCCCACATTACCGCTGGGAATTACCATCACCGGCTCCTTGCCGGTCCGGGCCAACACCTCCAGCGAAGCGTGGAATGCATACACCATCTGGGGCAACAATCGCCCGAGGTTGATACTGTTGGCGGAGGACAGCCCATGTTCGGCAACCAGTACCGGATCCATGAACGCCTGCTTCACCATCCGCTGGCAATCATCGAATACCCCTTCCACTGCATAGGCATCGACATTGTCGGCCCAGCAGGTCAGCTGTTGTTGCTGACGCTTGGAGACTTTCCCCTCGGGAAAGAGGACCTTCACTTCGATTCCCGGACGCTTGTGGAACGCGGCGGCAACCGCTCCTCCCGTATCGCCACTGGTGGCGACCAGGATGGTCAACTTGCGGCTGCGGTGTTTCAACAGGCGTTCCATGGATGCGGCGAGGAACCGGGCGCCGAAATCCTTGAAGGCGGCGGTGGGTCCCCAATACAACTCCAGGACCGAGTCCTTTCCGTCATGCCAATGCAACGGTACGGGAAAATCGAAAGCCTCGACACAAATTTCGGCCAATTCCGACTCCAGCTCGTCGTCGACAAAGAAGGGAGCCAATACCTCATAGGCCAATTCGGGATACGAGGTGACCGAAGACAGTTTCTCGAGCGCGATATGCGGGAAGTATTCGGGGACATACAACCCTCCATCGGGTGCAAGTCCCTGCAGGATTGCCTCGGATGCACTGATAGCGGGTGATTTCCCGCGGGTACTTACAAACAGCATGTCCAGCCTCCTACAGCCGTGCGCCCAAGAAGGAACTGAGGCGCAACAGGTCGGCGAACACGCCGCCGGCAGTCACCTCTGGACCGGCCCCTGGTCCTTGGATCACCAACGGTTGCACATGATAACGGTCGGTGGTGAACGCAACCACATTGTCTGTTCCCTTGGACTGTGCGAACGGATGGCTCACCGGATACGCGGCCAACTCCACATTGCAACTGCCATCCTTGGCTACCCTACCGACATACCGCAACCGTTTGCCGGCCGCCTCCGCGTCGCGATAGAGCTTCAGGATATGGTCGTCCATGAGTTCCATCTTCTCCATGAATTCCGCCAGCGGCACATCCTGCAATGCCTCGGGCACCAGGGAGGTGACGGCAATATCGGACACTTCGACCTGATACCCCATCTCACGGGCAAGGATTACGGTCTTGCGGGCCACATCCATACCGGACAGGTCGTCACGCGGATCGGGTTCGGTGTATCCCATGTCCTTCGCTCCCCGGACGAGGGTGCTGAAAGGTACGGTTCCGTCATAATTGGCGAACAGATAGGCCAGGGTGCCCGAGACGATTCCCTCGACGCTGCGCACCCTGTCACCGGTTTGGATCAGGTCCTTCAAGGTGCCGATTACCGGCAATCCTGCCCCAACGGTGGTTTCATAGAGGAAATGCTTGCCGAATTGGCGTCCCGTATCCATGAGCTTGCGGTAGGCGGGATACGGTGCGGTCCCGGCCTTCTTGTTCGGAGTCACGATATGGATTCCGCGCTCGATCCAACCGACATAATGGGTCGGCAACGTCGCGCTGGTGGTACAGTCGATCAGAACGGCATGGGGAAAATAGGATGCGCTGACATGCTTCACCATGGCCTTCACATCGAGCTTCACCGCTTGCTCGGCAAACAGTTCCCGCCACCTGGTCACATCGATCCCCTGTTCGTCGAGCAACATCTTGCTTGAATTCGCAATGGCACGGATACGGATATCGACACCGAATTCGCCATTGAGGCGATGCATTTCCGCAGCGACCTGGTCCAGCAGGGTTCCGCCGATATTTCCCGGTCCGAACAACCCCACGCTGAGGGCCTGGTTGGAGAGGAAGAAGCCCGCATGCAATGCCCTGAGCGCTTTGCGCGCATCCTCTTCCTTGATGACCGCACTGATATTACGCTCCGAGGACCCCTGGGCTATGGCACGCACGTTCACATGCGCCTTGCCCAATGCGCCGAAGAAGGTTCCGGCTATTCCAGGAACCCCCGGCATCCTCTCTCCGACCGCGGCAAGGATCGCACAGCCCATCTCAACATCGATGCTATGGATGCGGTGGGCGCCGATTTCCGGGTTGAAGGTGCTTCTTGCGATTGCACAGGCCAACGCCGCCTGCTCCGAGGGAACGGCGAAACAGATCGAATATTCACTGGAGGCCTGGGAAATGAGGACAACGGATATGTCGGATTCGTGCATGGCGGCAAACAACCGTTGGGCAATGCCTGGAACGCCGATCATGCCGGCACCCTCCACATTTATGAGGGCGATTTCCCTGATGACCGAGAATCCCTTCACCGGTCGGTTCGAGCCCATGCCCTTTTCATCGTCGATGGTAGTCCCGATATGGTCGGGGTGTGCGAACGACCGCAAATTCAGGGGAATCCGTTTCGCCATGGCCGGAACCATGTGCTGGGGGTGGATGACGGGAGATCCGAAGAACGAGAGCTCGGTGGCTTCGGCATAGGTAAGGCAGTCGATCACAGCTGCGCTGGGGACATCGTCGATATCTGCGGTGGTGACCAGGTGGTTCAAGTTCCAGAAGGTGATGGACGATGCCTTCAGCATGCTGCCGACCAGGGCGGCGGAGAATTCGGCATCCCGGTCGCGCGGTGCCGCTTCGCTTTGCACAAGCTCGCCGGTAAGGAGAATCGTCTCCTGTCCGCCGATCCCGAACGCGGGATTGTCCAGGACTTCCCGGATATTGAGGATCCGACAGGAGTGTCCATGGCTTCTGAACGCTTCGCGCAACAATGCGGCTGCCCATCCTCCGACGATAGCATCGACATACCTGCCGGAACCAGGGGAAATGTCTCCGACAAGCCAGATGGCACGCAGGATATCCTCGACCGCACCGAAACCTTGCTTGATCTCGTCTTGTACTTCGGGACGATAGGTGACCGGGATCAACGTCTCGACCAGTGAATTCCAAGCATTCGTCCTGCTTTCCATCATGCCCCACAACCGTTCGTCGTGGTCCTTGGCGGCGGCAAGCAGATCGGACAGTTCGAGTTCACCGTCGCAAACCGGTGCGATGACCAGAACCATCGCTTGTCCGTGCGCTTCCTTGCGGATTGCCAACAACCTGTCGGTTCCCTTGGGAGCTACAATCATCGAACCTTCGATGGCATGTACCTGAATTCCGTTCACGTTTCATCCTCCCGTCCACCTGCTGTGGTTCTTATGTACTAGGTAATATGAGTTACGAAAAACAAAAAAGAGCCCTTGCAGGGCTCTCGTCTGGTTTTACCAGTTTGATGAAGGTATGGTTATACTACCTTCTGGACCCTGCCGCTTCTCAAGCATCGCGTGCAAATCTTGATCGTCCGGGGCGTTCCATTGATGAGAGTCTTGACTGATACGATGTTCGGTCTAAACACACGTTTGGTGGTCACACCAATATGCTGACCTACGCCACCCTTCTTCTTTGCCTGACCCTTACGGGTGACACTGTTTCCAGCGACAGTTCCCTTTCCACAAATATCACATCTACGTGCCATGTTTATATCCACCTTGTCCTTGACATTCACACTTGGGGCGAGCGTCCCGAACCCGTATTTCAGAGCATTGTTGCACGAGACATCCCACAACTCACAGAAACATAGCAGAATATCTTGGATGTGTAAATACCTAGAGCCAAAAGGAACTTGAAATTTCCCGAGTACTCCCCTACGATACGAACCGGTAGGAACCAAGGAGAATCGATGAAAAAACTATTTGCAATAGCACTGGGCCTCTCCGAAACAGCTTCGGCGCATGTGCGACGGCTGCAAAATTCTTTTTGGAAAAAAACCGGAGACATCTCCCACATCAGCCTCCTTCCCCTGGTTCCCATCGTGTGGAGTTCCCACCAGTTCGCCCCATTCGAGCAACTTTCCATACCGCCCATGCCACAAGAGGTATCGTTCGGACACCTCATGACCGTTGGCGGGTACCTGTTTCTTGGAGCTTCGGACGACGGGTGGCTGCACACCACTGAGGAGATACGCCGATTGTGTGTACCGGCACATGAGGAGCATCCGTTGGAGATTCCGTTCCCCTGCGCACCGGGAATCTATCTGGGAAAAAACTTCGACCACGACGGGCAAATCACACCGGTGACGAATTCCGATTGGAGATTGCTCCATCTCACGATCGAGTGGGAAGAGCACGAAAACAATCTCCGTTCGTTGCGCTACGGAATCACCAGCGACCGCCATGTGGTCAATTGTCGATAATTTGATTTGTTTGACCCGATGAATATTGACACAAGCCACTATTGACCCCATAGTCAGCCCTATGGAAAGAACTGAAATAATGACCGATGAACGGTTGCAGCGTGTACTGGATTTCTCCCGCACAAGGGAGACACCTTTTCAATTGATCCTCTCCGATATTATCGAGGAAAAGTTCGCCGAATTGCAGGAAGCGTTACCGTTTACGAAGATTTACTATGCGGTAAAGGCAAATCCGGCCGTCGACGTGCTGCGGTTGCTCGACCGCTTGGGATCCAACTTCGATGTAGCCTCGGTCTACGAGCTCAGACGCCTGCAGGACCTGGGTATTTCAGCCAGTCGCATGAGTTGCGGCAATACCATAAAGAAATATGAACATATCAAGGAATTTTTTGCGGCGGG
>PGXU01000131.1 GCA_002839335.1 Spirochaetae bacterium HGW-Spirochaetae-4
ATTTGTATGCGGTAGCCGCATACGGTTAGTTTTTTTTCCAGTATGCATGGTGAATCCACGATTTGCAAACTGGGGGTCACTTCATATTGTCTTGGGGCGGCAGCGGAGGCGAAGCCTCCACTTTCCAGGGCTTGCCCTGGAGTTGCGATACCATTCATTGTGAGATAAGTTCGATCTTCAAACCGCTTTGGTACGTTCCGCCGGTAAAGACCACATTCGGATAGTTCATATTGGAGATGGCTATCTCGATGAAATCTTGCCAGAAGTCGGCGGGTCCTTTCGCGGGGGCCGGGATAAGGAAAGCGGAAGTCGCCGGAAGGGTACGTGAGGGAATATGGACCTTGTAGGGGATGGCGTTGCCGGTGCCACTTGTCTTGTGAAAGGCGAATATCCCGGTAAGGGGATTCTCCGCGGGACTTATGCGGATGGCATAGCTCATGTTGTTCCGTGCGTCGTTCGAGCTGAAAGTCGCGGCTCCGACGGTCAATGAGGTTTGGTTCTGTTGCATGGCAATCACATCGATCCCATCGGCTGTTGCATAACGCTGTATCAACAGGTTGGTGAAATACGTTTGTCCGGGAGGAGGAGCTGTCGGCGATATGAAGTACACCAGGATATTCATCACCTCTTCCTCGAGCAATATCTCGTCGGCGGTACCGTAGTCGGCATACACCCTGAAGCGGAAGAATGTCGTATAGGTTCCTTCGTACCCGGCCGGGTCCCCGGTCATGGGGAGTACCGTAAGGTCGAAGTTTCCGCCTGCATACCAGTTGAAGGGGGTCTGAATCGTGTATGGTGAACTGTCGATCGTGTAGGTATGACTTCCGGCGATATCCGAGTTCAATGGGAATATGAGTTGGGCAAGGAAATACTTGGTCGGATCGTTCACATTCACCAGTCTGACCTGCGAATCGGATGAGGTGACGACCATAGTGACGTTTGAGTGCCATCCGTCGGTCCAAGCTTCCCATGAAGCAGTCCTATCATATTTCCTGGCACGTCCCATGTCGACATGGCCCACGTACATGTTGCTGCCGCCCCAGGTGAGGTTGTGGGTATTGCTTGCCAACCAGTCTTCCTGCGAGAAGTCTATGTCGTACCACACCGGATCTACCGTAGCAGCCGATAACGATAGACCACATGCAAAGAAAATTACTGCCATCAGGACCAGGATCCGTTTCATGACTAGAGTATACTATGTCATAAGTGTTCCGTGAAGGGGTGAAATGAAATCAATTGGTCATTACATGAATCCATGGTTCTGTTTGCACGTTGATGTCAGCGTAATCTTCTCGTGTTTGGTGCCAATTCATGCATTGGTACGTAATAACCCAAGTTTTCATAATCACCGACAAACGGGAATTGGTGGGTGGAGCAAAGGGTTTTCCGTAGGACAGCAAAATGTTAGCCGTTTTCTGATCGACTTGGTTGGCAGTAGAAGGCTTAGCTTATGACACATCTGGAGGTGTTTTTCTTCAGAAATATTCCCACTCGCTTCTATTGTCTTTTTTTCTGCACAAACATACACTCGGCCTATGTCGCAACTGTACCTGCCCGCGTTTTTCGTCCACACGATATCGGCAATTCTGGTTCCGTACCTGCAGATCATAATCCGCAACCACGGATACAGCCATGCAAGCATTGGTGTGCTGCTCGGCCTGTTCGAGGCTGTCGGTATCATCAGTCCGTTCATACTTGCCGACTGGGCCGACAGGACAGGGCGTCCACGCATGGTGCTCTTGTTCATCACGATGGGTACCTTTGCCTTCACCATCCCATTGACACTCTTCGGTCATCCGGTTGCCACAGTAGCCTCGATTATCCTGCTGGCCTTTTTCTTCAAGCCCGTCTGGCCAATCCAAGACGCCATGTTCATGCATCGGATCGGATCGGATTTGTGGCAATACACCAAGTTGCGTTCCTCGGGAACGTTGGGTTTCATCAGTTTCAGCCTGTTCTTCCAGTTCAGCGGAGTACTGCATGTAACCGACAACCGGTCCATGCTCCTGTGGGCTGGTGTCGCCACCTGCCTGTATCTCGGGGCTCTCGCGATATTGAAACCTGATGAGGCGATAGCCAAGCACGAGCGTCGGAAGATAACCTGGAATTTTTGGCGTTCAGAAGGTAAGGAAGCCGTGTTCAGCCGGAAGTTGATTATCGGGATCTCGGTGATCGCGATGAATCGCCTGGCCATGGCGGCGATCGCGAATTTCTTTCCACTGTATGTGACGGAGGAATTGCATCGCGGGGAATTGGTCAGCATCCTCATGGCGTTCGCCGCGATGACCGAGCTGGGATTCATGCTGCTTGGCGGGCGTTTGCTCCGTTCGGGAGT